>CAYWNY010000188.1:0-7028 GCA_964459765.1 uncultured Hyphomicrobiales bacterium | reverse complement strand
CGGTCTTGCCGCCGACCGAGGAATCGACCTGCGCCAGCAGCGTGGTCGGCACCTGCACGTAATCGAGGCCGCGCCGAACCGCCGACGCGGCAAAGCCGGCGAGATCGCCGATGACGCCGCCGCCCAGCGCGATGATCAAATCGCCGCGCTCGATGCGCGCGGCGACGATCGCCTCGCAAACCGTTTCGAACACGGCAAAGCTCTTGGAGGCTTCGCCGGCGGCAACACTTAGGCGGCTTGCCGAAATGCCCGCGCCGGTCAACGCGCTTTCCGCCGCGGCAAGGTGATGGCGCGCGACATTTTCGTCGGTGACGATCATTGCCTTGGCGCCGGGTCGCATGGCGGCAACGCGCGCGCCGAGCGAACCCAAGAGGCCGCGGCCGATGACGATGTCATAGCTGCGGTCGCCGAGCGCAACCTGTACGGTCGTCGGATCGGCGCGCAACGGCGCGGTCATGAGCCAGCCTCACTCGGCGCATCGTTTTCGCTCAGAAACGATGCGAGCGCCGCCATCACCTCGGCCACGACCGCTTCGTGCGCAATGTCGCGCGAATGCACGGTGAGATCCGCCTGCGCATACATCGGGCCGCGCTCGGCCAGAAGGCGGCGCAGCGTGTCGGCGGGGTCGTCCGTTTGCAACAGCGGCCGCTCGTTCCTGCGCTTGCCGGTGCGCCGGAGCAGTACATCCACATCGGCGTGCAGCCAAATCGAGACCCCCTTGGCTTTGATGAGTTGGCGTGTTTCCGAATTCATGAAGGCGCCGCCGCCGGTAGCCAAGATCTGCGGTCCGCTCTCGAGCAGGCGCGCAATGACTCGCGCCTCGCCGCGCCGAAAGTAATCCTCGCCGTGGCGAGCGAAGATGTCGGCGATGCTCATGCCAGCCGCGGTTTCGATTTCGGCGTCGGCGTCGACAAAGGAAATTGCAAGGCGAGCCGCCAGCCGGCGGCCGACCGAAGACTTGCCGACCCCCATCATGCCGACAAGCACAATCGAGCGGCTGCCCAGCCGTGGCACGATAGCGGCCGGCGACGCGGTCGGGTCGGCATCATTTTGCAGCGCAATATCAGTCATTTAGGGTATGCTCGTCACCGGCCATAGGGACCACGCCGGCGCCTTTATAGCGCAAAAATCGAGGGCGGCCTCGCCTTGCGGCCACAAATCGGCAAACCCGAACCAACATCACAGTTTGCTAGTGTTTTTCTGATTCTTAAGTCGCATAAGGACGTCCGGGACCCGATCATGCCGAGCCTTTTTCGCTTCCTTTTTGTCGTCGCCGCTCTCGGCGCGGCCGTCTATGGCGGCGTCTATGCGCTGGCGCATTTCGTCCAGCCGACGCCGCGCGAAATCACGGTATCGATCCCGCCCGATAAGTTTTTCAAGAACCGCTAAACAGGAACCGAGTCCTGATGGCCCGCGCGCCGACGCGCAAAACTATTCGAGCGACGACACGCGCCGGGACAGATTCCGACCAGCGGCTAGTCGCGCTGTTTCTTGATATGCTGGCTGCGGAGCGCGGCGCCGGGACCAACACACTCACCGCTTACGCGCACGACCTTGCCGACTTTTCCACCTCGCTTGCCGATCGCGGCCGATCGGTCGCCACGGCGACGACCGAAGATATTCGCCGCTATCTCGGCGCACTCGCCAAGCGCGGGATGCGGCCGGCCACGGTGGGGCGTAAACTGTCCGCGATCCGCCAGCTCTACCGGTTTCTGTTTGCCGAAGGACAACGCAAGGACGATCCGGCCGCCGTGCTGGAAGGTCCAAAACGCGCTCGCGCGCTGCCGAAAACGCTCACGCTTGCCGAAGTCGACCGTCTCTTGGGTGTGGCGGGTAGCCACGCCCCGCAAGCGACGCTTTCAACGCGGCTGCGGGCCGCGCGGCTCGCCTGTCTCGTCGAACTTCTGTACGCCACAGGACTGCGCGTATCCGAACTCGTGGCACTCCCGGTATCCGCTGCCCGCCGCGACGCCCGCGTCATCGTTGTGCGCGGCAAGGGTAACAAAGAGCGGCTCGTGCCGCTCAACGCCGCGGCCAAGGAGGCGATGGCGGCGTATCTGGAACTCCTCGCACAATCGGGCGGCGGCGGCGATCGCACCGAAACCAAGTGGCTGTTCCCGTCCTTCGGCGGCAGCGGCCATCTCACCCGGCAGCACTTCGCGCGCGAACTCAAAGCGCTGGCCGCGGCCGCCGGCCTGCGCGCGGGGCAGTTGAGCCCGCATGTGCTGCGCCATGCTTTCGCCAGCCACCTGTTGCATAACGGCGCTGATTTGCGGGTGGTGCAGACGTTGCTCGGGCACGCCGACATCTCGACCACGCAGATTTATACGCACGTGCTCGAGGAGCGTTTGAAAAGCCTTGTCCGCGATTTGCATCCGCTGACGGACATCAATATTTGATGACTATGTTCCGCGGCGATTTAACCAGATGAAAGCCGACCAAGCGTAATGCGTTCCTATCTCGATTTCGAAAAACCGGTGGCCGAGCTCGAGGCCAAGGTCGAGGAGATGCGCGCGTTGCAGGCGTCCGGCGACGTCGCCATTGGCGAAGAGATCAGCCGTATCGAGGTGAAGGCCGATGCCACGCTCAAAGAGCTCTATGCCGGCTTGACGCCGTGGCAGAAGACGCAGGTGGCGCGCCATCCGCAGCGGCCGCACTGTCTCGATTATATCGGGGCGCTGGTGACCGATTTCGTCCCGCTCGCCGGCGACCGCAGCTACGGCGAAGACGCCGCCATCGTCGGCGGTTTCGGCCGCTTCCGCGGCGAAAGCGTCTGCGTCATCGGACAGGAAAAGGGCTCCGATACCGACAGCCGGCTCAAGCACAATTTCGGCATGGCGCGGCCGGAGGGCTATCGCAAAGCGGTGCGGCTGATGGACTTGGCCGACCGCTTTGAAATTCCAGTCATCGCGCTCATCGATTCCGCCGGCGCCTATCCGGGCATCGGCGCCGAAGAGCGCGGCCAGGCGGAAGCAATCGCACGCTCGACTGAAGCGTGTTTGCGCATCGGCGTTCCCAATGTCGCGACCATCATCGGCGAAGGCGGCTCGGGCGGAGCGATCGCGGTTGCCACCGCAAACCGCGTGATCATGCTGGAACACTCAATCTACAGCGTGATCTCGCCGGAAGGCGCCGCCTCGATCCTGTGGCGCGACACCTCGAAGGCCCAGGAGGCCGCCGCCAGCATGAAGATCACCGCTCAAGATCTGCTGCGGCTCGGCGTTGTCGACACCATCGTTGCCGAACCTACGGGTGGCTCGCATCGCGATCCGGCGGCCGCTATCGCCGCGACCGGCGAGGCGATCGGGGCTGCCTTGGCAGAATTGCACGGGCTCGACCCGGCAACGATCGTGCGGCTGCGGCGCGAGAAATTCATGGCGATCGGGCGGTCGCTCGCCTGATTTCTCCGCTTGGTGGTGCGCTGCGGCGGTTCCGCCCGGGGCGCCACAATTGATCCCCTGCCCGTTAACACCTTGGTTCCGCGCATCAAATTAGCGGAAATATTTACCATTCTTTCAGGGCGCGCATGGTCCACCGGGGCTATGGGCGGCCCTGCTGCCTTGCGAAAGCCATTTCGTAAGGATAACGATTGGTGCGATGGATCGGGGACCATCCCACCGTCGGGGAGTATCGCTTTGATCCGCGCCAGTCTGGTCCGCGCGCTCATGCTGTCGGCAACGCTCGCCGGGGCACTGACGCTCGCCGGATGCTTCAGCGATGAAGGCGGCTACCAGTTGCCGACCAGGGCAATGAAGGAGCTGTCGCCGCAAATGCTGACGCTCCTCGATCAGAAGAAAATGACGAAGGAGTCGCCGATCCTCGTCCGCATCTTCAAGGAGGAATCGGAACTCGAGGTCTGGAAGCAGGACGTCACCGGCCGGTACCAGATCCTGAAAGTCTATCCGATCTGCCGCTGGTCGGGCGATATCGGACCGAAGGTCCATGAAGGCGACCGCCAGGCGCCTGAGGGCTTCTACACCATCACCCCTGAATTGATGAATCCGAACTCCAACTATTACCTGGCGATCAACACCGGCTTCCCCAACGCCTACGACAAGGCCAATGACCGCCACGGCGCGTTTTTGATGATCCACGGCGACTGCTCGTCGCGCGGCTGCTATGCGATGACCGACGAGCAAATTGGGGAAATCTATTCGCTGGCGCGCGAGTCTTTGCTCGGCGGGCAGCAGTCGTTCCAGATCCAGGCCTATCCGTTTCGCCTGACGCCGGCGAACCTCGCCCGTCATCGCAACAATCCGAACATGGCCTTCTGGAAAATGATCAAGGTAGGCAACGATCATTTCGAAGCGACGCATCTCGAGCCCAAGGTCGATGTTTGCGACAAGCACTACGTCTTCGACGCGATGCCGAATTCCTCGAAGGCGCTAGCGTTCACTCCGAGCGGCCGTTGTCCGCCCTATGTCGTGAACCCGGAAATCGCCGGACCGGCGATCGAGAAAGAGCACGAGGACGAGCAGGAATTCGTCAAGCTGGCGAAATTCACGCCCACCGCTCCGATCCATAGCGGGCTGGACGGCGGCATGAACCGCGTTTTCCTCGCCCAGGTCGGCGGCAACATACCGCCGGCGCGCGTGCCGCCGCCGTCGGCGTTGCCGCAGCAACCGCCGACGGTGGGCGCCACCGCCGACAATGGCGAGCCGAGCTTGGCCGGCAAGCTTTTCGGCGGCCTGTTCGCATCGGCCCCCGCCGCACCGACGCAAGTCGCCGCAACCGAAGCGGCGGTCCAGGAGCGCGGATCAGGATCGGCTCCGCCGAAGCCGAAGCCGGCGCATCATGAGACTGAAACAGCGGCCGCCAAGCCCAAGCCGAGCGAGCCGCACGACACGAACAAGAATGAAGCGCCGAAGAGCGAACCGCAGCAGGCCGCCGCGCCCAAGCCAAAGCCCGCAACTCAGGAAGCCAACGCGGCGGCGCAACCCGCCGGCAACGGCGGCGTCATGAACGGCGCGCAACCGGCCGTGCCGGCCGGCAGCTTCGACAGCCGCTGGGGCGGATTGCAGTAATCCAGCTATCCGGCATCACGAATTAAGGGATCAGGTGACTGATCCCCGATTATTGGTATTTGCCGTGGCAATGCTTGAATTTTTTGCCTGAACCGCACGGACAAGGTTCGTTGCGGCCGACCTTGCCCCAACTGGTCGGATCTTGCGGATTGCGTTCCGCAGCAGGTGCGTTGCGTGCCGCCGCCGTGGCCGCGGCGGCGCCGCCCGCGGGACCGCCGATGCCATGCCGCGCCAGCGTCTCGGCGCCAGCCATCGCCAGCGCCATTTCGTCTTCGCCGGTCGTCGGATCGATCTTATGCGCCTCCATTGCCGGCAGCGACATCGGCTGCTCCGGCGGCGGCTGCGCCATGATCTCGACACGCATTAGCTGCGCCGTCACCGCCTCGCGCAAATTCTGGCTCATCGCCTCGAACAGCGAGAAGGCTTCGGCCTTGTACTCGTTGAGCGGGTCGCGCTGGCCGTAACCGCGCAGCCCGATCACCTGCCGCAGATGCTCAAGCGTCAACAGATGCTCGCGCCAGAGATGATCGAGCGTCTGCAGCAGAATCGATTTCTCGATGTAACGGATGACGTCGGAGCCCCACTGCGCGACTTTCGCCGCCATATGCTCATCGCCGCGGCGTTCGACACGGGCGAAAATTTCCTCGTCGGCGATGCCTTCTTCCTTCGCCCACACGTCGACCGGCAGTTCGAGACCGAGAACGCGCTTGATCTCCTCCTTGAGGCCCGTGGTGTCCCACTGCTCGGGATAGGCGTTTTCCGGCACGTGCTTGGCGACCAGATCGTCGATCGCGTTGTGGCGCATGTCGGCGACGACTTCGGCCGCCGCGGCGTCGCCCATCCATTCGATGCGCTGCTCGAAGATGACCTTCCGCTGGTCGTTCATCACGTTGTCGAATTTCAGGATGTTCTTGCGGATGTCGAAGTTGCGCGCCTCGACTTTCTGTTGCGCTTTCTCCAGCGCCTTGTTGATCCACGGATGGATGATCGCCTCGTCCTCCTTGAGGCCCAGCCTGGTCAGCATGCCGTCGAGCTTGTCGGTACCGAAGATGCGCATCAGGTCGTCTTCGAGCGACAGAAAGAATTTCGAATGGCCGGGATCGCCCTGGCGTCCGGAACGGCCGCGCAACTGATTGTCAATGCGGCGGCTCTCATGCCGTTCGGTGCCGAGCACATAGAGCCCGCCGGCGGCAAGCGCTTTGTCCTTCAAGCGCGCGACTTGCGCGCGGATTTCGCCGGCGCGGGCATGTTCGTTGCGCGCCTGCCAATCATCGATGTCGGCCAGCTCCTGGCGGATGCGCATGTCGGCGTTGCCGCCGAGCTGAATGTCGGTGCCGCGGCCGGCCATGTTGGTGGCGATGGTGATCGCGCCGGGCACGCCCGCCTGCGACACGATATAGGCTTCCTGCTCGTGATAGCGGGCGTTGAGGATGGCGAACACTTTCGCCTTGGACGCGCCTTCATCGCCGGAATAGAGCGCCGCGAACGCATTCGGGTCGGAGAAATCGTGCTGCTCCCAACCCTGCTTGCGCAGCATCTCGGCGAGCGTTTCCGATTTCTCGATCGAGGTGGTGCCGACCAGGACCGGTTGGCCGCGCGACTTGCAATCCTCGATCAGAGTCAGAATGGCGCGGAATTTTTCCGCCGCCGTGCGATAGACCTCGTCATCGTCGTCGATGCGCACCATCGGCATATTGGTCGGAATTTCCAGGACTTCGAGATTGTAAATGTCGAGGAGTTCGTCGGCCTCGGTCGCCGCCGTTCCGGTCATGCCGGCGAGCTTTTTGTACATGCGGAAGTAGTTCTGGAAGGTGATCGAGGCGAGCGTCTGGTTTTCCGGCTGGATGGGCTGCCGCTCCTTGGCCTCAAGCGCCTGGTGCAACCCTTCCGAATAGCGCCGGCCCGGCATCATGCGGCCGGTGAATTCGTCGATGATCACGACTTCGCCGTTGCGCACGATGTAATCCTTGTCGCGCTGGAACAGCTTGTGCGCGCGCAGCGCCT
>CAYWNY010000187.1:0-7047 GCA_964459765.1 uncultured Hyphomicrobiales bacterium | reverse complement strand
CGCCCTCCTCCTTGGTGAGGATGTAGGCCTCGGCCTTGAACTTGGTGTGCGGCTTCACCGAACCCGGCTTGCACAGCACCTGGCCGCGCTCGACCTCTTCGCGTTTGGTGCCGCGCAGCAGGCAACCGACGTTGTCGCCGGCCTCGCCCTGGTCGAGCAGCTTGCGGAACATTTCGACGCCGGTGACGACCGTCTTGGTGGTCGGCTTGATGCCGACGATTTCGACTTCCTCGCCGACCTTGATGACGCCGCGCTCGATACGGCCGGTGCAGACCGTGCCGCGGCCGGAGATCGAGAACACGTCTTCCACCGGCATCAGGAACGGCTGATCCTTCGGACGCTCCGGCTGCGGGATGTTCTCGTCCACTGCCTTCATCAGCTCGAGGATGGCGTCGTGGCCAAGCTTCTTGTCCTTGTCCTCGAGCGCCATCAGCGCCGAGCCCTTGATCACCGGGATCTTGTCGCCGGGGAAATTATACTTGGACAGCAGTTCGCGGACCTCGAGCTCGACGAGCTCAAGCAGTTCCGGATCGTCGACCATATCGACCTTGTTGAGGAACACGACGAGCGCCGGCACGCCGACCTGACGGGCGAGCAGGATGTGCTCGCGGGTCTGCGGCATCGGGCCGTCGGCGGCGCTCACCACCAGGATGGCGCCGTCCATCTGCGCGGCGCCGGTGATCATGTTCTTCACATAGTCGGCATGCCCGGGGCAGTCGACGTGCGCATAGTGGCGCTTCGCGGTCTCGTACTCGACGTGGGCGGTCGCAATGGTGATGCCGCGCGCCTTCTCTTCCGGCGCCTTGTCGATCTGATCGTAGGCGGTGTAAGTCGCCCCGCCGGTTTCCGCCAATACCTTGGTGATCGCCGCCGTCAACGACGTTTTGCCGTGGTCGACGTGCCCGATCGTGCCGATGTTGCAATGCGGCTTGGTGCGTTGGAATTTTTCCTTGGCCATGAGGCTCTCCGTTCCGGCTCCTGCTTAAATCGTTTGAATTTCCCGCTCAGGCGAACTTCGCCTGAACCTCCTCAGCGATCGCTTTCGGCACTTCCGCGTAGTGATCGAATTGCATGGTGAACGTGGCGCGTCCCTGGCTCATCGAGCGCAGGTTGTTCACGTACGAGAACATGTTGGCGAGCGGCACCATCGCCGTGATGACGTTGGCGTTGCCGCGCATGTCCTGGCCCTGAATCTGGCCGCGCCGCGAATTGAGATCGCCGATGACCGACCCGGTATAGTCTTCCGGCGTCACCACCTCGACCTTCATGACCGGCTCGAGCAGCACCGGGGCGCCCTTCTGCAGCGCCTCGCGGAGCGCCGCGCGCGAGCAGATTTCGAACGCCAGCGCCGACGAGTCGACGTCGTGATAGGCGCCGTCGATCAGCGAGACTTTAAGATCGACCACCGGGAAGCCGGCGAGAACGCCGGAGCCGAGCACCGATTCAAGTCCCTTCTCGACGCCGGGGATGTATTCCTTAGGCACCGCGCCGCCGACGATCTCGTTCTCGAACTCGAAGCCCGGGGTAGAGCCGGGCGGCAGCGGCTCGGCGACGATCTTGACCCGCGCATACTGGCCCGAGCCGCCGGTCTGCTTCTTGTGGGTGTAATCGACGGTCGCCGGCCGCGTGATCTTTTCACGATAGGCCACCTGCGGCGCGCCGATATTGGCGTCGACCTTATAAGTGCGCTTCAAGATGTCGACCTTGATGTCGAGATGAAGCTCGCCCATGCCCTTGATAATGGTCTGGCCCGACTCCTGATCGGTGTGGACACGAAACGACGGGTCCTCGGCCACGAGTTTGGCGAGCGCCACGCCGAGCTTTTCCTGGTCGGCCTTCGACTTCGGCTCGATCGCAATCTCGATGACCGGATCGGGGAAGTCCATCTTTTCCAGGATGACCGCTTTCTGCGGATCGCACAACGTGTCGCCGGTGCGCACATCCTTCAAGCCCGCCAGCGCCACGATGTCGCCGGCGAATGCCTCCTTGATGTCCTCGCGGTTGTTCGCATGCATCAACAACATGCGCCCGACGCGTTCCTTGCGTTCCTTGGTCGAATTCATCACGCCGGTGCCGCTTTCGAGCGTGCCGGAATAGATGCGGCAGAAGGTGATGGTGCCGACGAACGGATCGTCCATGATCTTGAAGGCCAGGAGCGCCATCGGCTCGGTATCGAGCGGCTTGCGCTCGACTTCGTTGCCCTTCATGTCGATGCCCTTGACCGGCGGCACGTCGACCGGCGAGGGGAGAAAATCGACCACGGCATCGAGCAGCGGCTGCACGCCCTTGTTCTTGAAGGCGGAGCCGCAGAACACCGGGAAGAAGACGCCGGAAATCGTCGCCTTGCGGATCAGCCGCTTGAGCGTTGCCACGTCCGGCTCTTTGCCCTCGAGGTAAGCAGTCATCGCGTCGTCATCGAGCTCGACCGCGGCCTCGATGAGCTTCTCGCGATATTCCTTGGCCTGATCGAGCAGCTCGGCGGGGATTTCGATGTCGTGATACTTCGCGCCCAGATTCTCTTCGTCCCACACCACGCCGACCATGCGGATGAGGTCGATGATGCCCTTGAACTGGTTTTCCGCACCGATCGGCAGCTGGATCGCGACCGGCTTGGCGCCGAGACGGTCGACAATGTCCTTGAGGCACTGGAAGAAGTCGGCGCCGATCTTGTCCATCTTGTTGCAGAAGACGATGCGCGGAACGTTGTAGCGGTCGCCTTGCCGCCATACCGTCTCGGTCTGCGGCTCCACGCCCTGGTTGGAATCGAGAACGCATACCGCGCCGTCAAGGACGCGCAACGAGCGCTCGACCTCGATGGTGAAATCGACGTGGCCCGGCGTATCGATGATGTTGAGCCGCTTGCCGTTCCAGATCGCGGTGGTGGCGGCCGACGTGATGGTGATGCCGCGCTCCTGCTCCTGCTCCATCCAATCCATGGTGGCGGCGCCCTCATGCACCTCACCGATCTTATGGCTCTTGCCGGTGTAGTAGAGGATGCGCTCGGTCGTCGTCGTCTTGCCGGCATCGATGTGAGCCATGATGCCGAAGTTGCGATAGTCTTCGATCGGGTGAGTGCGAGGCATTTGCGTAAGTCCTGTGGGGTGCGCTGTCTCGGGCCTTACCAGCGATAGTGCGAGAAGGCGCGGTTGGCTTCCGCCATCCGGTGCGTATCCTCGCGCTTCTTGACGGCGTTCCCCCTGTTATTCGATGCGTCGAGCAGCTCGGCGGAGAGCCGCTCGGTCATGGTTTTCTCGTTGCGCTCGCGCGCCGCGGCAATAATCCAACGGATACCCAGCGCCTGGCGCCGCGAGGTGCGGACTTCGACCGGCACCTGATAGGTGGCGCCGCCGACGCGGCGCGAACGCACTTCGATCGACGGCATGACGTTGTCGAGCGCCTGCTGGAATACGCTGACCGGATTGCCGCGCGTCTTGCCTTCGATCATGTCGAGCGCGCCATAGACGATGCCTTCGGCCACCGACTTCTTGCCGGCGTGCATCACCGAGTTCATGAACTTGGTGATCACGATGTTCCCGAATTTCGGATCCGGGAGGATTTCGCGTTTGTCGGCGCTGTGACGGCGGGACATCGTCGTGGTTCCTTACTTCGGCCGTTTGGCGCCGTACTTCGAGCGGCGCTGCTTGCGGTTCTTCACGCCCTGGGTGTCGAGCACGCCGCGCAGGATGTGGTAGCGCACGCCCGGCAGGTCCTTCACGCGGCCGCCGCGGATCATCACCACCGAGTGTTCCTGCAGATTGTGACCTTCGCCCGGGATGTAGCCGATGACTTCGAAGCCGTTGGTCAAGCGAACCTTGGCGACTTTGCGCAAAGCCGAGTTCGGCTTCTTTGGCGTCGTCGTATAGACGCGCGTGCACACGCCGCGCTTTTGCGGGCTCTGCTGCAGCGCCGGCACTTTCTTCTTCGCGTGCTGCGCAACCCGCGGCTTGCGAATGAGCTGATTAACCGTCGGCATGCTTTCAACCTGCTCCAGATGGGCTTGCGCCCTTTTAGCGAACTCGCGCGCACGCATTCGCGCAAACGAAACAGCGCCGTCCGCTTGCCAGAAGCGGAAGAGCGCTCGAAACCGCAGAGGACCGCAGCGATAGCAGCGCGATCGTGCCTTTAGCCCTGACTTTGCGTCGTCAGCGGCAGCGTTTGAGCTTCCTTCGTCGAGGCGTCGTGCCGGAATCCGACAGGCCAAGGCGCAGTCAACAAAGCATGCTGACTATCAATGACTTAGCTTGGGGACCCGGACAGGCCGTTCCGACTGACGAAGCTCACCGCCTGCCGAAAAGTGCGCGGTATGTATCGGCGGCACCGCGCGAAGTCAAGCGCATATGGGCACCAAACCGCTATGGCGCAAGCACATCTTTACTATTCTCGTGCCGCCGGCTCCATCCCCTTTTCGCGGATGATGGCTGTGGCTTGCGGCGACGCCAAAAACTTCACGAAAGCGCGCGCGGCTGCCGCGTCGGCGGCCTTGGCGGCAAAACCCGCCGCGTACATCACATAATTAATGAGCTCGGGCGGCAGCGGACCGACGAGGTGCGCGCCCTCGACCGGCTGATTTTCGATGATCTGCTGCATGCCGACTTCGGCCTCGCCGGAGGCGACGACCGCGCCGACCGGCCGGCCGATGGCAAAGACCGTCTTGTCGGCCATCTCCGCCGCAACCCCCAGCCGCGCCAGCAGCTCCGCCACATATTGGCCGCTCGGTCCCTTGCTGTAGGAAATCGATTTCGCGGCCCGCAAAGTCCGCACCAGCGCTTCGATACTGCCGATATCGGGCGTCGCCGCGCCGGTGCGGACGATGAACCCGACGAGCGAGCGCACCACGTCGGTCCGCGTCGCTGCCGCGACAAAGCCAGCTTCGGCCAGTTCATCGACGGCCGCGCGCGGCAGGAGCGCGACGTCGAAGGTTGCGCCAGCCTCGATCTGCGCCTTCATGTCGCGGGTCAGCGCAAAGCGGATCGCGACCTTTTGCCCGCTCGCGGCCTCGAACAGCGGAATGGCTTCGAGCATGAAGCGGCGCATGGCGCCGCCGCTGAGAACCGTGATCGGCGCCGCATTACCGTCGGTCATGGCGCGGCTACCGGTCGGGCGATCGGCGCAAAAGATAGGTGTCCATGATCCAGCCCTTCTTGGCTCGTGCCTCGCGGCGGACGCGCTCGATGTCGGCCGCGCAATCCGGCAACCTGCCGGAGCGCAGAATCTCGTCTTCGGTGCCGAGATAAGCGCCCCAGTAAATCTCGACATCGCTCTCGGCGATGCGTTTGAACCCACAATCGCCGTCAAGCATCACGACGACGTCGTCGACGCGCTCGGGCAAGCCTTCGGCGATACGGCGGCCGGTGGTGATCTCGATCGGGCCGCCAACGCGGTTGAGCGCGATTTTGTGCGCCGCGGCCAGCGCCTGCACGCTGGTTATGCCGGGAATGATTTCATGCTCGAAGGCGACGACGCCGCGCGCCGCGATCTGGTCGACGATCCGCAGCGTGCTGTCGTAGAGCGAAGGATCGCCCCAGACCAAAAAGGCACCGCACTCGTCGTCGCCGAGCTCATGCAAAAGCGCTTCCTCGTAGGCCGCAAGCCGCTCCGCATGCCAGGCCTTCACGGCCTCCTCGTATGACGGCGGCCGGCGGTCGCGCGCCGGATCTTGGATATCCACGGTGCGGTAGGATCGATTTTTGATGTAGCGGGCGCACAGCTCGCGGCGCAGGCGGACGAGATCGTCCTTTTCGGCGCCCTTGTCGACGACAAAGAATGCGTCGACGAGGTTGAGCGCGTTGATCGCCTGCACTGTGATGTGATCGGGGTTGCCGGCGCCGATACCGATAATCAGGAGCTTGCGCATGTCTTTTTTCCGTATCGGCCACGCGTGGGCCGCCGAAGCCGGCTAAGCATAGCGGGCGGCACGCGAAGCCGAAACCGAAGCGGGTGGCGGAAAATAAAAACCCCCGGCCGAAGCCGGGGGTTTGTTGTTCGCCAAAGGGCGCCGGCGGTTATTCCGCCGCCGGCAGCGCTGCCGGTTCGGCCGCAGCGGCTTCCGCCGCCTTCGCGGCCGCTTCCTTCTCGCGCTCGGCGAGAATGAGCTGGTCGCGTTTGACCGCCACTTCGCGGATGCGGTTCATCATGGCGCCGGTGCCGGCCGGGATCAGCCGGCCGACGATCACGTTCTCCTTGAGGCCGTCGAGCGTGTCGGCCTTGCCAGAGACTGCCGCCTCGGTAAGCACGCGGGTGGTCTCCTGGAACGAGGCTGCGGAGATGAACGAGCGTGTCTGCAGCGACGCCTTGGTGATGCCAAGGAGCACCGGATACCCGCTCGCGGGCTTCTTGCCTTCCGCCGCGGCTCGCGCGTTGACCTCGTCCATCTCGACCTTGTCGACTTGCTCGCCCTGGATCAGGTCGGTCTCGCCGGAATCGTCGATCTCGACCTTCTGCAGCATCTGCCGGACGATCACTTCGATGTGCTTGTCGTTGATGGCCACGCCCTGGAGCCGGTAGACCTCCTGGATCTCGTTGACGAGGTAGCCGGCAAGCTCCTCGACGCCCTTGATCGCCAGGATGTCGTGCGGCGCCGGGTTGCCTTCGACGATGAAGTCGCCCTTCTCGATGACGTCGCCATCCTGCAAGTGGATGTGCTTGCCCTTCGGGACGAGATACTCCCTCGGCTCCTCGCTCTTGTCCGCCGGCTCGATGGTAATGCGCCGCTTGTTCTTGTAGTCGCGGCCGAAGCGCACCGTTCCGGAGATTTCGGCGATGACCGCCGATTCCTTCGGACGCCGGGCTTCGAACAATTCCGCGACCCGCGGCAGACCGCCGGTGATGTCGCGCGTCTTCGCACTTTCCGTCGGGATACGCGCGATGACGTCGGCTGCCTTCACCAGCGCGCCGGGATCGACCGAAATGACGGCATCGACCGCCAGCACATAGCGGGCGTCGCCGCCGCGGGACAGCTTGAGGATCTTGCCGTCCTTGCCCTTGATCACCAACGCCGGACGCAGGTCCTGCTGGCCGCGGGCGGAGCCCGAGCGCCAGTCGATGACC
>CAYWNY010000186.1:0-7054 GCA_964459765.1 uncultured Hyphomicrobiales bacterium | reverse complement strand
CAATGAATCACATCCGATTCATCAGATTCAAGAACTTCCCGGATCGGCTCTTAGTTCCCGTGCGCGATTGTCGCGCCGCGGCAGGGAACGATCTGTTGATGTCGGTTGTTACGCTTCGCGACGGACCGTATCGCGATAATGATCTGCGAGCGCAGCCTCGCCTTCCAACAACCACCAAATCAAGAAGGAACTAAACATGGGATTGTTCTCCAAGGACATCAAAAGCATGGATGATCTCTTCGTGCACATGCTTCGCGACATCTACTATGCCGAGAAACAGATCGTGAAGGCGCTGCCCGAAATGATCGACAAAGCCAGCGACCCAAAACTCAAACAGGGCTTCGAAAAGCACCTGCGCGAGACCGAAAATCACGTCACGCGGCTCGAGCAGGTGTTCGAGCTCACCGGACAGAAAGCGCAAGGCGTAGATTGTCCGGCGATCGACGGCATCCTCGAGGAAGCCGACGACGTCGCAGGCGAGGTCGAGAAAAAATCCGTCCTGGACGCGGCTTTGATCGCGGCCGCGCAAGCGGTCGAGCATTACGAGATGACCCGCTATGGCACGTTGATCGCCTGGGCGCACCTGCTTGGCCATGACAACGTCGTCCCGCTCCTTGAGCAGACGCTCAAAGAGGAAAAGGCGACCGACGAGAAGCTGACCGAGATGGCGGAAAGCGCAGTCAATCTCCGAGCTGCCTGAACACACGGCCTAAGGCAGCCGCAAGGCGATTGCGGCTGCCTTAACCCCTCCCCGCGCTTGGCGACCCGCCCGCGGACACTCGGGCGATCTCCCTCACCGCGTTCGCTGATTTTTTTGCCTTTCCAACAGCTTAAATTGGCGCGGCTGCTGCCGTTCCTCGCCGTCTAACCACTGCTGGAACCAAACTTTGCCCATCGCGTTGATGCTACGGCTTGGCGCGGGAGGGATGGCATTATTTGCGGCTCGTTCAGCGAGCTCCAGCCTCCAAACCGTCGCACAAACCACGCCGCCATCGATGCGCTGGGCCTCCCGGCTCGCGAATATCTCGGAGTTTCTAAATGCGACAGACGACCGACGGAGAGAGTTCTGCCACTCCGAACCCGGCCACTGCATCCATTCGCAAAGAAACATCCCCGGACACGAACGGCGGAACTTACTCCGAGCTGCACGAACTGCTCCATGCCCTGCAGGCCGTGCGGATCGGCGATTTCTCGGTGCGGATGGCAGGCAATCAGACCGGCGTCATGGGCAAGGTTGCCGACGTTTTTAATGAAATCGTTGCCGCCAACGAGCGCATGGCCGATCAACTCGAGCGTGTCGGTCAAGTCGTCGGTCGCGAAGGCAAGACCCGCCAGCGCGTGCGCTTCGGTCTGTCCGACGGCGCCTGGGGCGAAATGGAATCGTCGGTAAATTCGTTGATTGATGATCTTTTATGGCCGACCACGGAAGTAACCCGCGCCATCGCCGCGGTGGCGCAAGGCGACCTGCTGCGCACCGTCAGCCTCGACGTGGATGGCCGCCCCCTCAAGGGCGAGTTTCGGCGATCAGCTCAGATCGTCAACACGATGATCAAGCAGCTCAATGTGTTCACGTCGGAAGTGACGCGCGTCGCGCGTGAAGTCGGCACTGAAGGCAAGCTTGGCGGGCAAGCGCAAGTCGGCGGCGTTACCGGCGTGTGGAAGGACCTGACCGAGAGCGTCAACTCGATGGCGTCGAACCTTACCGCCCAGGTTCGCAACATCGCCGAAGTGACGATCGCGGTCGCCAATGGCGACTTGTCGAAAAAGATCACAGTCGACGTGCGCGGCGAAATTCTCCAGCTCAAGGAAGCCATCAACACGATGGTGGACCAGCTGCGCTCCTTCGCCTCCGAAGTCACCCGCGTCGCCCGCGAGGTCGGGACCGACGGCAAGCTCGGCGGCCAGGCCATCGTCCCCGGCGTTGCCGGCACCTGGAAAGATTTGACCGACTCGGTCAACGCCATGTGCGGCAACCTGACGGACCAGGTCCGCAACATCGCTCACGTGACCACCGCCGTCGCGCGCGGCGACTTGTCGCGCAAGATCACGGTCGACGTTCGCGGCGAGATCCTCGAGCTCAAAGACACCATCAATACGATGGTCGATCAGCTCAACAGCTTCGCCTCTGAAGTTACGCGCGTCGCCCGTGAAGTCGGCACCGAAGGCAAACTCGGCGGTCAAGCGCAGGTGCCGGGCGTCGCCGGAACCTGGAAGGACCTGACCGACAGCGTCAACTTCATGGCTGGCAATCTTACCGCTCAGGTGCGCAACATCGCGGATGTTGCGACCGCAATCGCAGGCGGCGATCTGTCGAAAAAAATCACGGTGAACGTCTCCGGCGAAATTCTCCAGCTCAAAGAGACCATCAATACGATGGTCGATCAGCTCAATGCCTTCGCGGGCGAGGTCACGCGTGTCGCCCGCGAGGTCGGCACCGATGGGCGGCTCGGCGGACAGGCCAACGTGCTCGGGGTTGCCGGCACCTGGAAGGATCTGACCGACTCCGTCAACTCCATGGCTTCGAATTTGACGGCGCAAGTGCGCAACATCGCCGAAGTCTCGACCGCAATCGCAAACGGCGACTTGTCGAAAAAAATTACCGTCGACGTGCGCGGCGAAATCGCCGAGCTAAAAGATACGATCAATACGATGGTCGACCAGCTCAACGCCTTCGCCGGCGAAGTGACCCGCGTCGCCCGCGAGGTCGGCACCGAAGGCAAGCTGGGCGGCCAGGCCACCGTGCGCGGCGTGGCCGGCACCTGGAAAGACTTGACCGATTCCGTCAACTCGATGGCATCCAATCTCACCGGTCAGGTTCGCAACATCGCCGAGGTTGCCACCGCCGTGGCGCGCGGCGACCTGTCCCGCAAGATCACCGTCGACGTGCGCGGCGAAATTCTGGAGCTGAAAGACACACTCAACACCATGGTGGACCAGCTCAATGCGTTCGCCGCCGAAGTGACCCGCGTCGCGCGCGAGGTCGGCACCGAGGGCAAGCTGGGCGGCCAAGCCAACGTCCCCGGCGTCGGCGGCACCTGGAAGGACCTGACCGACTCGGTCAATTCGATGGCCTCGAACCTGACGGGCCAGGTGCGCAACATCGCCGAGGTGGCGACCGCGATCGCCGGCGGCGATCTGTCGCGCAAAATCACCGTCGACGTGCGCGGCGAAATCTTGCAGCTGAAAGAAACCCTCAACACGATGGTCGATCAGCTCAATCGCTTTGCCGGCGAGGTGACGCGGGTGGCGCGCGAGGTCGGCACCGAAGGGCGGCTCGGCGGTCAGGCCAACGTGCCCGGCGTTGCCGGTACCTGGAAAGACCTGACCGACTCGGTGAATTCGATGGCCGGCAATTTGACCGCTCAGGTCCGAAACATTGCCGAAGTTACGACGGCGGTCGCCCGCGGCGACCTCGGCCGCAAGATTACCGTGGACGTGAAAGGCGAAATTCTGGAGCTGAAAAACACCATCAACACGATGGTCGATCAGCTCAACGCTTTTGCGTCCGAGGTGACACGTGTTGCACGCGAAGTCGGGACCGAAGGAAAGTTGGGCGGCCAAGCGCAGGTGCCGGGCGTCGCCGGAACCTGGAAGGACCTCACCGACAACGTGAACTTTATGGCGTCGAACCTGACCGCGCAGGTTCGCAACATCGCCGAAGTGGCGACGGCGATCGCCGGCGGCGATCTTTCCAAGAAGATCACGGTCGACGTTCGCGGCGAAATGCTGCTGCTCAAGGACACCCTGAACACCATGGTGGAGCAGCTGCGCTCTTTTGCCGCCGAAGTTACGCGTGTCGCCCGCGAAGTGGGCACCGACGGTCGGCTGGGCGGTCAGGCGGTAGTGCCCGGCGTCGCCGGCACCTGGAAGGACCTGACCGACAACGTCAATTTGCTGGCGGCTAACCTGACGACCCAAGTCCGCAACATTGCCGAAGTGACGACCGCGGTCGCGCGCGGCGATCTCAGCCGCAAGATTACCGTGGACGTGAAAGGCGAAATTCTCGAGCTGAAAAACACCATCAATACCATGGTCGACCAGCTTAACGGCTTCGCCTCCGAAGTTACCCGCGTGGCGCGCGAAGTTGGCACCGAAGGTCTGCTCGGCGGTCAAGCGCTGGTTCCCGGCGTCGCCGGTACATGGAAGGATTTGACCGACACCGTCAACGTGATGGCTGCTAACCTCACCGAACAGGTTCGCGGCATCGTCAAGGTCGTGACCGCCGTCGCTAACGGCGACCTCAAGCAGAATCTGGCGGTGAAGTCGAAGGGCGAGGTCGCCGCTCTGGCGGAAACGATCAATAACATGACCGACACGCTTGCGATTTTCGCCGCCCAGGTGACGACGGTGGCGCGCGAAGTCGGCGTCGAGGGACGTCTTGGCGGTCAGGCGAACGTGCCCGGCGCGGCCGGTACGTGGAAGGACCTGACCGGCAACGTCAATCTCCTGGCGGCAAACTTAACGACCCAGGTGCGGGCCATCGCCGAGGTTGCGACAGCGGTGACCAAGGGCGACCTTACCCGTTCGATTCAGGTCGATGCGCGCGGCGAGGTGGCGCAACTGAAAGACAACCTCAACACCATGATCGACAACCTGCGTCTCACCACCGACCGCAACACCGAGCAGGATTGGCTGAAGACGAATTTGGCGAAATTCACCAACATGCTGCAGGGCCAGCGCGACCTGACAACTGTGGGCCGGCTGCTGCTGTCGGAGCTCGCGCCGCTCGTCAACGCCCACCAAGGCGTCATCTATCAGATGGAGAATGACGAGGCTCAGCGGTTGAAGCTTCTGTCGGCTTACGCCGACGATGACGCCGGCAATCATCCAACTTCGATACGCCTCGGTGGAGGCCTCATTGGCCAATGCGCTCTGGACAAGCGGCGCATGCTCTTGACCGAAATGTCCAGCACTGCGATCGCCATCAGCTCCGCGCTTCTCAAGGTGGAACCGCGCAACGTCATCGTGCTGCCGGTGCTCTTCGAGAACCAGGTCAAAGCGGTCATCGAATTGGCTACGGCCAACGAGTTCACCGCATTGCAGACCATGTTCCTCGAGCAACTGACGTCATCCATCGGCATTGTGCTCAATTCGATTGAAGCGACGATGCAGACGGAAGGGCTGCTCAAACAATCGCAGCAGCTCGCCGGCGAACTGCAGGCGCAGCAACGGGAACTGCAGCAAACCAACGAACAGCTCGAGCAAAAGGCGCAGCAACTGGCCGAACGCAACGTCGAAGTTGAACGCAAAAACCAGGAGATCGAGCAGGCCCGACGCGCTCTCGAGGAGAAGGCGACCGAGCTCTCATTGACCTCGAAGTACAAATCCGAGTTCTTGGCCAATATGTCGCACGAGTTGCGAACGCCGCTCAATTCGATCCTGATTCTCGGTCAACAGCTGACGGAAAACGCCGAAGGCAATCTAACAGGGAAGCAGGTCGAGTTCGCGCGAACCATTCACGGCGCCGGCACCGATCTTCTTAATTTGATCAGCGACATCCTGGACCTGTCCAAGATCGAATCCGGCACCGTCACGGTGGAGGCCGAGGAGATTTTCTTCTCGACCCTGCTCGAAACGGTGGCGCGGCCATTCCGGCACGAGGCGGACACCCGGCAACTGTCTTTCGACGTGCAAATCGACCCGAACCTTGGCCATACCATCGTCACCGACGCCAAGCGCCTCCAGCAGGTGCTTAAAAACCTGCTCTCCAACGCTTTTAAATTCACGGAAAAGGGCGGCGTGGCCCTTAAGGTTTCAGCGGCGGCAAGCGGCTGGAGTCTCAATCACCCGGTGCTCAGTCAGGCGACGGCGGTAGCCGCATTCGAGGTCACCGACACCGGCATCGGCATTCCGGCAGAGAAGCAGAAGATCATCTTCGAAGCGTTTCAGCAGGCCGACGCATCGACCAGCCGTAAATATGGCGGCACCGGCCTTGGCCTGGCTATCAGTCGCGAACTGGCGACGCTGCTTGGCGGCGAAATTCATCTGCGCAGCGCGCCCAACTCCGGCTCGAGCTTCACGCTCTATCTGCCGATCAAATATGCCGGAGCCTCGACCGCATCGCCGGCATCGGCGGTTATTCTGCCAACCCCTTCGGCAACCGTCGAACGCACGGTGGAACCGCTGCCTGACGATCGGCTGGAAATTCAGCCCGGCGATGCGATCCTTCTCATCGTCGAGGACGACCCGCACTACGCGCGCATCTTGCTCGACCTGGCGCGCGACACCGGCTTTAAGGTGCTGCTTGCGATGCGCGGCGACGACGCGCTTGACCTGGCCAAGCAGTATCAACCGACGGCGATATCGCTCGATGTTTTCCTGCCCGACATGTTGGGTTGGAACGTGCTTAGCCACTTGAAGCAAAATCCCCTCACCCGCCACATTCCCGTTCAAATTGTGACCCTCGACGAGGATCGCCAACACGGCCTCTCGCGCGGTGCGTTTTCTTTCGTCACCAAGCCGACGTCGCGCGAAGGAATTTCCGAGGCGTTGACCAAGATTAAGGACTTCTCGCAGCCGCGGCGGCGGCGCCTGTTGGTGGTTGAGGACGACAGGGCCGAGCAGTTCGGTATCGGCGAACTGCTGGGCCACGACGACATCGAGATTGTCAACGCCGTAACCGGTGAAGAGGCTCTCGGCATTTTGCGCGAAGAACCCTGCGATTGCGTGGTCCTCGATCTCCGCCTGCCGGACATGACCGGCTTCGAAGTCCTCGAACGCATGCGCGGCGACGAAAAGTTGGCGGACGTGCCGGTGGTGGTATTTACCGGTCGGGAACTGTCGGCCAGCGAAGACGTGCAGCTCCATACCATGGCGCGCAGCATCGTGGTCAAGGGCGTAGAATCCCCGGAACGACTGCTCGATGAAACGGCGCTGTTCCTGCATCGTGTGTTCACCGATCTTCCCGTAGAAAAACAGCGGATGCTGGAACGGCTCAACTCGTCGGATGAAGATTTGGTTGGTCGCACGGTGCTTCTCGTCGACGACGATTCGCGCAATATCTTCGCGCTGTCGAGCGCACTGGAGCGCCGCGGCATGAACGTGCTGACCGCGA
>CAYWNY010000185.1:0-7058 GCA_964459765.1 uncultured Hyphomicrobiales bacterium | reverse complement strand
CATTCGAGGTCGAAGGCGTGCTGCAAAGCCATCCCGACGTGCTCGAAGCCGCCGTTGTCGGTTGGCCCGATGGCGATGCGCTGATCAAGCCGAAGGCCTTCGTGGTGCTGAAGTCGCCGGAACAGGCTGGCGAGGCGTTCAAAACCGCGCTGCAGGATTTCTGCCGGGAGAAGCTCGCGCCCTACAAATATCCGCGCTGGCTTGAATTTCGCAGCGAATTGCCGAAGACCGCCACCGGCAAGATCCAGCGCTTCAAGCTGCGGGCCGAGGCGCCGGCCAAGTGAGCGGACACGGTGCCTTGCGTTTACGCTTTTCGGGTATTACTAGGGCGCTTCGCCGTTAACGTGCCGCAATAGCTCAGCCGGTAGAGCACCGCATTCGTAATGCGGGGGTCGGGGGTTCGAATCCCTCTTGCGGCACCAGTTTTCTGTTCCCGCAAGCGGCCTCGCCTCAGTGGCGGACGTCTGAAGGCCGGCACACGGCCTGATTACCCGAAACGGCCGACCGCGATTCCGGCACGCTTTCGCCCTGGCTGCGATAAGCGCGAATACGATCGCGCAGTGACCGAATCGAGATGCGGAGCAGGTCCGCGGCCCGGGTTCGATTCCCACTGTAGTGTCGCAGCGTCTCGAGAATGAACTCGCGCTCGACGACAGCAAGCGTGTGTCCGACGAGATGTCTGATGCAGGCGCGATCGATTGCGGAAAGCCCGAATGAATTCGCGGTGCTCATGCGCCGGTGCTCTGTTGCCGTATCAGCTCGGTATCCCGGCATCTTCTCCTCCGTAAAAAGTTGGAGCGATGCCCCCCGTGTCAGGCTGAACCGGTATGGTTAAGAATTTCCTTATCAAACAAATTTTTAATCATGGAACTATTTGAAATTATGTTCCTTTTTGGACTTCATGGAACTTTTTTGCTGGTAGCATTTCGCAGCAAACACTACGCCGTGGTGGACGCCGTTGCGATCGGCATATCGGCGTAGATTTTGTAGGTCTGCGTCTTCGGCTTGGCCTTGTCTTCCTCGCGCAGATACTCGACCGAGCTCTTTCCAAGATACGCCAGCGGCAGGATCATGACGCGGATGAAGCGCGACGGCCGGTCGGCGGCCTGCGCGAACACCGGCTCCGGTCCGCTCTCATACCAGGCGCCGCCCGGCCCGTAGGAAATCGAGTGTCCGCCGGTGTCGATGCGGATACCACCTTCGATCAAGCAGCGGATGCCCGGTCCCTGATGCCGGTGCAGGTAGGCGCAGCCGCCGGCTGGGAAGGCGACGCTGTCGCCGCGCAACAGCAGCGGACCCTTGGGTAAAGCGTCGAGCTTCGCGGCAAGCTTTTCGTGCGTGGCGATTTTGCCCTCGCTCGCACCGGGGGCGCTGTCATCCGTGACGAACTCCCAGCGCCAAATCGTGGCGCCGCCGGCGCCAGCCATGACCGGCATGGCGCCCTGACCGGACGCGCCTTCATTGTCGCGCAGCACATAGGCATCGACGGCAACCGAACCATGCACGACAAAGACCACGCGCGGACGCGCGGGCAAGGATAGCTTCGCGTCGCTTGCGAATACGTCTTCGTACAGCCGGAGCATAGTGGGCATAAGGCTTCTCCCGGTGGGCGAGCTCTGCGTTGGGTGCCGAGTGTCTTTGCAGTTTTGCCTTGGCGCAATGGTGTTTACACGCACTTGCACGCCTTGCTAAATCGCGCCGGGAGCGTCACCGCCTAGCTTAAAGAAAAACGGCGGCCTTGGGAGGAGACCGATGCAGCGAACCGTGCCGCCCTTTCGCGCCGACCATGTCGGCAGCCTGTTGCGTCCGCCGGCACTGAAGGAGGCGCGCTCGAAGCGCGAGCGCAACGAGATCACAGCGGACGCGCTGCGCGCCGTCGAAGACCGCGAGATCGAGCGCGTGATCAAGAAGCAGGAAGAAATCGGGTTGCAGCTCGCGACCGACGGCGAATTGCGCCGAACCTGGTGGCAGTTCGATTTTTTCCGCGGCCTTGACGGCGTCGCCTTCTATCTCACCGATCGCGGCATCCAGTTCCACGGCGTGACCACCAAGGCGCACGCGCTCAAGATCGACGCGAAAGTCGGGTTCTCGAGCCACCCGATGCTGGAGCATTTCAAATTTCTCAAAAACCAAACCCGCGTGATGCCGAAGATGACGATCCCGGCGCCGAGCACGCTGCATTTTCGCCAAGGGCGCTCGGCGATCAGCAGGGAGATTTATCCGGACCTCGACGGCTTCTTCGCCGACGTCGGCAAGGCCTACCGCGCCGCGATCCGCGCCTTCTACGACGCTGGCTGCCGCTATCTGCAGCTTGACGACACCGCCTGGGCGATGTCCTGCGATCCCAGCGAGCGCGAACATTCGCGCGAGCGCGGCGACGACCCCGAAACGTTGCCGCAGCGTTATGCGCGCGTCACCAACGCCGCGCTTGAAGGCAAGCCGGCGGACATGACGATCACCATGCATTCCTGCCGCGGCAATTTCCGCTCCACCTTCATCGCGTCCGGCGGCTACGACTTCGTGGCCGAGCAGCTCCTCGGCAATACCGCGCTCGACGGTTATTTCCTCGAATACGACAGTGAGCGCGCCGGCGGTTTCGAGCCGCTGCGTTTTTTCCCTAAGGGCAAGAAGCAGCTGGTGCTCGGCTTGGTCACCTCGAAAAGCGGCGCGCTGGAAAAGAAGGACGACATCAAGCGCCGCATCGACGAGGCGACCAAATATGTGGCACTCGATCAGCTCTGCCTGTCACCGCAATGCGGATTTGCGTCGACCGAAGAGGGCAACGTCCTGACCGAGGACGAGCAATGGGCGAAGCTGCGCCTGGTCGTCGAACTGGCCGAAGAAGTCTGGGGTTGAAGTTATGGAAGACGCGCAGCCGCCCTTTCGGGCCGATCACGTTGGCAGTCTGTTGCGTCCGGCAAAGCTGAAAAACGCGCGCGCGAGACATTTGCGCGGCGAGATGTCTGCACAAGCGCTTGCGGAAGTCGAGGATCGGGTGATTGCGGACGTCATCAAGAAGCAAGAGGGTGTGGGACTGAAGTCCGTCACCGACGGCGAGTTTCGGCGCGCCTCATGGAACTATGATTTTCTCGAGCGGCTCGAAGGCGTTGAATCCTACGTCGGCGAACGCAAGATCAAATTCCAAGGACCGCAACCGTGCGCCGTTCTGCTGCGCGTCATCGGCAAACTCGGCGGCTACGTTCCGCATCCGATGGTCGAGCATTTCAGATTCCTCAAAAGCCATACCCGGCAGACCGCGAAAGTAACGATCCCCTCGCCATCGTCGCTGCACTTCCGCTACGGGCGCGACGCGGTGCCGGCGAGCATCTATCCGAAGATGGAAGATTTTTATCGCGATCTCGGCGTGTCCTACAGCAAGGCCGTGCAGGCCTTCGCCGACGCCGGCTGCCGCTACCTGCAGCTTAACGAAGTCAACCTCGCTTACCTCTGCGACCCGTCTTTGCGCGAACATATCGCGGCGCGCGGCGAGGACCCGGCGACTTTGCCGTCGATCTATGCCAGCCTGATCAATGCGGCGATCGCCGATATCCCGCCGGACATGACCATCACCATGCATCTGTGCCGCGGCAATTTCCGCTCGAGCTTCGTCGCCAGCGGCGGCTACGAGCCGGTTGCTGAGATCCTGTTCAATGCGATCAACGTGCACGGTTATTTCATGGAATATGACAGCGACCGCGCCGGCGGCTTCGAGCCGCTGCGCTTCCTGCCCAAGGGCAAGAGGGTCGTGCTCGGGCTCGTCACTTCTAAATCCGGCGCGTTGGAAAGTCGCGATGAGATCAGGCGCCGGATCGATGAGGCGACGAAATATGTGGCGCTCGATAAGCTCTGTCTGTCGCCGCAATGCGGGTTTGCCTCGACCGAGGAAGGCAATGTCCTGACCGAGGAGGAGCAATGGGCAAAGTTGCGCATGATCGTCGAGCTTGCCGCAGAAGTTTGGAGATAAGGATGTTGCGAACCACGCCTCCGTTCCGCGCCGACCATGTCGGCAGCCTGTTGCGGCCGCAGGCATTGAAGGACGCGCGCGCGCGCCGCGCCAAAGGCGAGATCACGGCCGACGAGCTGCGCGCCGTCGAAGACCGCGAAATCGGGCGCATTATCAAAAAACAGGAAGAGGTCGGGCTGCAATCCATCACCGACGGCGAGTTCCGCCGCTCGTGGTGGCACCTCGATTTTCTCTGGGGCCTCGACGGCGTGGAGCGCCACGTTATGGACGGCGGGGTCGCCTTTGCGGCGGTGACGACGCGCGCCGAAGGCGTGCGCGTTACCGGCAAGCTAGGCTTTTCGGGCCACCCGATGCTCGATCACTTCAAGTTTCTCCAGGCGCACACCAAGCGCACGCCGAAAATGACCATTCCGGCGCCGTCGGCGCTCTATGGCCGGCCGACGGCGACGCCAATCGACAAAGCGATCTATCCGACGCTGGACAAGTTCTTCGACGATCTCGGCCAGGCGTACAAAAAAGCGGTGCGGGCCTTTGCCGATGCCGGCTGCCGCTATCTGCAGCTCGACGAAGTCTTCATCGCCATGCTGTGCGATCAAGGTTACCGCCAGCGCATGAAGGACCGCGGCGACGATCCCGATTACCTCGGCGTGGCCTACGGCGATCTGATCAACGCCGCGATTTCCGACATCCCCGCCGACATGGTCGTCACCATGCATCTGTGCCGCGGCAACTACAAATCCACCCACATGGGATCGGGCACCAGCAGCTATGAAACCATGCAGGAGGTACTGTTCGACCGGATCAAAGTGCACGGCTATTTCATGGAATATGACTCCGCGCGCGCCGGCGGCTTCGAACCGCTCAAACGCCTGCCCGAGGGCCGCCTCGCCGTGCTCGGTCTGGTGACGAGCAAGACCGGCGCGCTCGAGCAGCGCGACGTCATCAAGCGGCGGATCGAAGAGGCCGCCAAGTTCACCGATCTCGATCAGCTCTGCCTGTCGCCGCAATGCGGCTTCGCGTCCACCGAGGAAGGAAATATCCTTGCCGAAGACGAACAATGGGCGAAGCTGCGCATGATCGTGGACGTTGCCCAAGAGGTCTGGGGGTAGCGCATGATCCGGAAAAGTGGATACCGGTTTTCCGAAAAGATCATGCGCCAGCGGAAAATCTAGGGGAGGCAAAATGCCGGGTATCGTTGAGGGCAAGGTCGCCATTGTCACCGGCGCCGGCCGCGGCATCGGACGCGCCATTGCGCATGTGATGGCGGCGGAAGGCGCGCGTGTCGTGGTTTGCGATATCGGCGCCAGCCTTGAAGGCGCCGGTACCGACGCGGGCCCGGCGCAAACGGTGGTCGAGGAAATCAAAAAAGCCGGCGGGCAGGCGATTGCCTCGACACTCTCGATCAGCGAGCCGGCCAACGGCGACAAGATCGTCCAAGCGGCGCTCGATGCCTTCGGCCGCGTCGACATCCTGGTCAACAATGCCGGCATCCTGCGCGACCGCATCTTTTACCGCATGAGCTGGTCGGACTGGGCGGATGTGATCAACGTCCATCTCAACGGCAGCTTCATCATGAGCCGCGCCTGCGCCACCCATTTCCGCGAGCAGAAATCCGGCAGCTACGTACACATGACGTCGACCTCGGGGCTGGTCGGCAATTTCGGGCAGGCCAATTACATGGCGGCGAAACTCGGCATCGTCGGGCTGTCGCGCGGCATCGCGCTCGACATGGCGCGCTTTAACGTGCGCTCGAACTGTGTGTCGCCCTTTGCGTGGACCCGCATGGTGCAATCGATCCCGGCGGAGACCGAGGACGAGAAGGCGCGCGTGGCGCGCGCCGCGCAAGTGACGCCGGAAAAGGTTGCGCCGCTCGTCGTCTATCTCGCTTCCGATGCGGCCGACGGGATCACCGGCCAGATTCTTTCGGCGCGCAACAACGAAATTTACCTGTTCAACCAGAACCGGCCGATCCGCACCTTGCACCGTTCCGACGGCTGGACGCCGGCGAAGCTCGCCGAGCAATTGAAGGCGGCGTTCGCCACCTCGTTCACGCCGCTCGAGCGCTCGCCGGAAGTGTTTTCCTGGGATCCGGTCTGAGATGGCGATCGTCTACGACAGACTCATGGCGCTCGACATCGCGCCCGCCGAGCAGGCCTATGAGGCAAAGGACTGCATGCTCTACGCACTTGGCGTCGGGCTCGGCCACGATCCGACGAACGAGGACGAGCTCGCGTTTGTCTATGAGAAGAATCTGAAAGTGCTGCCGACCATGGCCACCGTGGTCGGGCATTCCGGTTCGCTGGCGAGCAATCCGAAGACCGGCATCAATTGGGTCATGGTAGTCAACGGTGAACAGGGCTTCACGCTCAACCGTCCGCTCAAGGGGCAGGACGTCGTGGTCGGCCATACCCGGATTGTCGAAGTCGTCGACAAAGGCGCAGGCAAGGGTGCGCTCCTCCTCACCGAGCGCAAGATCACCGACAAAGCGACCGGCGAACTGATCGGGACGGTCAGCCAAACGGTGTTTTGCCGCGGCGACGGCGGCTTTGGCGGTCCGCCGCGCAAGGCGCCCGAGCCGCATCCGCTGCCCGAGCGCGCGCCGGACGCGATCTGCGATTTCGGCACCCGCCCGGAGATGGCGCTGATCTATCGCTTGAGCGGCGATTATAATCCGCTGCACGCGGAGCCGGCTTTCGCCAAGGCCGCCGGTTTTCCGCGACCCATCCTGCATGGGCTCGGCACCTTCGGCGTTTCCGGTCACGCACTGCTCAAGACCATGTGCGGCTACGATCCGGCGCGGCTCGTGTCCTTCGGCTGCCGGTTCTCCGCCCCGGTGTTTCCCGGCGAGACCGTCCGCACCGAGATGTGGCGCGACGGCGACGTGGTGAGCTTTCGCGCCCGCGTCGTCGAGCGCGACGTCATCGCCATCAACAACGGCCGCGCCGAGGTGAGGTCGTGACCGAGACGACCGACCTCGCGCCGGTACGCGAGGCGGTGCGGGCGCTATGCGCGGCCTTCCCCGGCGAATATTGGCGGGCCCTCGACCGCGAGCGCGCTTATCCGGAGGAATTCGTCGCCGCCTTGACCAAGGCCG
>CAYWNY010000184.1:0-7081 GCA_964459765.1 uncultured Hyphomicrobiales bacterium | reverse complement strand
ATGGTGGCTGTGGAATCAGATTCCGGTCACGGTCGGCAATCTGATCGGCGGCTTCTTCTTCACCGGGCTTGCGCTCTACATCACCCACAAACCACGCGCCGCCGCGCCGGCGCCGCTCTCGGCGCCGACGCAGGTACCGGCCGAATGAGCGAGGCGGACCTTAAAACCGCCGCCGTCGAACCAATCGGCGATTTCAACCCCGAGCAGAAGCGTTATCTGGAAGGTTTCGTTGCCGGAGTTCAGATCGCCAAGGCGGCGAAAAGCGTGGCCGGCGTCGCGGCCGGCGGCGGCGTTGCCGCGCCGGCGGAGCCGACCGGTCCGGAAGCCGCGGCGCTCAAAGCGCAGAACCGCTTTCTCGCTGCGGGGAAAAAACTTTCCGATCAGGAAAAGTTCAAGCGCGACGAACATCCGTTCGACACTTACGAGCGGCTAAAGGACTTCGCCGCCAAAGGCGAATACGCCAAACCGCCGGACAATTTCCGCTGGCGGTTCTTCGGGCTGTTCTACGCCGCGCCGAACCAGAACGCGTATATGTGCCGCCTGCGTATCCCCAACGGGATCCTCAAAGCGGCGCAATTCGCCGGCGTTGCCGATCTCGCCGAGCGTTACGGCGGCGGCTACGCGCATGTGACGACGCGCGCCAATCTGCAGGTCCGCGAGATCGAAGCACACAACACCGTCGCCATGATCGAGGGTATCCAGGATCTGGGCCTCTGCTCGCGCGGCTCCGGCGCTGATAATATCCGTAACGTCACCGGCACGCCGACAGCGGGCATCGACCCGCAGGAGCTGATCGACACGCGCACCTACGCGCGCGAGTGGCATTTCCACATCCTCAACGACCGCTCGCTTTACGGCCTGCCGCGCAAGTTCAACGTCGCCTTCGACGGCGCCGGCATCATACCGGTGCTGGAGGATACCAATGACGTCGGCTTCCAGGCGGTCGAGGTCAACGACGGCTTCGGGCTGACCCCCGGCGTGTGGTTCAAGCTTTGCCTCGGCGGCATTACTGGCCACCACGATTTCACCCGCGACACCGGCGTGCTGGTGCAGCCGAAGGATGCCTGCAGGGTGGCCGACGCGGTGGTGCGGTTGTTCATCGAACACGGCGACCGCACCGATCGCACCAAGGCCAGACTGAAATACGTGCTCGATGCCATGGGCATCGAAAAATTCGTCGGCTTGCTGGAAGAGAAACTCGGCCGCAAGTTCGATCGCGCCGTGCCCGGCGCGGTTGCGCCACGCCCGGCGTATAGCCGCACCGCCCACATCGGCGTGCATGCGCAAAAGCAGCCGGGGCTAAACTGGATCGGCGTCGTGCTGCCGGTCGGGCGCATCTCGTCGGCGCAGATACGCGAACTCGCGGCCATTGCCGGCGAATGCGGCGACGGCGATATCAGGCTCACGGTCTGGCAGAATTTTTTGATCTCCGGCGTTCCGACCGAAAAGGTCGCGGCTGCCAGCGCGCGCATCGAAGCGCTCGGGCTTTCCATCGGCACCAACGCCATTCGCGCCGGGCTCGTCGCCTGCACCGGCAACGTCGGCTGCAAGTTCGCGGCGTCCGACACCAAGCGTCATGCCGAAGAGATCGCCCGCTGGTGCGAGACGCGCGTTGAACTCGACACGCCGGTCAATATTCATTTGACCGGCTGCCATCATTCCTGCGCGCAGCATTTCATTTCCGAGATCGGCCTGCTCGCCTGCAAGGTGCAGAAAAACGAAGACGACGATCCGGTCGAGGGCTATCACATCCTGGTCGGTGGCGGCTTTGGACCGGATGCCGCGCTCGGCCGCGAGATTTATCGCGATGTGATCGCGCAAGAGGCACCGCGCACCGTCGAGCGCATCCTCAGAGCGTATCTGACGCACCGCGCTTCGGCGGACGAAAGCTTTCTCGCTTTTTCGCGCCGCCACGATATCGGCGCGCTCAAGGTAATGGCGGACAGCGAGGCCGCCGCATGAGCGTGACGCCGCGACCGCCGATCCCGTCGCTCATTCCGGAGACTGCGCCGTTTTCGCCGGAGCAGCGCAATTGGCTGAACGGACTCTTCGCCGGTTTGTTTGGACTGTCGGAAGGTATCACGCCGGTTTCCAAAGCCGACGCGGCGAAGCTCCTGGGCAGTTTGCTCGACGGCAATGTACCGGCAGCACCGGCGGAAGCCGAAGACGACGGCGCTCCTTGGCACGATCCGGCCATGCCGCTTGCCGATCGCATGAATCTTGCGCAAGGCAAGGCGCTGCCGCGACGCCTGATGGCGGCGATGGCGCAGCAGGATTGCGGCCAATGCGGCTATAACTGCAACGATTATGCGGGTGCGCTGTTCGCCAAATCCGAGAAGCGTTTGAACCTCTGCGTGCCGGGCGGCAAAGAAACCGCCCGCATGGTCAAACAACTTTATGCCGAGCTTGACGCTTCACCACCCGCTAACGCCGCCGCGGCGCCGGTCGAAGTAGAGCCGGCGCCGCTCGCCGCGCCCGGCCGCTCCCGCGACAATCCGGTTTACGCCACGTTCCTGTCGCGCCGCCGGCTCAACAAGCCCGGCTCGGAAAAGGAAACCTGGCACGTCGACATCCATCTCGCCGATACCGGCCTCGATTATGTGGTCGGCGATTCCTTCGGCATTTTCCCCGCCAACGATCCCCACCTGGTCACTGCCGTGCTCGACACGCTTGGCGTGCCCGCCGATTTTCCGATCGGCGATCGCACCTTTGGCGAAGTCCTCACCGACGGCGTCGCACTGTCGCCGGCGCCCGACATGTTGTTCGAGCTGATTTCGTATCTGACCGGCGGCGAGCGCCGGGCAAAAGCCAAGCGGCTCGCGGCCGGCGAAGACCCGGACGGCGATGCCGCGACGCTTGACGTGCTCGCCGCCTTGCACAAATTCCCCGGCATCCGGCCCGACCCGGAAGCCTTCATCGAAGCGCTCGAGCCGCTGCAGCCCCGCCTCTATTCCATCTCCTCCTCGCTCAAGACCAGCCCCGGCCGCGTCTCGCTCACCGTCGACGCCGTGCGCTACGAAATCGACAAGCGCACGCGGCTCGGCGTTTGTTCTACCTTCCTCGGTGGCCGCGTTGCGCCGGGCGACAAGGTCCGGGTCTATGTGCAAAAGGCGCAGCATTTCGCGCTGCCGGACGATCCGTCGAAACCGATCATCATGATCGGTCCGGGCACCGGCATTGCGCCATTTCGCGCGTTTCTTCATGAGCGGCAGGCGACCAACGCGGGCGGCCGCAACTGGCTGTTCTTCGGCCATCAGCGCCGCGACCACGATTTCTTTTACGAAGACGAACTCGTCGCCATGCGCGCCGCCGGCCATCTGACCCGGCTGACGCTGGCGTGGTCGCGCGACGGCAAGGAAAAGACCTACGTGCAGCATCGCATGCGCGAGGTCGGCCGCGACTTCTGGTCGTGGCTCAACGACGGCGCGCATATCTATGTCTGCGGCGATGCCTTGCGCATGGCAAAGGACGTCGAAGCCGCGCTGGCCGAAATCGTCGCTGAACACGGCGGTTGTTCGCCCGCGGAAGCGGTCAAATTCATCGCCGAGCTGAAGGCATGCGGCCGCTTTCAGGCGGATGTGTATTAGCCGCAGCCCCGGTCAATCGCGTGCGGTGGACGGCCTTGGCTTCGGATCACCGTTCGCTTCAACAACTTCGTTTGAAAACGGAATCGCGAATATGGCCTGCAGGTCCCGCGCCGGCTAATTGAACTTTATAATGCCGGCAGTCAGCGCAATGGCGACCGCATGGGCGCTGTTTGCCGCCTCGAGTTTGGGCAGGATGGCTTGCACGTGGGCGTCCACGGTGCGCCTGGTAAGGCGGAGAATGTCTGCAATCTGATCGGAGGTGTTGCCTTGTGCGGCCAGCGCCAGCACCTCGATTTCACGCGGCGTCAGACCACGTGCGTTAGCGGCGACTCCGTTCTGCAGCATGGCGTCGCCATGCGGCGGATACTTTGCCAACGCATCGGTGATTCGCTGGCGATATTGTTCAAAGAGGATGAGAAGCTCCCTCAGATTGACCAGCAGCCGCAACGCCAGGGTCAAATCGCGTCCGCCCGACAACGACGCAATCCCGTCGCATTCGACGGACCGCAACCGCTCGATCAAGCGCTGTTGCATCTCGATCCGATGATGGGAATCGGTGATGTAGCCGTTGACCTTGTCAAGTTGCTCGACACGAAAGCCTAAGCGGTTCTCTTCCTCAATCAATAACGCCTTGACGCTGGCGCGCACGGCCGGATCGATCTCGGTCCGGAGTAGGTCGGCATATCTTTCAATGTTCCGTTCGATAATGAGATTGTCCATGATCGCCTGTTCGCAGTCGGCCGCCGCCGACTACAAGTTGCGACGCTATCACTCCGCGTATTGCTGCGATAGACAGGGCGGTTGCGTAGGGGGACGAAATTAAAAATAACCGGTGGATAACAAGTTCGGTCCAATTGACGGCATCGCGCATAAGGTATCGCGATTTAAGAGGGAATACGGCGAATCGGCTTGAAAGCGCACCTCACATCGCCGCGGAGAGTGCGCCGGGCTAGCTTTGCCGCTGCTCCAAAATCATCTTCAGCCCGTAGCGCGGCCGCAAAGTGATCAAGCCCTGCGGCTCAACCGGATGGCCGGTTTTGAGATGCAACCGGTAGCGCTGCGCGATGGCGGCGAGGATCAGAATCGCCTCGGTCATCGCGAACGCCGCGCCGATGCAGATGCGCGGCCCGGCACCGAACGGCAGATAGGCAAAGCGCGGGCGCGCCGCGACGCGCTCGGGCGTGAAGCGTTCCGGATCGAACCGGTCGGGGTCATCCCAGAGCTGCGGCTTGCGATGCAGGAGCCAAGGCAATATCAGCACGTCGGCGCCGGCCGGAATGCGGTGACCGAGAATTTCGTCATCGGCGATTGGCTCGCGGCCGAAGGTATGCGCCGGCGGATAAAGCCGCATCGATTCTTCGATCACCATGCGCGCATAGGGGAGATTGGCGACATCTTCGTAGCGCGGCGCGCGGCCGCTAAGCGCGGCGGCAAGCTCGTTATACAGCTTGGCCTCGACCGCCGGATGCTGGGAGAGCAGATACCAGGTCCAGGACAACGCCTGCGACGTGGTTTCGTGGCCGGCCATGAAGATGGTGACGACCTGATCGCGCACCTCTTGCGGCGTCATGCCGCCGCCAGTCTCGGTGTCGCGCGCCGCGATCAGGCGCGCCAACAAATCCTTCGGCTCGGCCTCCGGCGTGCGGCCGCGCTCGGTCAGAAGCTTGTCCACCTTGCGATCGAACTCGTCGAAAATTCCAGCGACCGGCAGCGGCGCAAGAAGCCGCGTCAACCACAGCGGCACATGCAGAAGATCGAGCAGGGAGGGGCGCACCAGCGTCTGATAGGTGTTGACGCCGTTCTCGATGACATCGACGATTTCGTCGGAGTCGGAGGAGAACATCGCCTTCGAGATGATGTGCAACGTCGCATGCATCATGGTGGTGGCGACGTCGACTTCGCGGGGCTTCGGCAATGCGTCCCATTCGGCCAGCAGTTCTTCGGTGACGCCCGTTATGATCGGCGCATAGCCGGCGACGCTGCGCGGATCGAAGGCCGGCGCCATGATGCGGCGGTGGCGGCGCCAGGTGTCGCCTTCGCTGGTGAGCAGGCCGCGGCCGAGGCCGGGCTCCAATAGCCGGCGGCCGATTTCGGATTTTGTATAGTTCGCGGCGTTGTCGAGCACGACGTGGCGGATGGCGTTCGGTTCGTTGATGATGAACATGCGCCGCCACAACACGCGCTGCGTGATGATGTCGGCGGCGAAATTCTCCGGTCCGTGCGCGGTCAGCGCGTTCTCGCGCATGGCGCGCAGCGATTGGCGCAAACTCAAATGGCCCGGCAGCGGGCTCGGCATGGCGAGCGGCTGGAGGCCAGCCGGGAAGTCGCTGCCGTCGACGGCGGTCATAATTGCCTCGGAGCTGCAGGTTGGCCCGGCCGGTTCATCTCGCCGATGTTATCATCATAACGATATATAGCGGTCCGCGTGGTCGGCAGGATGACGACCCGTGCCGCGAGCACATTTTGGCTATGGATCAAAGACTTATCCGGATGCGCCGTTAGCCATGCGGTGCCGGCGGCCTTGAGAACGACACGATGGGCTTGCTATAACGCATTATGGGGACGCAGGGGTTATCGGGCCGCGCGGGTTGGTGCGAACGAAACGCCGACCGCCGGCGCATCGCGCAGATCAGCGTTATCACTGCGGCGCTTGCCGTCGCACCGCTCTTGGCCGGGTGCTCGTCGTTCTCCTCCTCATCGGCTGGCGCGCCGAGCACCAATCAAACCATGGCCGTGCCGCCACCGCCGAATGCCAGCGCGCCGGCGAGTGCTTCCGCCGCGCCCGCTTACCAGCCGCCGCAAGCGCAACAGCAGGCCAACGCCGGCAACTCGAATAGCTTCCTCAACATGTTCCGCGATCCGCCGTCGCAGGACTACGATGCGCGGGCCTCGGCCTATCCGCAGCAATCGCTGACCGATTTGTTCAAAGGCTCGACCGATCAACGCGCGGCGGCCGATCCTTCCGGCGCTGGATATCCGCTGCAGCCGCTGGTGGGTTCGCAGCAGGCCAACGTTCCGCACCCGCCGTCGACCTACACGCCCTCGCAGCAGCCTTACGTGCCGCCGCAGCCGCCGCCGGCCTACGCGGCGCCGGGTCAGCCCGTTTATGCTGCGCGGCAGCCCACGCAAACGGCGTATACGCCGCCGCCGGCGCAACCCGCTCCGGCGGGTGCCGGCGCCTCGAATGGCTATCCTTATCCGCAGCAGTCGTTGTTTGAATTGCCCGGCTCGACGCAAACGCAAAACGTTCCGCGTCCGCCCACGACCTACACGCCCTCAGGCCAGCCTTACACGCCGCCCGGCGGCGCGCCAACGGCCGCGGCGCCGCCAGCTCAGCCGCCGCCGGCGGAGTCGGTCGGCGGCGTTTATCCCCAGCAATCGCTCAGCGATCTGTTTAAGAACGGCGGGCAGTGAGTTTGCGGCTGGATCGGGCGGTCGCGACAACCTCAATGTCGTAGTTTGATTGCGCGGAATCGCGACCAAATAACTGGCTG
>CAYWNY010000183.1:0-7091 GCA_964459765.1 uncultured Hyphomicrobiales bacterium | reverse complement strand
CACAGCGTTCGCCGGGCGCGAGCTTGTCCGGGTTCATCGCAAGACACATCGAGCAACCGGGCTCGCGCCATTCGAAGCCGGCTTTGACAAAAATCTTGTCGAGGCCTTCGGCCTCCGCCTGCTCTTTCACCAGACCGGAGCCGGGGACGATCATAGCGTTCTTGATATTGGCGGCGATTTTTTTGCCGTCGACGACACGGGCCGCGGCGCGCAAATCCTCGATGCGCCCGTTAGTGCAGGAGCCGATGAAGATGCGGTCGAGCGCAATGTCGGCAATCTTCTCGCCGCCTTTAAGTCCCATATACGCCAGCGAACGTTCGGCGGCTTCGCGCTTGTTCGCATCCGCAATGTCCTCGAGCCGCGGCACGCGGCCGCTCACCGAAACCACCTGCTCGGGGCTCGTGCCCCAGGTCACTAGCGGCGGCAGTTTCGCCGCATCGAGCCTGATCTCGCGATCGAAATGGGCGCCTTCGTCGGAGCGCAAAGTCTCCCAGTAGCGCATGGCCTCGTCCCAAGCCTTGGCTTTCGGCGACTTCGGGCGGTCCTTCAGATACGCATAAGCTTTCTCGTCCGGCGCAATGAAGCCGGCCTTGGCGCCGCCTTCGACCGACATGTTGCACACCGTCATGCGGCCTTCCATCGACAGCGCGCGGATCGCCTCGCCGGCATACTCGAGCGCATAGCCGGTGCCGCCAGCGGTACCGATTTCGCCGATAATGGCGAGGATGATGTCTTTGGCGGTGACGCCTTGCGGCAATGTGCCGTCGACCACCGCGCGCATGTTCTTCGATTTCTTCTGGATCAGCGTCTGTGTCGCCAGCACATGCTCAACTTCCGAGGTGCCGATGCCATAGGCGAGCGCGCCGAAGGCGCCATGCGTGCCGGTGTGGCTGTCGCCGCAGACGATCGTTGTGCCCGGCAGCGTAAAGCCCTGTTCCGGTCCGATGATGTGGACGATGCCTTGGCGCCTATCGAACTCGTTGAAGTATTCGAGCCCGAACACTTTGGCGTTCTCGGCGAGATAAGCGATCTGCTGCTCGCTCTCGGGGTCGGGATTCTTCTGCCGGCGGTCGGTGGTCGGCACGTTGTGATCGACCACGCACAAGGTCTTGTCCGGCGCGTGCACTTTGCGGCCGGAGAGCCGCAAGCCCTCGAACGCCTGCGGGCTTGTCACCTCATGCACGAGATGGCGGTCGATATAGATCAGCGCGGTGCCGTCCGGCTCCTCGTCGACCAGATGGTCGTCCCAGATTTTGTCGTAAAGCGTGCGCGGCGCGGCCATGGTTTCTTAAACTCCACCGAACGGGGGGAGTATATAATCACTCAAGCGAAATTCGGAATTACTCCGCGGCCTTGCCCTCGGCAGCTTGGCCTTGCGCGGTGTGGTCCTGGCGCTCGACGATGCGGGCCGATTTGCCGCGGCGGCCGCGCAGATAATAGAGCTTGGCGCGGCGCACCTGGCCGCGGCGCACCACCTTGATCGAGTCGATCATCGGCGCATGCAGCGGAAAGACGCGCTCGACGCCTTCGCCGTAGGAAATCTTGCGCACCGTGAAATTCTCGTTGATGCCGGTGCCGGCGCGGCCGATGCAAACGCCCTCATAGGCTTGTACGCGCGAGCGCTCGCCTTCTACGATCTTGACGTTGACGATCACGGTATCGCCCGGCTGGAAATCAGGAATTTCCTTGCCGGCGGACAATTTAGCCACTTGTTCGTCTTCGAGTTGTTTTAAGAGGTTCATGGCGGATGTCTCCAACGGCGGCGCGCCTTCGCGCCAGGGCCGGTCAGCGGTTAATCGGGTTGGGCGAGCTTCTACGCTACCGCAGCCGCTTTGTCACCCTCTCGTCATCCCATCTGCGAACCCTTGCGCAAGCGGGTTAAAAAGGCCGCCCACAGGTCGGGCCGCCGTTCTTGGGTCAGCCTTTCGGCCTCGGAGCGGCGCCAGGCGGCGATTTTGCCGTGGTCGCCGGAGATCAGCACCTCGGGAATCGGCTGCCCTTCGAAAACCTGCGGCCGCGTGTATTGGGGGTACTCCAGTAAACCTTCCGTGAAACTCTCTTCGGCCCGCGAGGCTTCCGCGCCCATGACGCCCGGCAGCAGCCGCACGCAGGCATCGACGAGGGCCATGGCCCCGATCTCGCCGCCGGAAAGCACATAGTCGCCGAGCGAGACTTCCTCCATCCCTCGCGCGACTATGACTCGCTCGTCGATGCCCTCGAAACGACCGCAGAGGAGGACTAAGCCGGCGCCCGCGGCGAGCTTCTCGACCCGCGCTTGGGTGAGCGGGCCGCCGCGCGGCGTCAGCACCACGCGCGGGCGCTGATCGGCGGCGATCGAATCGATAGCGCGCGCCACGACGTTAGCCTTCATCACCATCCCCGGGCCGCCACCGGCCGGCGTGTCGTCGACGCTTCTGTGCTTGTCGGTCGCGAAATTGCGGATATCGACCACGTCGAGCGACCAGGCGCCGCCCGCCAAAGCTTTGCCCGCGAGGCTCGCGCCGAGCGGGCCGGGGAACAAATCGGGGAAGATTGTCAGCACGCTCGCGCGCCACATGACTTATGCCTGTTCCCTTCCCCCGTTAGGGGGAGGCATCTTTGATGGACCGATCTGAAAATCGACGACAATCTTTCCCGAAGCGACATCGACCGCCGGCACATGCGTGGCATCGAACGGCACCAGTTGCGTCGCGCTGCCATTCTCCGGCTGCACTTCAATCAGGTCGCCGGCGCCGAAGTTATGAACGGCAACGACGGTGCCGAGCTTTTGTCCGGCGCGATCCACGGCCGCGAGGCCGATGAGATCGGCGTGATAGAATTCATCCTGCTCCTGCGTCGCCGGCAGGCGCTCGCGCGGCACATAAAGCTTGGTGTTGGTCAGCGCCGCCGCCGCGTCGCGATCGCGAATGCCGGCGAGCCGGATAACAAAGTGATCCTTGGCCGGACGCATCGCCTTGATTTCAAGGATGCGGCCGTCTTCGGTTTCCAGCGGCCCGTAATCGGCGATGGCGCCCGGCTCAGCGGTGAACGAGTGCAGGCGCACCTCGCCGCGCACGCCATGCGCGGCGCCGATTTGTCCAAGACAAACGCGCCCGCCGGCCGCCATCGCCTAAGCCTTACGCCGCGGGCGCAGCGCCTGCGGCGGGAGCCGCACTGGCCGCGGCCTTGGCGGCTTCTTCCTTGGCCTTGCGCTCCTTGCGCGGGATCGCCTTTTCCGGATTGTTGCGTTTCTCGCGCTTGGCGACGCCGGCGGCATCGAGAAAGCGCATCACGCGGTCCGAAGGCTGCGCGCCCTTGGTCATCCAGCTTTTGACCTTGTCGAGATCAAGCTTGAGGCGCTCGGTCTTGTCCTTAGGCAGGAGCGGATTGAAGTATCCCAGCCGCTCGATGAAGCGGCCGTCGCGGGGCGAGCGGCTGTCGGCAACCACGATGTGATAAAACGGCCGCTTCTTGGTTCCGGCGCGGGCCATGCGGATCGTCAGCATTCAGTGTCCTTTCTTGACGCTGTATTGAACTCGATAATCATTTCTTCTTCCCGAAACCGGGGAAGCCCGGTGGCAACCCGCCCGGCAGCTTCGGGCCGCCAAGTCCAGGAAGCCCTCCTGGAAGCGCGCCGGGCAAACCGGGGAAATTCGGCGGCAGACCGCCGCCGCCGGGCGCGCCGGGCGGCAAACCGCCAGGCATTTTCTTCGCCAGCTCCGCCATCTGCTCAGGGCTCGGCATGGCGCCGCCGCTGCCCAGTCCGAGCATGTTGGCAAGCCCGGCCATCGGCCCGCGCTTGGCGCCGCCCATCGCCTTCATCACATCGGCCATGGTGCGGTGCATTTTCAGGAGGCGGTTGATGTCTTCCGGCTTGGTGCCGGAGCCGGCGGCGATGCGCCGTTTGCGGCTGGCCTTGAGGATGTCCGGGTTGCGCCGCTCGGCTGGTGTCATCGAGTCGATGATTGCCATTTGCCGCTTCAGCATTTTTTCGTCGAGATTGCGCTCGGCGATCTGATTTTTGATCTTGGCCATGCCGGGCAGCATGGTCATCAGCCCGCTCATGCCGCCGAGATTTTGCATTTGCGTGAGCTGTTCGCGCAGATCGGAGAGATCGAAGGCGCCGCGGCGCATTTTTTCGGCGACGCGCGCGGCCTTCTCGGCGTCGATGGTCGTGGCGGCCTTCTCCACCAACGCCACGATGTCGCCCATGCCGAGAATGCGGCCGGCGATGCGCGAAGGATCGAATTCCTCGATGGCGTCGAGTTTTTCGCCCGTTCCGATGAGCTTGATCGGTTTGCCGGTGACTGCTCGCATCGACAGCGCGGCGCCACCGCGGCCGTCGCCGTCGACCCGGGTGAGCACGATGCCGGTCAAGCCGACGCGTTCGTCGAAACTGCGCGCCAGATTGACCGCGTCCTGACCGGTGAGCGCATCGGCGACCAGCAGCACTTCATGCGGGTTGGCGGCGCGGCGTACCTCGGCCGCTTCGCTCATCATCGCTTCGTCGAGCGTGATGCGGCCGGCGGTGTCGAGCAGCACCACATCGTGGCCGCCGAGCCGTCCGGCCTGCAGCGCCCGCGCGGCGATCTGCACCGGCGTCTGACCGGCGACGATCGGCAGCGTGTCGATGCCAACCTGCGTGCCAAGGACCGCGAGCTGCTCCATGGCCGCCGGACGGCGGGTGTCGAGCGAGGCCATCAGCACCTTGCGCTTCTGGGTGTCGGCGAGGCGCTTGGCAATTTTCGCCGTGGTCGTGGTTTTGCCCGAACCTTGGAGGCCAACCATCATGATGGCGACCGGCGGCGGCGCGTTCAGGTCGATCGGCTGCGCGATCGAGCCCAAGGTCTCGATCAGCTGATCGTGCACGATCTTCACGACCATCTGGCCGGGCGTGACCGACTTGATGACAGCCACGCCGACCGCGTGCTTTCTCGCCTCTTCGGTGAAGGCACGCGCGACGTCGAGCGCCACGTCGGCTTCGATCAGCGCCCGGCGCACCTCACCGAGCGCGGCATCGACGTCGGCCTCCGACAGCGCACCGCGCCGGGTCAGGCGGTCGAGAACCGAATTCAGACGCTCGGAAAGGCTGTCGAACATCGTGTTCCTTTTTATCGTCATGCCCCGGCTTGACCCGGGCATCCATGCGGCCGTTCCGCCGCATCGATTGCCGGATCAAGTCCGGAAATGACAGGTGGCGCCCGAGGGCGCATCGCGCTGTCGGGCGGTAGCCTCCGGCCTCAAGGACCGGTCGGCGGGCTTTAAAACTTCAGTCTCTTAACGAAAGCTGGCCGAAAATAAGTGCGGCCCGCCCGCCCGTCAACTGTGGCGTTTGGACCGGCTGGCGCGCACCGGCGCGCTTATATTAACCATCCACCATGTCCCGTTACTACTCCGGTCCCCTCTCCGGTCATTTCGACGGCGAGGTTTTCTTCAACCCGCAGGGCGCGCCGCCGCGCGGCCGCCGCGATGTGCTGCGCTGGATGGTCGGTAGCCGCTTTCGCGGCACCAGGGCCAAATGGCCGGCCCAGGCGCCTTCGCCTTATGCCGACCGCCCGCCGGCGCGCGTCGATGGCTCAGGCTTGCGCGTCTCCTATGTCGGCCACGCGAGCTTTCTCCTTCAGACCGCCGGATTAAACATCTTGCTCGATCCGGTGTGGTCGGAACGCGCGTCGCCGTTTCGCTTTGTCGGACCGAAGCGGGTCAACGATCCGGGCATTGCGCTCACAGATCTGCCGCCGATCAATGTCGTTTTGGTCTCGCATGGCCATTACGATCATCTCGATCTGCCGACTTTGGTGCAGCTCGCCGCCGCGCATCGCCCGCGCATCATCGCACCGCTCGGCAACGACGCCATCATGCTCGATCACGATCCTAAGATCGCCGCCGAGGCTTATGACTGGGGCGACCGGATCGACATCGGCGACGGCGTTTCCGTGACCTTGGTGCCGACACGGCACTGGTCGGCGCGGAGCTTGTCCGACCGCAACATGTCGCTGTGGGCTTCGTTTGTGATCGAGGCGCCCGCCGGCCGCATCTATTTCGTCGGCGATTCCAGTTACGGCGACGGCCGCATTTTCCGCGACGTGCGCGAGCGCCAGGGACCGCTGCAGCTTGCGCTGTTGCCGATCGGCGCCTACGAACCGCGCTGGTTCATGCGCGATCAGCACATGAACCCGGCGGAAGCGGTGCAGGCGTTTCGCGATTGCGGCGCCGAGCGCGCGCTCGGCCACCATTACGGGACGTTTCAGCTCACCGACGAGGCCATCGACGCGCCGCTCCTCGCGCTGGCCGAGGCGTTGCGCGAAGCTGACATTCAGCCAGAGCGGTTCCGCGCCTTGCGGCCGGGGCAAGTATGGGAATTGTAGCCGAGCCGGTCAGGTCGAACTATTTCCTGGACCATTGACGATATCGATTGGCGGCCCGTCGCTGCCGTCGACTTTGAGGGTCAGCCTTTTGATTGACCAGGCTCCGTCCTTCTTGGTGGCCTCGAGAAAGACCGTGCCTTGGGCTTTCAGGCCCGACGCCGAGAAGGAAAGATAGGCGCTGCCGGTTTCGCCTTCGTAAGATATTTTGCCGAACGGCATGCCGGGTTCGATCGGCGTGCCGAGAGCAGCGGTCGCGATCGGGCTCGATCGGAGTGTGGACACACCGAGTGCGTAGGCTTCGGAGTGTCTAAAGGAATAAAAAGTGCCGCCGAATGTCCCCGCGAACAACAAGAACAAACCGACCCAAATGACGGCCCCCCATATCGCCCAGCGGCGCTGCACGCGCTTGAAATGCTCGACGCTGTCCCAGCGGCCGTTGCGCCATGCCCATTTGCTGCCCTTGGCGCCAAGTACGAATGGCATGATGAAGCCGACAATCGGAATAAGCGTCAGCAGCGCTATGAAAGTGTTGTTGCCGACGCCCCAGATCCAGTTGAGCAGAAAAGCGCCCCAGTTCCAGCGGTCGGTTTCCGGCGGGATGGGCTTCGGCTCGTGACGCGTGGAAACGTCGCTCATTGTTCGCGTCCTATCGCATTCGGCCGGGAAATCTTGCAGCTCGCAACGACGAGTCTCAGAGCCGATCCGGGAAGTTCTTGAATCTGATGAATCGGATGTGATTCATTG
>CAYWNY010000182.1:2955-7118 GCA_964459765.1 uncultured Hyphomicrobiales bacterium | reverse complement strand
GTTGCGTGTCGACGTCGTCGTCATCGCCAGTCGGGATTTTGAACAGGTCGCGGAGGAAGTACTTCCCGATGAAGGACAGCGCCGAGGCGTAGGCTTGCGCGCCGCTGGCTGGGACCTGGATCGAGCGCGAGATCGGACCGAACTGCGCGCCGCTCGAATGATAGACGTAAATGTCGTAAGTCGCCGAGAGCCAGACCGACGTCTTCGTCTTGCCGTAATCGTCCGTCGTCTCGCGCTTGTCGACGATCATCGACGCCTCGAAGGGCAGGGTGAAGATTCCAGCCTTCGCCATCAGCGGGCCGACCGCCTCGTAGAACTGATCGACCGACGTGTAGTTGTATTTCTGGAACTTGTTCTCGCCCTCCTTGCCGAGCGTTTTGATCTGCCCCATGACCTCGACGATCGCCTTGGCGATCTCGGGGGGCATGGCGGGGCGCGTGGGGATTTCTGACGGTGGCAGCGGGCCGGGACTCGCGCCTTCCTCTGGTCGGTAGAAGCTCACCGAATCGTCGCCTTCGGGCGTGTCTCGCCGCCACTTGTCTTTGCCTGTCGTTCCCATGGTCACAAACTCCGTTCCATCGTCTTGGTGACGCCGTCCGGCACTTTGCCGTGCAGCCGCTCGTAGTCGCGCGCGGCGCTGAGGATGGCGTCGCGGATTTTGTCTGTGCAGCCGACCGCGGCGAGCGCCTTGGCGGCGTCGACGACCTCGTAGACCGACTTGTTGCGCAGTCCCGCCGCGCGCGTGAACCCGCCGCCGATTCGGATATGCGAATCACGCTCGGCGCGGTCGGCTTGCCGATCAGCCGCCTTGAAGGCGTCGAAAGCGGCGTCGGCCTCTTGGGTCGCCGCGCCAACGTCGACAACCTCGCCCACGGCGGCATTATCTAGGGCTTCCTTCTCGCGCGCCTCGGCCTCGCGGGCGATCCGTTCGGCTTCCTCGGCGACGCGGCGCGCTTCGGCCGCTTCGGCCAGCCGCCGCGCTTCCTCGGCGAGCGCGTAGTCGGTTAGGCGTTGGCGCAAAAGGCCGGCGGGTTTCGTGCCGACGAGCTTCTCGATGGCTTCGCGAGCCGGCTTGAACCGCGCGTTGATTGCGGTCCACAGATTGTAAGGCGGATCGGCCTCGGCTTTGCGCGCCGCTTCGAGATCGGCGAGCGCCGCCATGCCCCGATCCAAAAACAACTTTGCCTGGCGGGCGTCGTCTTCGCCGACGATCGCCGGGTGGTCGGTGAGGAAGACGTTGATCGCCTTCCACTGATCGCGCGCCATTTTGATGGCGGACGGAGGATTGTTGGCCCCGATTTCCTGGCTTGCCGGGCCGGGGATCGGCAGGGTATCGTCTAGCGGTTCGTTCTGCGTCATGTCAGTTCCCTCGGTTGAGGAATCCCACCTTAGCCGAACCTGCCGGCCCGCGCAACCGCAATCTGTAGTAGCCCGGATTTTGGGGGATTTTTGGCCCTTGCACAAACACTCGCCAATGTAGTAAGCTCGCCACATGCGCCTTACCGAATACCTCCGCCGCCAGAAAATGAGCCAAAGCGCCTTTGCGCGAAAGGTCGGAGTCGCGCAACAAACCTGCAATTTCTACTGCCTCGGCGAGCGCGTCCCGAAGCCTGAGACGCTTGTCAAAATCGAGCGAATCACCGGCGGCATGGTGCGCGTAGAGGATTTTGTGAAGGCGACGCGCCAGCGCGCCAAAGAAGTTCAGCAAGAAGGGGTCGAAGCATGAAAGGGATCAAAGACGCCAACAAGATCATAGGCCTGCTTGAGGACGGCGATCTATCCGCCGATCTCTCCAAGGAGATCAAGGCGACGCTCGACGCGCTGCGCGAACAGGCGGGCGCGAAGGGCAAGATCAAGGGCAGCGTCACTTTGACGCTGGGTTTCGAGGTCGACGGTTCCGCAGTCGAGATCGCCGCCGACATCAAGTGCAGCGTGCCGCGGCCGAAGCGCGGGACGAGCTTCTTCTTCTTGACGGAGGATGGGCTATCGACCGAGCACCCACGGCAGATGACGATGTTCGAGGAAGAAGCCGCCCGGCGCGGTTCGACGTCCGCTTAATCCCCCATCCATCGGTTAATCCATAGGAGTTATAGACATGGTAGACGACAAGAAAGACGTTGGTCTGACAGGCTCGGCGATTGAGGAAGTGCGCAAGCTCGCCGATGAAGTGGCGGGCATTACGGTGGAGACGTCCCTCTCGCCGGATAGCATCCCGTTTATGCTCGGAAGAAAATGCGCCGGCGGCGGCAAGGTCGAGCCGTTTTCGCTCAAGCCGTTCGTCGACGAGTGGCGCGAGAACCCGAAGCGCCGCAAGGGCAACGCCCAGGCTGACACGCTGGCCTCGTTCATCGATCTGGTGAACCGCCACAAGGACACTGATTCGGTCGTCTTCGCCAAGCTCATTGGGCCGCCCGGCGTACCGTTCGCCCCGTATATGCAGGCTGTCATCGACTACCACACGATCATCCACTTGCCGCGCTGGCTCGGCCATCGGATTTCGTACAGCTTCCCGATCTCGGACGAGTTCCAAGCCTGGAACAAGGCGGACGGCGCAGCGATGATCCAGGCCAATTTCGCTGAGTTCATCGAGGAACGCATCCCGGACTTCACCGAGGCCGACGCCGACGAGAAGCTGCTCTATGAGCCGATCATGCAAACCAAGTTTGGTGCGCCGTCGAAGCTGATGGAGCTGTCCCGCGGGATGCAGGTCAACGTCAACTCCGTGGTCAAGGAAGCGCTGACGCTGCAATCGGGCGAAATGCAGGTCCAATACGAGGAAGCCCACGTCGACGCCGCCGGCAAGCCGCTCAAGATTCCCGGCCTGTTCATGATCTCGATCCCGCTGTTCGTCGGCGCCGAGCCGACCCGTCTGCCGGTGCGCCTGCGCTACCGCAAACAGGGCGGCCTCACCTGGGCGTTCTCGATCTACCGCAAGCAGCAGGCGTTCCTGGCGGCGCTCCAGCGCGAGGCGGCGACCGTCAAGGAGGCGGTCGATCTGCCCGTCTATGAGGGCGCGCCGGAAACCGTATCGCCCTCGGCCTGATCTCCCTGCCATTACGATAGCGGCCCGGCCTAGCCCGCCGGGCCGATGGGGGATTGGAATGGCGCAGAACACGTCTACGGCCGTGATGCAGAGGCGCGTCCCTGGCACGGATCACCTTGATTTTTATCCGACGCCGCCTTGGGCGACGCGGGCGCTGTGCGAATGGCTACCAGCCGGCGCCAACGAAGGTGTCGCTTGGGATTGCGCCTGCGGCGAACACGATATGGTGCGCTCGCTTCGCGAGTTCTTTCGATCCGTCATTGCAACCGATATTGCACCGCACAAAGGCGGCCACGAAGTCGTGGATTTTCTGTGGCCGACCGAACGGCGCGCCGACTGGATCATCACTAACCCGCCGTTTGCCCTCGCTGAGCAATTCGCGCAGACGGCACTCTTGCGGGCAGACCAGGGCGTTGCGCTCTTGGTGCGCACGGCCTTCTTGGAAGGGATGGGCCGCTACAAGCGGCTGTTCTATCCTCAAGCTCCTACGGACATTTTGCAATTCACAGAGCGCGTGGTGATGCACCACGGCCACCTGTCAAAGGAAGGTTCGACGGCCACGGCTTATTGCTGGGTGGTTTGGAGAAACAAAAAGCATGGCGGTACGGAATTCGATTGGATTGCCCCTTGTCGAAAGCGCCTGGAGCGCGACGAGGACTATCCAACGTGACCACTCGCCGCCCATGGATGCCTTTCTACGTCGCCGACTGGTTAGGTGACACGGAGCATCTGACCGCATCCGAGAGCGGCGGTTACATCAACCTGATTAGCCACTATTGGAAGCATGGCGGGTTGCCCTTCACCGAAGCCGAGATTGCACGCCTGTCGAGGATGAGCGAACGCGAATGGAAGCACTCACGCGATCGTCTCGCTGCATTCTTTCAACCGGGCTGGAAACACAAGCGAATTGAAGTCGAACTGGCAAAATGCGAGGCGCTATCCGAGGCTCGCAAAGAAGCCGTTTCAAAGCGCAAATACCGGCCGCTTCCTGGCAATGTGGTCCCAATCAAATGATCAATCAATTGATTGCGAGTTGATTGATCAATTGATCGGCCGTTGATTGGGGTTTTGTTTGATTTGCTGTGAAGTGTGAAGTGTTGGTGAGATTCTATCGTTCCAA
>CAYWNY010000182.1:1305-2855 GCA_964459765.1 uncultured Hyphomicrobiales bacterium | reverse complement strand
GTTTTGTTTGATTTGCTGTGAAGTGTGAAGTGTTGGTGAGATTCTATCGTTCCAAGATAAGGAACTCTAGGTGTGGTTCTAAAGCTGCTTAGGGAACATCAGCAGGCCGCTTTGGACGGCTTGCGTCTGTCATTTCGAGCCGGCAAGCGGCGGCCAATGCTGAGCTTGGCGACGGGCAGCGGCAAGACCGTGATCGCCGCGCACGTCGTCGCCGGGGCGTATCGCAAGGGCAATCGGGTGACGTTCTGCGTCCCGGCGTTGTCACTGGTCGACCAAACCTTCGAGAGGTTCCGTGAGAACGGCATTGAAGCCGACGACATGGGGATCATCCAGGCGGACCATCCCTGGCGCCGGCCGGACGCGCCGATCCAGATCGCCACCGCTCAGACCTTGGCGCGCCGGGAGAAGCCGGGAACGGACGTGGTGGTGGTTGATGAAGCCCATATCCGCTTCAAGGTCTACGAGGAGTGGATGAAGGAATCGCCCGACAAGCTGTTCATCGGCCTGTCGGCGACGCCGTGGTCGCGTGGCTTAGGCAAGCTCTACGACGATCTCATTCAGCCGATCACGATGGCTGGCCTGATCGCCCGCGGCTATCTCGCGCCGCCGCGCGTGTTCGCCCCGACGCATCCCGACTTGAGCGGCGTCAAGATCGGCGCCGATGGCGACTACGAGGAAGGCGGCCTCGAGGAAGTCATGGGCGCCAAGACGATCGTCGCCGACGTGGTGGCGACCTGGCTCGCCAGGGCCGAGCGCAAGCCGACGCTATGCTTCGCCGTCAACCGGGCGCACGCGCAAAAGCTCCACGACGAGTTCGAGGCGGCGCATGTGCCGGTCGCCTATATCGACGCCTTCACGCCGCGCGAGGAACGCGACGCGATCGGCCGCCAGCTCAAGACGCACGAGGTCGAGGTCGTCTGCAACATCGGTTGCCTGACGACCGGGATCGATTGGGACGTGCGCTGCATTTCGCTGGCGCGCCCGACGCGCTCGGAAATTCTGTTCGTGCAGATCATCGGCCGGGGCTTGCGGCCAGTCTATCCCGATGGCGTCGACCCGCTCGACGTTGGCGACGTGGAGCGCGCCCGCGCCGTTGAGGGAGGACCAAAGCCGCACTGCCTCATCCTCGATCATTCGGACAACCATCAGCGCCTCGGCATGGTGGATGAGATCGTCCACGATGCGCTGCCGAAGGGCAAGCCGCCCAAGACGGCGTCGGAGCGCGCCGATGACGGCGACAAGATTGCTTTGCCGACCGAATGCGTCGTGTGCGGTTGCCTGATGGCGGCGCGGCTGCGCGTCTGCCCGAACTGCGGCGCGCCGAAGCGTGGGCGGCCGGGGGTCGAAGAAATCGAAGGCGATCTGGTCGAGTTCCAGCGCGGCGGCAAGCGGCGGCGCGGCAAGCCGGTCGTCGAACAGCTTCGCGAGCGCGGCAAGAAGCAGGTCTGGGGCGAAATCCGGGCGATGCAGATCGAATTCTCATGGAGCGACGGGCGGGCGGCGCACACCTTCCGCGACATTTTCGACGACTGGCCGAACAGCGTCCGCAA
>CAYWNY010000182.1:0-1205 GCA_964459765.1 uncultured Hyphomicrobiales bacterium | reverse complement strand
TTCCCATCCCAGGCGCTGACCGGCAAGCACTGCGCATGCCCTTTCTGCGGCGGCAAAGACCGTTTCCGCTTCGACGACAAGGAAGGCTCCGGCTCGTGGTTCTGTTCCCAATGCGGCGCCGGCCATGGCGTCGAGGCGGTCATCCGCTGGCGCAAATGCGAATTCAGCGAGGCGAAGGAGGCGATCGAGAAGGTCATCGGCCAGGCGCGCGTGCGCCTGCCGTCGACGCACGTCGCCGGCGAGGATCAGCAGGGCCGCATGGCGGCGAGCTGGGCGCAGACGGCCGCGCTGAACGGCATGGACCCGGCGAGCCGATGGCTCGAGCATCGCCTGGGGCAAGCGCTCGATCCGTGGCCGACGCAGCTCCGCGTCGTCGGCGAAGCGCCCTACGGCGAGCGCGGCAGCAAGATCAGGACGTTCCATCCGGCGATGGTGGCCCGCTTCGTCTCGCCCGACGCCCAGCGATGGATGCTGCATCGCACCTATCTGGCGGCTGGCGGGCTCGCCAAGGCCGACGTTCGCGAGGCGCGCATGTTTGCGCCCGGCTCGATCCCCGATGGTGGCGCCGTCAGGCTCGCCAATTCCGCCGAGACGATGGGCGTGGCGACCGGGATCGAGACGTCGCTCGCCGCGGCGATCCTGTTCAAGATTCCGGTGTGGGCGACCCTCAACGACGCGCTGCTGGTCAAGTGGATTCCGCCCGAGAAAGTCCGGCGGCTGCTGATCTTCGGCGACAACGACAAGGGCTTCGGCGGCCAGATGGCGGCCTATGGTTTGGCCCACAAGCTCGCCTGCGACAAGCGCTACGCCTTCGTCGAGCAGATCGACGTGCGCATCCCCGAGCGGGTGGGGTGGGACTGGAACGATCAACTGCGCGACGACATGGGTTTGCCGCCGTTGGCGGCGTTGAAGGAGGAAGCAGCAGATGAGCAACCCGGAAATGAAGGAAGTCGAGAGTTCGCAGATTCATTCGATCGGCTATGACCCGGAGGCGAAGGAACTGCACGTCGAATTCAAGACGGGCGCGCGCTACAGCTACGCCGATGTGCCCGCGTCGCTGTGGCGCGATTTCGACGAGTCGAAGTCGAAGGGCACGTTTTTTCACAAGCTGATCAAGAACGGCGGCTTCGAATATCGCCGACTGACGCCCCCGCGTCCGCGCTGAAACAAAACCCCCGCCGCGTTGTGGGGCCGCGGCGGGGGTC
>CAYWNY010000181.1:0-7126 GCA_964459765.1 uncultured Hyphomicrobiales bacterium | reverse complement strand
GCCATTCTGCTCATGCTGTTTGCGCCGACCGGCGTCTGGGGGCTGATATCGCATTACTCGGGCATCAGCCTGTTCCCGGTGCGGCGGCGCTTGATCGTATTGGCCGCCGCCGAGGAAGAGAAGAAATACGAGGCCTGACCGCGCCGCCTGGGATTTTGCGGGGAGTGCAACGCCGCCGCCCGTTCATGCGCCAGATAAGATTGGCGTCTATGAAAACCGGCGTCAATATTGTTCTACCGCCGAAAACTCGATATATCCAAGTGAATATCACGGTGGTCCAAGCCTTTTGACCACGCGATCGAAATAACCGCACCAAGGCGGAATCCAGGGAGGAGTGTAAAAATGAACGCACCGGCGGGAAAATTTCTCATTGAGGATACCTGGCGCGGCCGCGTCTTCGGCACCGAATGGCGCAGCGCAGCCGGAGGATCGTTCGACGTCGTCGAGCCGGCGTCGGGCGCCAAGATCACCAGCGTCGGCAACGCCACCACCGCCGATGTGCGCAAAGCCGCGAGCGAAGCCCGCGCGGCGCAGCCGGCGTGGGCCGCGACCCCTTACGAAGAGCGCGCCGCCATCCTGCGCAAAGCCGCCCGCGCGCTGGAAGACAACCAGGAAGAACTCATTCCCTGGATCGCGCGCGAGACCGGCGGCATTCCCGCCAAAGCCGGATTTGAAATTCACATGGTCACGGAGATTCTCTACCGCTCCGCCGCCATGTGTACCGAGCCGCAAGGCCTGGTGCTGCCGTCAAATCCCGGGCGCATCAGCATCGCCCGCCGCTTGCCGCGCGGCGTGATCGGCATCATTTCGCCGTTCAACTTCCCGCTCATTCTCTCGACCCGCGCCGTGGCGCCGGCGCTCGCCACCGGCAACGCTGTGGTCCTCAAGCCCGATCCGCGCACGGTAATGACCGGCGGATTTATCATCCCGCATCTTTGAGGAGGCGGGCTTGCCCAAGGGCGTGTTGCACGTGTTGCCCGGCGGCGTCGAAGCGGGCGAGGCAATCTGCACCGACCCGGACATCGCCATGGTGTCGTTCACCGGATCAAGTAATGTCGGACGCCGCATCGGCGAGCTCGCCGGCAAGCATCTGAAAAAAGTTCAGCTCGAACTCGGCGGCAAGAACGCGGTGATCGTGCTCGAGGATGCCGACCTCGACGCGGCGGCGTCAGCCATCGCCTTCGGCGCCTGGTTCCATCAAGGCCAGATCTGCATGACCACCGGCCGCATCCTGGCGCAGCAGAAGATCGCCGGGGCACTGACGGAAAAACTCGTCGCCAAGGCCAATCACCTCCCGGTCGGCGATCCGCTCGGCCAGGTCGCACTCGGACCGGTGATCAGCAAGGCACAGGTGCAACGCATCGACAGTATCGTGAAGGACTCGGTGGCGGCAGGAGCGAAGCTCGAAGCCGGCGGCACCTTCGATGGACCGTTCTATAAGCCGACGGTGTTGACCGGCGTGAAGCCCGGCAAGCGCGCTTTCGAAGAAGAGATCTTCGGCCCGGTGGCGGCGATCACCACCATCGGCACCGGTGACGAGGCAGTCAAGCTTGCCAACCAGAATGAGTACGGCCTTTCCGCCGGCGTGTTCTCCGCCGAAATCGGGCGCGCGATCGCCATCGGCAACCGGCTCAACACCGGACTTCTGCACATCAACGATCAGACCGTCGCCGACGAGCCGCATGTGCCGTTCGGCGGTAGCGGTGCTTCCGGCAACGGAATGCGCATCGGCGGCCCGGCCAACTGGGATGAGTTCACCCAGTGGCAGTGGATGACAATCAAAGACAAGCCGAATCCCTATCCGTTCTGATTAGTCCGTAAGGCCGGTCAGACGCCGCTCTCCGTCATCGGCGCGCGCGCCACTGCGCAAGAAGCTGTGCGGTCGACACGGCGCGCTTTGCCGCTTGTTGTCCGCTCATTTCGCGCATGATCTCTTCGGAAAACCGGTTTCCACTTTCCCGGATCATGCGCTAGCGTCCCGCTTCATGGACGCCGCACGCCCCATCGCGACTGACGGAGCGAACGCCGCCGAGCCCGGCCGCGTTGCCGCGAAGGCGTCCGACGACGGCGCCCGCGTCACGCCGATGATGGAGCAATACATCGAGATCAAGGCCGCCAATCCGGATTGCCTGTTGTTCTATCGGATGGGCGACTTCTACGAATTGTTCTTTGACGACGCCGAAGTCGCCTCGCGGGCGCTCGGCATAGTGCTGACCAAGCGCGGCAAGCATTTGGGCCGCGACATCCCGATGTGCGGCGTGCCGATCGAGCGCGCCGACGAATATCTGCATCGCCTGATCGCGCTCGGTCATCGCGTCGCGGTGTGCGAGCAACTTGAGGATCCCGCCGAGGCTCGCAAACGCGGCAACAAAAGCGTCGTGCGCCGCGACGTGGTGCGGCTGGTCACCCCGGGCACGCTGACCGAAGATTCGCTCCTTGACGCCAAGCGCAACAACTATCTGCTGGCGCTTTCTCGCGCCCGAACCTCCGACGAGGACCAGTTTGCGCTCGCCTGGATCGATATTTCCACCGGTGAGTTCCGCGTAAGCGCCTGCCCGCGCGCGAGCCTCGCCGCCGAAATTGCGCGCATCGAGCCGGGTGAGATCATCGTCTCGGAAGCGTTTTATTCCGACCACGAGTTCATGCCCTATCTGCGCACGTTGCCGGCGGTGACGCCGGTGACGCGCGATGTATTCGATGGCGCCACGGCCGAGCGGCGGCTGGCATCGTTCTTCAACGTGGCGGCCACGGCAGCATTCGGCGCGTTTTCGCGCCTCGAACTCACCGCGGCCGCCGCAGCCGTGACGTACGTGGAACGCACTCAAATCGGTAAGCGCCCGCCGCTGTCGCCGCCGGTGCGCGAAGCCTCCGGCGCCACGCTCGCGATCGACCAAGCGACGCGCAGCAATCTTGAACTGTTGCGCACGCTTTCCGGCGAGCGTGGCGGCTCGCTGCTGGCGTCCATCGACCGCACGGTGACGGCCGCGGGCTCGCGGCTGTTGGCGCAACGGCTCGCCGCGCCGCTGACCGATCCGCCTGCGATCCGCGATCGGCTCGATGCCGTGTCGGCGCTGGTCGAAAATGCTTCCGTGCGCACCGACCTGCGCGATCGGCTCAAAGCGGCGCCCGATTTGGCGCGCGCGCTCACGCGCATCGTGGTCGGCCGCGCCGGCCCGCGCGACCTTGCCGCCATTGGCGAGGGAATTCTTGCCGCCGCCGACATCGCCGCCCGGCTTGCCGGGCTCGCGCAGCGCCCGCGCGAACTCGAAGAGGCGATCGCGGCGTTGCGGCGCCCGGATGCCGCATTGGCCGCCGAGCTTCGTCGCGCGCTCGCCGACGAATTGCCGCTGTTGCGGCGCGACGGCGGCTTTGTCCGCCCTGGCTATGAGGCCGCTCTCGATGAAGCGCGCACGTTGCGCGATGAGTCCCGCCGCATCATCGCCACGCTGCAGATACGCTACGCCGAGACGACCGGCGTCCGCTCGCTCAAAATCCGGCACAACAATGTGCTCGGCTATTTCGTCGACGTCACCGCCCAGCACGGCGAGAAGCTGACGAGCGCGCCGCTCAATGCGACCTTCATCCATCGCCAGACTCTCGCCGGGCAGGTGCGCTTTACCACGACCGAGCTCGGCGAACTCGAAGCGAAGATCGCCAATGCGGCGGACCGGGCGCTGGCGCTTGAACTGGAGGTTTTCGACCGGCTTGCCGGCGCCGTCGCAGCCGCCAGCGTGGCGATCAAGGCCGCGGCCGAAGCACTCGCGATCGTCGACGTAGCCGCGGCGCTCGGACAAGTCGCGATCGAGCGCGATTATGTGCGTCCGGAGGTCGACGACGGCCTCGCCTTTGAGGTCACGGGCGGCCGCCATCCGGTCGTCGAGCAAGCGCTTGGCAAAGACGGCGGTCCGTTTGTCGCCAATGACTGCGACCTCTCGCCCCCGGGTGAGGACGGAGCGGGAGCGGGACGGATTTGGCTGATCACCGGGCCCAACATGGCGGGCAAGTCGACTTTCCTGCGGCAGAACGCGCTCATCGCCGTGCTGGCTCAAACCGGGAGTTTCGTGCCGGCGCGCGCCGCGCATATCGGCGTGGTCGACCGGCTGTTCTCCCGTGTCGGCGCCGCCGACGATCTCGCCCGCGGGCGCTCGACCTTCATGGTCGAGATGGTCGAGACCGCCGCCATTCTCAATCAGGCTGGCGAGCGCGCGCTCGTCATCCTCGATGAAATCGGCCGCGGCACGGCGACCTTCGACGGCCTTTCTATTGCCTGGGCGACGATCGAACATTTGCATGAGCGCAACCGTTGCCGCGCTTTGTTCGCCACGCATTTCCACGAGATGACCGCGCTCGCCGCCAAGCTGCCGCGGCTCTACAACGCCACCATGCGGGTGAAGGAATGGCAGGGCGACGTCGTCTTCCTGCATGAAGTGGTTCCGGGCGCCGCCGATCGTTCCTACGGCATCGCGGTGGCGAAGCTCGCCGGCTTGCCGGAAAGCGTCATTGAGCGGGCCAAGCTCGTATTGGCGCAACTCGAAGCCGAAGATCGCATTTCGCCGGCACGCAAGTTGATCGACGACCTGCCGTTATTCGCTGCCACTCGCGCGACGCCGCCGCCGCAAGCCGATTCCGGGCTAGCCGCCCTGGTCGAGGCACTCAACGCGCTCCATCCCGATGACATGTCGCCGCGCGAGGCAATGGAAGCGCTCTACGCGCTCAAGGGGCAGCTGGCGAAGACGACGTAGCGCATGATCCGGAAAAGTGGAACCGGTTTTCCGAAAAGATCCTGCGCCAACAAAAACTATCCCGGGCGGCGGCGCAGCCGCGTGCGGATCACCGCGAGCGCAACACTCCAGGTAAGATTCACGATCAGACCGACGCCGAGCGCCGGCCATACCCCGATGGGCGCGACGAGATAATGCACGGAAAAGAACCCAAGCGCCAAGCCGATCAGAAAGGGCTGGGCATGCGCCAGCATGCTGGCAGTCGCCTTGCCACCGATGCGCGGATGCATGATCACGATCGAACTGCTAAGGATGATCGGAAACAAAGCAAACATGCCGGATGCGAATGAGCCGATGCTTGAACTCAAGCCGGTCACGACCGCCACGACCAGGGCGGCGGTCAGCGCGCGCAGCGGAATGTCGAACGGGGTGCGCACGAATGCCACCGGCCGGCCGCCGGCCCGATAGCGCCAACTCAGCGGAATGGTGACGGCGAAAACGGCGACATTGATCGCCGCCGCGGTCAATGGCGTCCATTGGACAAGCCGCAAGCCTGCAGCAATCCCGAACCACGCAACCGCGGCGCCGCCGAGACTGACCGATAAACCGTGGCGCTGCGCCAGGATCGCGTAGGTCGCGGCAAAGACTGCGACCGCGCCGTTGATCGCCACGCTGCCAATCGCACTCGCGGCAATGAAGTCCGGGGAATGTTCGAGGGCGAGAATGGTGTAGGCGGCGCCGGCCGCCGTCGGCAATGCCCCGATCAATGCGCCGACGAATGGCCCACTGCGCTCGACCGCCAACGACGTGATGACGACGACGGCCGCCGTCAGCACCATCTTCAAGGCGAAGCCGTACCAGAACAGATGCGCGGCAGTCACTGGCGATTGAGCTTGATATCGACCGGCGGCCCGTTTTTGATCGTCTGGTACACCACGCAGTACCGTTCCGTGAGCTTGAGCAGTTGATCAAGCTTGTCCTGCGGCGCGTCGGTGTCGAGATCGAAACGCAGGCGGATCTGCGCGAAGCCGACCGGCGCATCTTTGGCGACGCCGAGCGTGCCGCGGAAGTCCAGATCACCTTCGGCGGCGACCACGCCGGATTTCAGCGGAATGTCGAGCGCGGTGGCGACCGCTTTGAGCGTCACGCCGGCACAAGCCACCAGCGCTTCAAGCAGCATGTCGCCGGAACACAGTTCGAGTCCCGATCCGCCGGTGGCGGGATGGAGGCCCGCCACTGCCAGAGCGCGGCCGGTTTCAACCTTGCAGGCGATGTTGGCGTCATCCAATGTGCCCTTGGCCTTCAACGTAATGAAGGCAGCCTTGGGCTCGGTCTTATATCGCTCTTTGATCGGCGCCTGCATTGCGCGCAGCCCGGCAGCGTCCATGGGGCATCCTTTCTTGCGGAACGTCATGGCAGAATATACGCGGCCTAAGACGGCGTCATCGGGCTCTACCACCACAGCGCCGCACCGGCTTCGGCCTTGATCTCGGTGTCGGAAGCCGCTGTGCGCTCGAGCGAGCGATCCAGCGCGACGAGCAGGCGGCGTTTGACGAAGTCGAAGGCGGCGGATTGCCGGTCACGCGGGCGCGGCAGATCGACCTCAACCTCCGCAAAAATACGGCCTGGTCGGGGACGCATCACCAACACGCGGTCGGCAAGCACAATCGCCTCGTCGACGTCGTGCGTGACCAGGATCAACGTAGGCTTGGCGTCGGCCCACAGATCGAGCAGATGATCCTGCAAATCGGCGCGGGTAAAAGCGTCGAGCGCGGAGAACGGCTCGTCGAGCAGCAGCACCTCCGGCCGCGGTACCAGCGCCCGCGCGATGGCGACGCGCTGCGCCTGACCGCCCGACAATTCGCGCGGCCACATCGCCGCCTTGTCGGCGAGCCCCACTCGGTTCAGCGCCGCGGCGACGCGCTGCCTGCGCTCGGATTTAGGCCGATCACCCAAACCGAAGCCCACATTGTCCGCGACTTTGAGCCAGGGAAGGAGCCGCGGCTCCTGAAAAATGATGCCGATTTTCTCATGAGGCGCCTTGATCGACTCGCCGTCGAGTGCAATCACGCCTTCGGTCGCCGGGTCGAGGCCGCTGATGGCGCGCAACAGCGTAGACTTCCCGCAGCCCGAGCCGCCGATCACGGCAACGATTTCGCCGAGCGCGACCTCGAGCGTGACGCCGCCAAGCGCCTGCACGCCGTTGGGATAAGTTTTGTTGACGCGGTCGAGAATGAGCATGGTGTCAGGTTCTCGGCGTCACGTCTGCCGCACGACGTCTTCCCAGCGCAGAAACGGCGCGGCGGTAAGCGCGATCAGCCAATCCGTCGTCTTGCCGACGATGGCAAATGCGACGATGGCGGCGACGATCTCCGCCGGCTTGCCGAGCTGCTGGCCGTCGATCA
>CAYWNY010000180.1:0-7166 GCA_964459765.1 uncultured Hyphomicrobiales bacterium | reverse complement strand
CGCCGAACACCGACGTGCGCAAGAAGTATTACGTGCTGGAGATGTTCCCCTACCCATCCGGGCGCATCCATATGGGGCACGTGCGTAACTACACCATGGGCGACGTGGTGGCGCGGGTGAAGCGGGCGATGGGCTTCGAAGTGCTGCATCCGATGGGCTGGGACGCCTTCGGCATGCCCGCGGAGAACGCGGCCATGGAGCGCAAGGTCCATCCGAAGAAATGGACCTACGAGAACATCGCGGCGATGAAGGCGCAGCTCAAATCCATGGGGCTGTCGCTCGACTGGAGCCGCGAGATCGCGACCTGCGATCCGGCCTATTACAAGCATCAGCAGAAGATGTTCCTCGACTTTCTCCGCGCCGGTCTCGTCGAGCGGCGCAAGTCGAAGGTCAACTGGGACCCGGTCGAGCACACCGTGCTCGCCAACGAGCAGGTGATCGACGGCCGCGGCTGGCGGTCGGGCGCTCTGGTCGAGCTGCGCGAGCTGACGCAGTGGTTCCTCAAGATCACCGCCTACGCGCAGGAGCTCCTCGACGCGCTCGATACGCTCGAGCGCTGGCCGGAAAAGGTGCGGCTGATGCAGAAGAACTGGATCGGCCGCTCGGAGGGCTTGCTGATCCGCTTCGCGCTCGCGCCAAAGACCGCGCCGAACGGCGAGAGCGAGATCGAGGTCTTCACCACGCGGCCGGACACGTTGTTCGGCGCCAAGTTCGTGGCGATCGCGCCCGATCATCCGCTGGCCGCAGCGGCGGCGAAAAAGAATCCGGCGCTTGCCGCATTCATCGAAGACTGCAAGCACCGCGGCACCGCGCAGGCCGAGATCGACACCGCCGAGAAGATTGGCTTCGACACCGGCATCCGTGCGCTGCATCCGTTCGACAAGAACTGGGCGCTGCCGGTCTATGTCGCCAACTTCGTGTTGATGGACTACGGCACCGGCGCCATTTTCGGCTGTCCGGCGCACGACCAGCGCGATTTCGACTTCGCCAACAAATACGGGCTCGGCAACATTCCTGTCGTCTGCCCGCCCGGCCAGGACCCGAAAACCTTCGTCATCACTGACGCCCCCTATGACGGCGACGGCACGATGATCAATTCGCGCTTCCTCGACGGCATGACCACGTCGCAGGCAAAAGAAGAAGTGGCGAAAAGACTGGAAGGCGAAAGCGCCGGCAACCGGCCGGTGGCGCAACGCCAGGTGAATTTCCGCCTGCGCGATTGGGGCATTTCACGGCAGCGCTATTGGGGCTGCCCGATCCCGATCATCCATTGCGAGTCCTGTGGCGTCGTGCCGGTGCCGGACCAGGATCTGCCGGTGGTGCTGCCCGACGATGTGACTTTCGATCGTCCGGGCAATCCGCTCGACCGCCATCCGACCTGGAAGCATGTGAAGTGTCCGCAGTGCGGCGGGGCGGCGACGCGCGAGACCGACACCATGGACACTTTTGTCGACTCGTCCTGGTATTTCGAGCGCTTCACCGATCCGTGGATCACGACCGCGCCGACCGACCGCCCGATAGTCGATACCTGGATGCCGGTCGATCAATATATCGGCGGCATCGAGCATGCGATTCTGCATTTGCTCTACAGCCGCTTCTTTACCCGGGCGATGAAAAAGACCGGGCATGTTGGCCTCGACGAGCCGTTCGCCGGTTTGTTCACCCAAGGCATGGTGGTGCACGAGACCTACCAGCGCTCGAACGGCGAGTGGGTGTCGCCGGCGGAAGTCAAGATCGAGACGGCGGAAGACACGCGGCGGCGCGCCATCCTGATCGAGACCGATGAAGAGGTCGAGATCGGCCCGATCGAGAAGATGTCGAAGTCGAAGCGCAACACCGTCGATCCGGACGAGATCATCTCCGGCTACGGCGCCGACGTGGCGCGCTGGTTTATGCTGTCAGACTCGCCGCCCGAGCGCGATGTGGAATGGACCGAGCGCGGCGTGCAGGGCGCGTGGCGGTTCATGCAGCGGCTGTGGCGGCTCTGCGGCGAAGCCGCCGAGGTCGCCAAAGCGGCGCCGGCGGCGCGTCCGGCGCAGTTCTCGCCCGCGGCCGCGGCCTTGCGCAAGGCGACCCATCAGGCGCTCGCGAAGGTCACCGACGAAGTCGAAAAGCTGCACTTCAATGTTTGCGTGGCGGCGATCTACGAGTTCGCCAATGCGCTCAGCGCCGCAATCGGCGACATCGACACCGAGGACGGGGTCATCGCCCCCGATCTGCGCTGGGCCATGAACGAAGCCGTTGACATACTTGTGCAGCTCTTTGCCCCGATGATGCCGCATCTCGCCGAAGAATGCTGGGCGACGCTCGGCCACGATACGCTGGTCGCGCAAGCGCGGTGGCCGCAGGTCGAGCGCGACCTTCTGGTCGAGGACACGCTGACGCTGCCGGTGCAGATCAACGGCAAGAAACGCGCCGACGTCACCGTGCCGCGCGGTGCGGCGAATGCAGAAATCGAGGCTGCCGTCCTCGCGCTCGACGCGGTAAAACGCGTGCTCGACGGCAAGGCGCCGAAGAAGGTGATCGTCGTGCCGCAACGGATCGTCAACGTCGTGGCGTGAAGGCCGCAAGGACGGCGCATGGTCGCAATCAAGTCAGCCGACGTCGACGCCTTCGTCGCCCGCCCCGATCCGGCAAAGCCGGTGGTGCTGATCTTCGGGCCGGATGCCGGCCTGGTCAGCGAGCGCGCCGCCGCGCTGATCAAGGCGTCGGTCGACGACGTCAACGACCCGTTCGCGTTGGTGCGCATCGACGCCGAAGAGCTCTCCGCCAATCCGGCGCGGCTCGCCGAGGAGGCGCAGACCATTCCGCTGTTCGGCGGCCGGCGCGCGGTGTGGGCCAAGGCCGGCAGCCGCAATATCGCGCCGGCGGTCGAGGCAGTGCTCGGCTTGCCGGCGAGCGAGTGCCGGGTGGTGATCGAAGCCGGCGACCTGCGCCGCAATGCGCCGTTGCGCGTCGTTTGCGAGCGCGCCAAAAATGCCGCGGCGCTGCCGTGTTACGCCGACACCGAGCGTGACTTGGCGCGGCTGATCGATGGCGAGATGCGTGCCGCCGGCCTGACGCTCAAACCCGATGCGCGCGCGCTGCTCATTCCGTTGCTCGGCGGCGACCGCGCCGCGTCGCGCAGCGAATTGCGCAAGCTTGCGCTCTACGCCCGCGGCCGCGGCGAAATCGACGTCGACGACGTGACTGCCGTAGTCTCGGATGCGTCGGCGCTGGATGTCGACGACCTCATCGATGCGGCCTTCGCCGGACGGCCCGCCGACGTCGAGGTGCAGCTAGGCAAAGTGCGGATCGCCGGCACCGCCGTCGGGTCGATCTTTTTTGCCGCGCAGCGCCAGCTCGCGCAACTGCACAAGTGGCGGCTCGCGATCGAAGCCGGCAATGGGCGAGTCGCAGTCGACAGTCTAATGCCGCCGGTGCATTTCCGCCGCAAGACGCTGGTCGAGGCGGCGCTCAAACTATGGAACGCGGCGCGGCTCGCCGCCGCCATGGCGGATCTTGCGGACGCGGTTCTCGCGTCCCGTCGCACACCGGCGCTCGCCGACATCATCGCCGAGCGGGCGCTGCTGGCGCTGGCGGTCAGGGGACGGCGCAGCGCGGCGGCTTAAGTCGGATTCTCGAGACTGAACGTTTCGGTATCGTCGTCGTAGGCGAAGACTTCGCCGTAACGGGCCCAGGCGGTGACCGAACGGAGCGTCGCCTCCGCGTCGTCGGCGCTCATATGGTCTTCCAGTTCGTCGAAAAAACGGCTCTTCGGCGCGGTGTGATTGGTACGCTCCTGCAGGACGCGGCGAATGTGGGCGGCAAGCGGAACATAGCTCAGCAGCTGGCGCTGGAAGATGTGCTTGCGATCATTGGTATCGCCATCGACGAATTGTTTCCCGGTATCGAGGAGCTTCATGTCGCCGCCTTCGATTTCGACGAGATGCAGCATCTGCAGCGCATCGGCGACCGGGAACAATTCGTCGCCGTCGAGATGCAGCTCGTCGGCGATGACCGGCAGGTCTGCCTTGCCGTTATAGGGCGTGCCGGCGAGCGTTTCGAGGAAGCCGGACAGGAGGTTCGCGGAGACGCGCGGCAGGATGGTGCTGATCGTGGTCGCGACCGTTCCCGCCGCGGTACCGATTTTGGGCGGGGTCGGCGTGCGCGCGGTCATCGCCACGTAGATGTTTTCGACCAGCTCGCGGAATTGCGGATCGAGCCGGTTGCGCGGCTGTTTGAGATCGACGGCGATCTCGCGGATGATCCGTCCCGGATTGGACGAGAACAGCAGGATTCGGTCGCACATCAGCACCGCTTCCTCGATGTTGTGGGTGACGAGAATGACGCCCTTGATCGGCAGTTTGCCATCGCCCCACAATTCGAGGAAATCGGTGCGTAGCGTCTCCGCGGTCAAGACGTCGAGCGCGGAGAACGGCTCGTCCATCAACAGAATGTTGGGATGGACGACGAGCGCGCGGGCAAAGCCGACGCGCTGGCGCATGCCGCCGGACAATTCGCGCGGATAGGCGGATTCGTAACCGTCCAGCCCGATGAGATCGATTGCCGCCAGCGCCCGCTGCCGGATCTCGGTTTCGGGAAGGCCGAGCGCCTCGAGCCCGAGCTGCACGTTTTCCAGCACCGTCAGCCAGGGGAACAGCGCAAAGCCCTGGAACACCATGGCGATGCCCGGCGCCGGACCGACGACCGGCCGGCCGAGATAGGTGATGGTGCCGGCGGCCGCCGGCATCAAGCCGGCGATCGAACGCAGCAACGTGGATTTGCCGGAACCGGTGCGGCCGAGAAGACCGACGATCTGCCCCTGAACCAGCTGGAGCTCAATGCCGTCGAGCACCAGAAGCTCGCCGCCGTCGGCGCGCGGGAAGGTCTGGCGGAGCGCGTGGATGTCGAGAAGGGCGGTGCTGCTCATGATTGGGCCTTTAGCCAATCCGGAATTTGCGTTCCGCGAACAGATAAAGCGGACGCCAGAAGGTGCGATTGATGAGCACGACGAACAAACTCATCACCACAATGCCGAGCACGATGTGATGGAAGTTGCCGGCTTCGGTCTGCTGGGCAATGTAGGCACCGAGCCCTTGCGCTTCGAGATGCACGTCGCCCCAGCTGGCGACCTCGGCGACGATACTGGCATTCCACGAACCGCCCGACGCGGTAATCGCGCCGGTCACGTAATAAGGCAATACCGCCGGGATGGCGATGCGCCGCCACCACAACAAGCCGCGAACGCCGAAATTGACGCCTGCGGCGCGCAGCTCGGCCGGAATTGCCGCGGCTCCGGCGACAACGTTGAACAAAATGTACCACTGCGTGCCGAGGATCATAAGCGGACTCAGCCATATGTCCGGGTTGAGCTTGAAGGCGACGATCGCGGAAACCGCGATCGGGAACAGCAGATTTGCCGGAAAGGCGGCGAGAAACTGCGCCACCGGCTGCACCATATTAGCGACGCGCGGCCGGGTGCCGACCCAAACGCCGATCGGAACCCAGATCACGGTGGCGAGGGCGATCAGAACGACGATGCGGCTCAACGTGGCAAGGCCGAGCAGCAGAACCGTCGCCACGTCGGACAACGTGATGTCCTGCACCACGAAATGGCCGACCTGCCACAGCGCCAGCGCGGCAAGCGCGGTCACGATCACGGCCCACTGGAAGACGATCCAGGGGTGCCGATCCTCCGGTTGCCGTTTCGCCACTGCCGGACTTTTTGGCCAGCGCGCCAGCAACAAACGCCGCCAGGTCGCGGCAAAGGGACGGGTCAGGTGCTCGACGATCCGCGAGCGCGTCAGCACATCGAGCGCCCACGATTCCGGCGCCTGCATGCCAGGTTCCTGCTCGAAGCGAAAGCGATCGGCCCAGGCAACCAACGGCCGAAACAGGATCTGATCGTACATCAGGATGACGATGAGCATGGTGGCGATGGCATAGCCGACCGCCGCCAGATCGCGATGCTCGATGGCGAGCGCGATATAGGAGCCGACGCCAGGCAGTGTGATCGTGGTGTTGCCGACGCTGATCGCCTCCGACGCAACGACGAAAAACCAGCTGCCCGACATCGACATCATCATGTTCCAGATCAGCTGCGGCGTGGCGAAGGGAACGTCGAGGCGCCAGAAGCGCATCCACGGCCTCAAGCCAAAATTGCGCGAAGCTTCCACAAGCTCGGTCGGCACCGTACGCAGCGATTGATAGAAGCTGAACGCCATGTTCCAGGCCTGGCTGGTGAAAATCGCAAACACAGCGGCGAATTCCGCGCCCAGCACGCGCCCGGGCGCGAGCGCCATGAAGAACACGACCGTAATCGAGATGAAGCCGAGAATCGGCACCGATTGCAGAATGTCGAGCAGCGGAACGAGGAGCCGCTCGGCGTATTTATTGCGGGCGGCGAGCGTTGCGTAGGTGAACGTGAAGAACAGCGACAACGCCATCGCCACCAGCATGCGCAAAGTGGTGCGCGCGGCGTATTCGGGCAGATTGGCGGGATCGAGTGAAATCGGCCGGAGCCGCAAATCGGTCAGAGGCGCAAGCAGATGCCGGCTCGCTTCGGCGAAAAACGCCAATAGCCCGACGATCAGGAGGACCGCCAGAACGTCCCAGCGGGTGAAAAAACGGCCCCAGCCGCTGCCGACGGAAATTGGCACACTTAGCCGCATGTCCGCGCTTTTGCCTCATCCTGATTAGATTTCGTCACGCGAGCGTCACTAAAAAACGCGGCTCGATCCCCCTTAATCGACCGCGAGTTTTGACCCGCTCCCCATAACATCTGCGCGGCATTGTTCAACCATTATTGCGCCAATTACCTGCGAGGTAATTTGAATGCGGCCGGCCCCGGGTCTAAACTTCAAAAATGCTCAATCGCCCGCAGCCGGTCGGCGGATTGTTGCGGCAATGGCGGCAGCGCCGGCGGCTTAGCCAGCTTGACCTCGCCGGTGATGCCGGGATTTCCACGCGACATTTGAGCTTCGTGGAGACTGGGCGGGCGCAGCCGAGCCGCGACATGCTGCTGCACCTCTCGGACCAGCTCGATATCCCGGCGCGGGAGCGCAATGTCCTTTTGGTGGCGGCAGGCTATGCGCCGATTTTCCCGGAACGGCCACTGACCGATCCGGCTTTGGCGGCGGCGCGCGCGGCGGTCGATCTGGTGCTGGAGCGGCAAAAGCCCTATC
>CAYWNY010000179.1:0-7315 GCA_964459765.1 uncultured Hyphomicrobiales bacterium | reverse complement strand
TCATCACCGGCTTCGTCGATCTCGCGCTGGAGCGGGCGTTTGTCTACAAAGAGCACGCGCCCTCTGAGATCGTGGCGCTCGCAGGTGACGCGGCCGATCGCGAGAAGACCGCGCGCTTCTCGATGCTCGAGACGCTCGCCGACCACGACGACGAGCTGATGGAGCAATTGCTCGAAGACATCGAGCCGCCGCGCGACAAGGTGTTCGACGATCTGACGCGCGAATTGCGCGAAGGGCTGGTGTGCCCGGTGCTGATGGGAACGGCGACGCGCGCCAACGGCGTCTTGCGGCTGTTGAAGGCGCTCCGACACGAAGCGCCGGGCATTGCCGAAACCGCCAAGCGGCTTGGCATCAGAGCTGCCGGCAACGACACGGTCGCCTATGTGCTCAAGACGCAGAACACCACTCATGGCGGCAAAATGTCGATTGCACGCGTGCTCGCCGGCCAAGCCGGCGACGGTACGAATTTCTTGACCGCCGACGGCGAGGCCGGTCGCGTCGCCGGTGTGTTCAAGCTCGTCGGTGCATCGACCGAAAAGCGCGGGCCGGCGATGCTCGGAGAGACTGTCGCGTTCGCCAAACTCGACAAAGCCAAGACCGGCGACACCTTGACCGCGGGCAAACAGGCGTATCCTGCGGTGGCCAAAGTCGAGCCCTGTCCGCCGGTGCTCGCTATCGCCATCTCGGCGAAGGAGCGCAAGGACGACGTCAAGCTCGGTCAGGCGCTCAATAAGCTCGCCGAGGAAGATCCCTCGCTTGTCATCGTGCACAATCCGGAGACCCATGAGGTGGTATTGTGGGGGCAGGGCGAGATGCACTTGCGTGTCGCCACCGAGCGTCTTGGCGAGCGCTACGGCGTCGCCATCGAGCGCCGCCAGCCCTCGGTCGGTTATCGCGAAACCATCCGCAAGGGCGTTACCCAGCGCGGCCGGCACAAGAAACAGTCCGGCGGTCACGGCCAATACGGCGACGTTGTGATCGACATCAAGCCGATGCCGCGCGGCGCCGGATTCTCGTTCGAAGACAAGATCACCGGCGGCGTGGTGCCGCGAAACTACATCCCCTCCGTCGAGGAAGGCGTCGTCGACGCGCTCGCCAATGGGCCTTTGGGATTCCCGGTGGTCGATTTGCACGTCGCGCTGATCGACGGCTCCTATCACACCGTCGATTCTTCCGACATGGCGTTTCGCACCGCCGGCCGCATCGGCATCAGCGAGGGGCTGCCGCAGTGCCAGCCGGTGCTGCTCGAACCGATTCATCTGGTCGAGATCGTCTGCCCGAACGAGGCGACGGCAAAGATCAATGCGCTACTGTCCGGCCGGCGCGGCCAAATCCTCGGCTTCGATACCCGCGAGGGCTGGGAGGGCTGGGACGTGGTGCGCGCGAAGATGCCGGAAGCCGAGATCGGCGATCTGATCGTCGAGGTTCGCTCCGCCACCGCCGGCGCCGGCACGTTCACCTTCAAGTTCGATCACATGGCGGAACTGACCGGCCGGACCGCCGATCAGATTGTTGCGGCGCGCCGCGCCGCGGAGTAGTTGTCAGTCGCAAGCATTGGAAATTCGCAAATGCCCGCTTATTGGATCGCCCGCTCCAAGGTCAATGACCTGGTTGAATACAAGAAATACGCCGACTTGGTACCGCCGATTCTCGCCAAGTATGGCGGCAAGGCGCTGGCGCGTGGCGGGCGCTTCCAGATCATGGAAGGTCCGGAAAAGTTTCAACGCTTCGTGATCATCGAATTTCCAACCTTCGAGCAGGGCGTCGCCTGCTTTTCCTCCGACGAGTATAAGAAGGCCGCAGCCTTTCGCCGTGACGGTGCCGGCGAAGTGGAAATTGTGATGCTCGAAGGGCTCTAGCCGCTTAAGCCGCTACGCGCGGCTCGCCGCCTCCGGGCGGCGGCACCGGCGTGCCGTCGGCGGCATATTCATTGAGCTTATTGCGTAGCGTGCGGATCGAAATGCCAAGCACGTTGGCGGCGTGCGTGCGGTTGCCGAGACAATGCTTGAGCGTCTCCAGGATCAGATCGCGCTCGACTTCCGCGACTGTGCGGCCGACCAGCGCGCGCGAAAACTGCTCGGCGGCAAGCGTCGCGTGGGCGACCGATGAGGCGCCGCGCTGCTGATCGAGGCGGGCGCCGTCCGGCGCAAGGATCGCTTCAGGCCCGATCTCGCCGCCGGTCGCCATCAGCACGGCGCGATGCATAGTGTTTTCCAATTCGCGCACATTGCCGGGCCAATAATTGACCGTAAGCGTGCGCCGCGCCTCCGCCGACAGCGGCCGCGCCGGAACGCCGTTGGCGGCGGCGTATTTGCCGATGAAATATTGCGCCAGCTCGATGACGTCGGCCGGCCGCTCGCGCAGCGGCGGGATTTTGAGGTTGACGACGTTGAGGCGGAACAGCAAATCCTCGCGGAACGTGTTCTCGCGCACCGCCTCGGCAAGATTGCGGTTCGACGTGGCGATGATGCGGATATCGATCGGCACCGGGCGCGTGCCGCCGACGCGGTCGATGACCCGCTCCTGGATCGCGCGCAACAGCTTGGCCTGGAGCCGCACGTCCATTTCCGAAATCTCGTCGAGCAACAGCGTGCCGCCGTTGGCCTCCTCGAATTTCCCGATCCGCCGCGCCACCGCGCCGGTGAACGCGCCTTTCTCGTGGCCGAACAATTCGGATTCCAGGAGCGATTCGGGAATGGCGGCGCAATTGATGCAGATGAAAGGCTTCTTCGACCGGCTCGATCGGCTGTGTACATAGCGCGCCAGCACCTCCTTGCCGCTTCCCGATTCGCCGGTGATCAGGATCGAGGCGTCGCTCGCCGCTACTTGCAGCGCAAGCTTGACGACGCGTGCCGTCGCTTCGTCGCGGTAGATCAACTCACGCGTGTCGTCGGCGACGGCGGCCAGCACTGCCGCAATCAACTCAGCGTCCGGCGGCAGCGGGATGTATTCCTTGGCGCCGGCATGGATGGCGGCAACGGCGGCGCGGGCGTCGGTGGCGATGCCGCAAGCAACGATCGGGGCGTGGATGTGCTCGGTTTCGAGACTTTTGACCAGTTCGCGGATGTCGATGCCGACGTCGACCATCAACAGGTCGGCGCCGCGCCCCGAGCGCAGTACGGCGAGCGCTTGTGCGATGTCTGCGGCATGCGTGACGGTAGCGCCCTTGTCCATCGCGATCTTGGTCGCGGTGGTCAATTGCCCGTTGAGCGTACCGACGATCAAAAGCCGCATCTTCTTATTCCTTCTTGGTCAGGCGCCGCATCACGCCCGCTCCGCCTTGATGATTTCGGTCATAGTCACGCCGAGCTTTTCCTCGACCAGAACGACTTCGCCACGGGCGACGAGCCGGTTGTTGACGTAAATGTCGATCGCTTCACCGACCTTGCGGTCGAGCTCCAGCACCGTGCCGGGGCCTAATTTGAGGAGATCGTTGATTTCCATCCGCGCCCGGCCGAGCACCGCGGAAACTTGCACCGGGACGTCGAACACGGCTTCGAGATCACCGGCGATGCGTGACGTCGCGCCTTCGGGTTCGATCGGTTCCGCCGGGACGCCGGGCGGCGCGTCGTTGTGTTCCAGATTGGGCAGCGGCACCTTGCCGTCGTCGCTCATTGTCATGCCTCCTCCGCGGCGCGGCTGGCGTCTGCCAGGCCGCGGCGCGCACTGATATAGCGGGCGACCGCTTCGCCGATGGCGGCGTCGGCGGCGGCGATGTCGCGGGTGACGCCACCGTCGGCCCATTCGATGCAGCAATCGCCGGCGCCGATGCCGGGATCGCCGAGCACGACCAGCCGGCCCTCGAAACCGTGGGCGCGGGCGACGTCATCGAGCTGTTCGCGCGCCGCCGCATAAAGTGTGTCATTGACCCGCACCGCGATGTGCGGCGCGGCGAGCAACTCGCGGAAGCAATGGCTGGCCAGCGCTGAAATCTCGGCAAACGGCTCGCGTTGCAGCAGTTCCGGTACGAGCTTGCGGGCCACGGCAACGGCGACTTCGACGGCCTCGCATTCGAGCCGTGTTTCGATGGCGTGCAAGGCGCCGTTGGCTTCGCGCAGGCTCACCGCAATGCGTTCCAGCGCGCCGGCAATGCGGCGGTTGGCTTCGACGGCGGCGTCCCTTTGCGCCTGCGCAAAGCCTCTGGCGTGGGCGGCCGCCTCGGCTTCGGCGAGCGTGGCCGCGTGCTCCGGGAGCGGGATCGTCGCTACGCGTTCGCTGCCGGCGGCGAAATCGACGTCGAACAGGAATTTGGCCGGTGCGCCCATCAATAGATCAACTCTTCTTCGCCGCGAGTCTTGGAGATGACGATCTCACCTTTGCCGGCCAGGTCCTTGGCGAGATTGACAAGCAGCACCTGCGCCTCGTCGACGTCGCGCAGCCGCACCGGGCCCATCGCCCCCATATCGTCGACCAGCATCTTGGCGGCGCGCGTCGACATATTCGACAGGAAGAACTGCCGCACCGGCTCCGAAGCGCCCTTGAGCGCGATTGCCAATTTGTCTTTCTCGATGTGTCGCATCAGCGTCTGCGCCGAACCCGGATCGAGCTTGATCAGGTCGTCGAAGGTGAACATCAGCGTCTTGATGCGCTCGGCACTTTCGCGGTTGTCTTCCTCAAGCGAAGTCAGGAAGCGGGTTTCGGTCTGACGATCGAAATGATTGAAAATCTCCGCCATGACCTCGTGTGCGTCGCGGCGCCGGGTTTGCGACAGGTTGGACATGAATTCGGTGCGCAGCGTCTGTTCGACTCGCTCCAGCACCTCTTTCTGCACCGCTTCCATGCGCAGCATGCGGTTGACGACGTCGAGCGCCAATTCCTCGGGCAGGATCGCCAGCACGCGCGCGGCATGTTCCGGCCCGATCTTCGACAGCACGACCGCGACGGTCTGCGGATATTCGTTCTTGAGATAGTTGGCGAGAACCTCTTCCTGGACGTTGGAGAGCTTCTCCCACATGTTGCGACCAGCGGGACCGCGGATCTCTTCCATGATGTTGCCGACGCGCTCGGGCGGCAGATATTGCTGCAGCAGCCGTTCGGTGGCCTCGAAGTTGCCCATCAGCGCACCGGAAGCCGACATCCGGGTGACGAATTCGAGCAGCAGAGCCTCGACCTGCTCCGCCTCGACGGAGCCCATGGTCGCCATCACGATGGAAATCTCGCGCAGCTCGTCGTCGTCGAGCAGGCTCCAAATCTTGGCGCCGTGCTGTTCGCCAAGCGCGAGCATGAGCACCGCCGCGCGCTGCGGCCCGGTCAGTTCCCGCTTCGCCGCCGACGCTCCGCCGCGGGCGACAAGATTGGCGACTGCGGCGGCGCGAGAGGGATCTTGTTCGAAGGCGGATGGCATGGCGTGGATCGATCAGGCTGCTTTGTGCTCGGTCATCCATTGGCGGATGATGGAAACGGCTTCGGTCGGGTTCTTGTCGGCGAGTTCACCGACCTTCTGCACTGACTGGGCGTGCACTTGGCCCTGGATTTGGGCGATGTCGATCATTTTGGCGGCCTGGCTCGGCTCGGCTTTGGCGACGGCCTCCGCCGCGACGTCGGCAACCGACGCGCCGCCGGCGCCGGCCGTCGGCGGCGCTGCGAGCGCGCGCACTTCCGGCGCCAGCATGCGGCGCACTAGCGGGCGCACGACCATCAGCAGCACGACAAAACCGAGGAGACCCATGACCACCATCTCGATAGCGCGCATGATGTCGTCCTTGGTGAATTGCAGCGCCGACAGCCAGCCGCTTGGTTCGCTGATCGGTGTCGACGGCGCTTCGGCGAAGCGCAAATTGACCACCTCGACCTGATCGCCGCGTTTCTGGTCGAAGCCGATCGCCGTGCGCACCAGCGACGCGATCTGATCGAGCTCTTCCTTGCTGCGCGGCTGATAAGTGATATCGCCTTTGTCGTTTTTGCCGTAAGTGCCGTCGACGAGCACGGCAACCGAGATACGGTTGACCCGGCCGCTTTCGATCACCTCGGTTTTGGTGACCTTGGAAATCTCGTAGTTGACGATTTCCTCGGATTTGCGGCTCTGGTCGCGCGGCGTCGGCGGGGCTTCGGGCGTCGGCCCCGGCGTCTGCCGCTGATTGCCGCCGCCGGGTATTTCGTTGCCGACGGTGACCTGATTGTCGCGGCCTTCGTTGCTCGCCGAGGTTTCTTCGCGCGTCTGGCTCGAACGCACCACGCGGCCCTCGGGATCGTATTTGTCCGAAGTCTGCGTGATGCGGTTGAAATCGAAGTCGGCGCTGACTTCGGTGCGGGCCCGGCCGGGCCCGACCACGGAGGTGACGATGGTGTCTACCTGGTCGCGCAACCGTTTTTCGAACGCCACGCGCCGTTCGTCGATTGTGACCTCGCCGGGGTTATCGCTGTCGCCGGCGCCGTCGGCGAGCAGCCGGCCGGTCTCGTCCACGATCGACACGCGCTGCGGTTTGAGCCCGTTGACGGCGGAGGCCACGAGGTGGCGGATGGCGCGCACCTGCTGCGCGTCCAGCGTGCCGCGAACCTTGAGCACGATCGAGGCGGACGGCTCGACCTTGTCGCGCGAGAACAGCGGGCGTTCCGGCATCACCAAATGCACGCGGGCGGCCACTACCCGATCGAGGCTGCGGATGGTACGCGCCAATTCGCCCTCGATCGCGCGCAGATTGTTGATGTTCTGCACGAAGCTCGTCGTCCCGAGCGTGTCCGATTTGTCGAAAATCTCGTAGCCGATGCTGCCGCCCTTCGGCAGGCCTTCGCCGGCCAGCGTCATGCGCAATCGGGCGACCTTGTCCTGCGGCACCATCACGATATTGCCGTCGTTGCGCAACTCGTAGACGACGCCTTGCCGCTCGAGTTCCTTCACGACAGCGGCCGAATCCTCGTAGCTCAAATCGGTGTAGAGTGGCGTCATCTGCGGCGCGGTCACGCGCAAAATGAGAAAGGCGAAAAAGCCGACCAGCGCGATGGTGACGGCGACCATTGCGGCGATGCGTGGCGCACCGAGCGTCTTGGCAAACTCAAGCAGACCCAGCACCGGTCCATCTCCCGCGCGAGATTTCCGCAAATCTCACCCGGCAAGATTTGCCCGGTCTATGGTTAGCGGCGGGTTAATAGTGGCCGCGGGCAGGGGGGCATTGGGTCCGACTTTGAAAAAAAATTCGACGGCGATGCAAAAAAGCAAAACGCCGGCCCCCAAGTTGCCGGCGTTCACCAATCGGTAAGGCGGATTAAGCGTTCGTTACTCGCGGTATTGCTGGATCCGCGTCGTGCGCAGGCCGGCGAGGCCGTGCTGGTCGATCGAATATTGCCAGGAGAGGAATTCTTCGACCGTCAGCGTGTA
>CAYWNY010000178.1:0-7320 GCA_964459765.1 uncultured Hyphomicrobiales bacterium | reverse complement strand
CGTATCAGTCGACGGTCGAGACCGAGGTGTGGAAGGAGCTCAAAGACGGCGCGGTCCGCATCGAGCAGAACATCTATGTCGAGCGCGAAAGCCAGCGCAAAATCGTGCTCGGCAAGGGCGGCCAAACCATCAAGGCGATCGGCGCGGCGTCGCGGGCCGATATCGCCGTAGCAATTGAGCACCCGGTGCATCTCTTTCTGTTCGTGAAGGTGCGCGAAGGTTGGGGCGACGACCCGGAGCGTTACCGGGAGATGGGGCTGGAGTTTCCGCGGGAGTAACAGCGAGTCGTATATACATAATCGCCATGCAATGGATCGACGAAGGCATCGTGCTCGGGGTGCGCAAGCACGGCGAGACGAGCGTTATTCTCGAATTGATGACCGCCGGACGTGGTCGCCATCTCGGGCTGGTACGCGGCGGTTCGGGCAGGCGGCTCCGTGGCGTGCTGCAGCCGGGTAATTCGCTGCGCGCGACCTGGCGGGCGCGGCTTGACGACCATCTCGGCAATTACGCGGTCGAGGGTATCAACCTGCGCGCCGCCGGATTTCTCGATGCCGCGCACGCGGTTCACGGCGTGACCCATCTTTCCGCTTTGTGCCGGCTCCTTGCCGAGCGAGAGCCGCATGCCGGCATCCATCAGGCGCTCGAAATTATCCTCGATTCACTCGACGATCCGGCGGTCGTCGGGCCGATGGTGGCGCGGTTCGAGCTTGCGTTCCTCGCCGAGCTCGGCTTCGGGCTCGACCTGTCGACGTGTGCCGCGACCGGCTCGACCGACGATCTCATTTATGTGTCGCCGCGGTCGGGGCGGGCGGTTTCGCGCGCCGGGGGTGAGGCCTATCGCGACAAGCTGATGCGGCTGCCGGATTTTCTGCAAAGCGAGCGCGCGCCGGCGACGCCGGCCGACTTGGCCGACGCGTTTGCACTCACCGGCTTCTTCCTTGACCGCCACGCTTTTGCACCGCGCGACCTGCCGCTGCCTGACGCGCGCGGACGCTTTGTCGCCGCCGTTCTTGTCCGCAACAGCCAGCCAGGCTACCCCAAGCCGCCATGAATAAGAAAGTGATTCCCCCGGAACCCGAGCATGTGCAGGAAGTGGCGCTGCGCGAGGCGCTTGAGGAGCGCTACCTTGCCTACGCGCTCTCGACCATCATGCACCGCGCATTGCCCGATGCGCGCGACGGGCTGAAGCCGGTGCATCGCCGCATCCTCTACGGCATGCGGCTCCTTCGGCTCGATCCCGGCGCCGCGTTCAAGAAATCGGCGAAGATCGTCGGCGACGTGATGGGCAATTTCCACCCCCATGGCGATCAGGCGATCTACGATGCGCTGGTCCGCCTGGCGCAGGATTTTTCCTCACGTTATCCGCTGGTCGACGGCCAAGGCAATTTCGGCAATGTCGACGGCGATAATGCCGCCGCCTACCGCTATACCGAGGCACGGCTGACGGACGCGGCGCGCCTTCTCCTTGACGGCATCGACGAAGACGCGGTCGACTTCCGCGCGAGCTATGACGGCGTGATGCAAGAGCCGGTGGTGCTGCCGGCGGCCTTTCCGAATCTGCTCGCCAACGGGGCGCAAGGCATTGCGGTCGGCATGGCGACCTCAATCCCGCCCCACAACATCGCCGAACTGTGCGACGCGGCTTTGCATCTTATCGATACGCCGAACGCGCGCAGCCGTACGCTGCTCAAATACATTCCCGGGCCCGATTTTCCGACCGGCGGCGTGATCGTCGATCCGCCCGAGACCATCGCCGAGGCTTACAACACCGGCCGCGGCTCGTTTCGGCTGCGCGCACGTTGGAAGACCGAAGACACCGGGCGGGGTACCTACCAGATCGTAATCACCGAAATCCCGTGGCAGGTGCAGAAGATGCGGCTCGTCGAGCGCATCGCCGAACTGATCAACGAAAAGAAGCTGCCGTTCGTCGCCGACATGCGCGACGAGTCCGCGCAAGACGTGCGGCTCGTGTTCGAACCGCGCTCGCGTTCGGTCGATCCGGCGCTGATGATGGAAAGCCTGTTCAAGCTCACCGAGCTTGAAAGTCGCATTCCGCTCAACATGAATGTGTTGGTGCGCGGGCGCATTCCCAAAGTGCTCGGGCTTGCGGAAGCGTTGAGCGAATGGTTGACGCATCGGCGCGAGGTGCTTCTGCGCCGCTCGCGCTACCGGCTCGGCCAGATCGAGCATCGCCTCGAAGTGCTGGGCGGCTATCTCGTCGCCTATCTCAACATCGACAAGGTCATCAAAATCATCCGCAACGAGGATGAGCCGAGGCCGGTACTGATGAAGACGTTCAAGCTCTCCGACGTGCAAGCCGACGCCATACTGAACATGCGGCTGCGCAATTTGCGGCGGCTTGAAGAAATGGAGATCCGCGAGGAAGACAAATCTCTGCGCGCGGAAAAAAAATCCATCGAGAGCCTGCTGCGTTCGGAAAAAGAGCAGTGGAAAACCATTGCCGGGCAGATCCGGCAGGTGCGCGACACATTCGGTCCGAAGACGCCGCTCGGCAAACGCCGTACCAGCTTTGCCGAAGCGCCCGCGCACGACGAAGCGGCCATCGGAGAAGCCTTGGTCGAGCGCGAGCCGGTTACCATCGTGGTCTCGGAAAAGGGCTGGATCCGTGCGCTGCGGGGCCAAGTCGCCGATCTCGCTGGGCTCGCTTTCAAGGCCGACGATGCGCTCAAACTGGCATTCTTCGCCGAGACGACATCAAAGCTTCTGGTCTTTGCCACCAACGGTCGCTGCTACACCATCGAGGCGGCGAAGCTTCCCGGCGGGCGCGGCCACGGCGAGCCGATCCGGCTTTACATCGAGATGGAGCAGGAAGCCGATGTAATTTCCGTTTTCCGCTACGAGGGCGGACGCAAACTCATTGTCGCGAGCAAAGAGGGCCGAGGCTTTATCGTCCCCGAGGATGAATGCGTCGCCAACACGCGCAAGGGCAAGCAAATCCTTAATGTGTCGTCGCCGGATCAGGCTCGCGCGATCGCGCCTGCCATCGGCGAACTGGTCGCGGCGATCGGCGAGAACCGCAAAATGCTGGTGTTCCCGATCGACCAAGTGCCAGAGATGACGCGCGGACGCGGCGTGCGCCTGCAACGCCACAAGGATGGCGGGTTATCCGACATCAAGACGTTCGCGGCGGAGAAGGGTTTGAGCTGGACCGATACGGCCGGCCGCGTATTCACGCTGTCGCTCAAAGAACTCGCCGACTGGCGTGGCAATCGCGCCGATGCCGGCCGTTTGGCGCCGAAGGGTTTTCCGAAGAGCAATAAGTTCGGCGGCGGTACGAATGGACGAGCGGCGCCTAGCGAGTAGCTGATCGCTGCTCCGTCCGCGCCCAGCCGTCGGGCGTGAGCCGCTCCTGCGGCAGGAAGCGGCTCTTATAGTCCATCTTGCGCGAGCCGCGCACCCAGTAGCCGAGATAGACGTAAGCTAGGCCCATCGTGCGGGCGCGGGCGATGTGATCGAGCACCATCAAGGTGCCGAGCGACCGCGGCGCTTCGTCCGGCTCGAAGAACGAATAAACCATCGATAGGCCGTCGGCGAGCACGTCGGTCAGCGCCACCGCAATCAGATCGCCGGCGCGGCTCCCGGGAACCGTAGCGTCGGCTTCCCGGCGCCGGTATTCGACGACGCGGGTTTCGATATGGCTGTCCTCGACCATCATGGCGTAATCGAGCACGGTCATGTCGGCCATGCCGCCGTCGCGATGCCGGGAATCGAGGTAAGCGCGGAAGATCGAATATTGCTCCGAAGTCGGAACCGCGATCCTCATGTCCCCGCCGATGTCGGCGTTGCGCTTCTCGATCCGCCGCATGCTGCGCGTTGGCTCAAATTCCCTGACCACGACGCGCACCGAAACGCAGCTGCGGCAGCCCTCGCAGGCCGGCCGATAGGCGATCGATTGGCTGCGGCGAAAGCCGCCCTGCGTCAGGATGTTGTTGAGCTCGCCGGCGCGCTCGCCGACGAGATGGGTAAAGACTTTGCGTTCTTCCTTGCCGGAAAGGTAGGGGCAGGGGGAAGGCGCCGTAAGATAGAATTGCGGCGTATCGCGGGAGTGTTGGGTCAATGCAAATTCACTTCGGCGTTGAGGCCGAGCCGGCCCCGACTACCGCTTAGATTGCCCGAGAATGCCGCCGCGTTAAAGGAAAAATCAGCCATAGCTGGCAATACGGGTGCGCAAGGCCGCGCCCTGGGCGGCGTTGTTGATAACGACGGTGCCAACCAGCATGTCGTGTAAGAGCCGCTTGCGCTGGTTGAAGAAGCCGACCAGCAGCACGAACGGGGTGAGCACGCTGACGCTGATCCAATAGACGATTGCGTGCACCGCGCCGAGCAGGAAGTAACATGGCGCTCCGTACCAGGTGCGCATCTCGATTCCCATGGTGCGCATGCCGAGCGTCGCCGAAGCAGCGCTGCCGAGCGTGGCACCGTAGTAAAACAGCGCCCAGACCACCGACGCCGGCGACAACAGCCAGTACAGCGACCAGCCCAGGCCAAAGGTGATGAGGCCGAGAATAAAGATGAAGATCGTCGCGCCGATCAGCGGCGACGCGATAATCACCAGATCGATCACGAAAGCGACAAAGCGGCGCGCCAACACACCCTCGAACAATTCCGGCTGCGCGATCGGATCGAAGGCATGCCGCCGCAGCTCGGCGGATAGACCGATCCCGCCCAGCGCCGAATCCCATGCCGATTTTGGCGCAGAATCACTCATGTCCAGCGACTCTCAACCCACATTCTAACATTGTAACGCCGGCGAAAATGAGGAAAAAGAGCCACCGATGGTGACGCTTGCCGATATCGAGGCCGCCCGTCGTACGATCGCCGGCCATGTCCTGCGCACGCCGCTTCTTCCGGCGCCACCGCTTTCGGCGCTGACCGGCGCCGAAGTTTTCGTCAAATACGAGAATTTGCAGGTCACCAATTCGTTCAAGGAGCGCGGCGCCTGCGTGAAGCTCGCGGCGCTGTCTGCCGCAGAACGCCGCCGCGGCGTCATCGCGATGTCGGCGGGCAACCATGCGCAAGCGGTCGCCTATCACGCCCGGCGCCTCGGCATACCGGCGACCATCGTCATGCCGGTGACGACGCCGTTCGTAAAGGTCAAGGCGACCGAGGCATGCGGCGCGACCGTCGTGCTTGAAGGCGAAACGATCGCGGAGGCACAAGCGCGTGCCGAGAAGATCGCCGCCGCACAAGATCTCGTCTGGGTGCATCCTTACGACGATCCGCACATTATTGCCGGGCAGGGGACGATTGCGCTCGAGATGCTCGAGGAGGTGACGGCGCTCGACGTCCTCGTCATACCGATTGGCGGCGGCGGGCTCGTCGCCGGCTGCGCCATTGCGGCCAAGGCGAAAAATGCGTCGATCGAAATCGTCGGCGTCGAAAGTACGCTTTACCCGTCGATGTGGAACGCCATCCATCAAGGCAGCAAAGCGTGCGGCGGCGCGACCCTGGCCGAGGGCATTGCCGTGCAGAATGTCGGCAAGCTCACGCTGCCGGTGGTGCGCGAATATGTCAGCGATATTCTTCTGGTTGACGAAGCGCTGATCGAGCGCGCGGTGAACGCCTTTCTCACCTTGCAGAAGACGATGGCGGAAGGCGCCGGCGCCGCCGGGCTTGCGGCGATGCTGGCGGAACCGGAGCGATTTCGCGGCCGCAAGGTGGGCCTGATCCTGTGCGGCGGCAACATCGATCCGCGCATTCTCGCATCGATCATGGTGCGCGAACTGGAGCGCGCTGACCGGATCGTCTCGTTCCGGCTGACGATTCCGGATCGTCCGGGAGTTTTAGGTCAGATCGCCACTCGGCTCGGCCAGCTCGGCGCCAACATTTTGAGCGTCGATCATCACCGGCTGTTTCTCGACGTGCCGGCCAAAGGCGCCAAACTCGACGTCACCATCGAGACACGCGATGCCGCGCACGCCGAAGACATATTTCGCGCGTTTGCCGACGCCGGCTACCAGCCGGTACGCATGCGCGGTGGCGCCGTGCTGGGGTGACGCTAGTGAAACAGATTCTGGATGAAGCCGAGCGGGCTGCTGCCATCCTCAGGTGATGCCGCGGCGCGTGCGGCGTCGGGCCGCGGCCGCGGCACCGGTACGTTTGCCGGCGACATGTCGGCAATGCGCTCGGCGCCGAGGTCCCGCGGTCGATGCCGGGGCAACGGTATGGGGCCGCTCAGCGGTGCTGAGGCGGGTAGGGCATCGGCGGCTTGATCGGTCGCAGCCGCCGAGGCCGCGGCATCTGGTGACGGCATTGCGGCGGCTAGCGGTGGCGGCGCGGGCGGCATCGCCGGCGTAACCGCGAGCATCGCGGTGTTGGGCCCAGCGTCGTTGGCCGCCGGCGGCATCGGCTGTGGCGGCGGGAAGACTTCCGCTCCCTTCGGGCTGACCGGCACGATCGCCGGTGCGCTCGCGACCTTCATGGCGGCGGGGGCGGCCGCTTCACTTTCAGCCACGCGATCGCCCTTCGGAGCCGGGAAGGCACCGTTTTCCGCGATCTTGGTCTCGGGCGTTGCCGGCGGATCTGAGATATTCGCCGCGTCCGATGTCGGTGGCGCTTCAGTCTTATTGGATACGGTCGCCGCCAATTGATGAAAGGTCGGGAGCTTCGCCGGCGCTACATAAGCGCGCACAAATGCGGTGATGGTCCACAAGGTCACCGGAACTGCGGTGATAACTGCGACCAGGATAATGATCCGTCGCAGCAGCGGCACATAAGGTCCAAATTCTTCGTCGTCCTGACGCATGACTATCCGCCTACATCCCGTTATCCCAGGCGGGGACGCAAACTATTGGCTACCCTTCTTCAACTTCTCCGCCATTCGCATCGCGAAATAAGTGAGCACCCCGTCGGCGCCGGCACGTTTGAAAGCGACCAGGCTTTCAGCCATCGCTTTCTCCCCATCGAGCCAGCCGTTGGCCGCGGCCGCCATGATCATCGCATATTCGCCAGATACTTGATAGGCGAAGGTCGGCATAGCGAAGGCCGCCTTGACGCGATGCAAAATGTCGAGATAGGGCAGCCCCGGCTTGACCATCACCATGTCGGCGCCCTCGGCGATGTCGAGTTCCACTTCGCGCAACGCCTCGTCCGAATTCGCCGGGTCCATCTGATAGGTGCGTTTGTCGCCAATGAGCGTCGCATTCGAGCCGACCGCGTCGCGGAACGGGCCGTAAAACGCCGACGCGTATTTGGCCGCATAGGCCATGATCTGCACGTCGCCGAAGCCTGCCTTATCAAGACCGGCGCGGATCGCGCCGACGCGGCCATCCATCATGTCGGACGGCGCGATGATGT
>CAYWNY010000177.1:0-7473 GCA_964459765.1 uncultured Hyphomicrobiales bacterium | reverse complement strand
GCGAAGCGGAGCGCGCCGGTTTGCGCGACACCGTGGTGGTCAATACCTGCGCCGTTACCGCCGAAGCGGTGCGCCAGGCGCGGCAGACCATCCGCGCGCTGCGGCGCCAGCGGCCTCTAGCCAAGATCGTCGTCACCGGCTGCGCCGCGCAGACCGAGCCGGACACCTTCGTCGCCATGCCGGAAACCGATCGTGTGCTCGGCAACAGCGAGAAGCTGAGCGGTGCGGCGTGGGCTCAGACGCAAACAGATTTCGGGGTCGCGGACGCGCCGAAGGCGCTCGTCAACGACATCATGGCGGTGAAGCGAACCGCACCACATCTGCTCGACACTTTCGCCGACCGCACGCGCGCCTTCGTGCAGGTGCAAAACGGCTGCGATCATCGCTGCACGTTTTGCATCATCCCGTTCGGCCGCGGCAATTCGCGCTCGGTGCCGATGGGCGCCGTGGTCGACGACGTAAAACGACTCGTCGACAGCGGCGCGCGCGAGATCGTGCTCACCGGCGTCGATATCACGAGCTACGGCGCCGATTTGCCGGGTGCGCCGAAACTCGGCGCGCTGGTCAAACAAGTCCTCAAACACGTGCCGGAGCTAAAGCGGCTGCGGCTCTCTTCGATCGATTCAGTCGAGGCTGACCGCGATCTGATCGATGCTTTCGCTTGCGAACCGCGGCTGATGCCGCATCTGCATCTGTCGCTGCAGGCCGGCGACGATCTCATCCTCAAGCGCATGAAACGCCGGCATTCGCGTGGCGACGCGATCGCGTTCTGCGCCGGCTTGCGCCGCCTGCGCCCGGACATCGTGTTTGGTGCCGATATCATCGCCGGATTTCCGACCGAGACCGAGGCGATGTTTGAAAACTCGCTGCGTCTCGTCGAGGAGTGCGGGCTGACGCATCTGCATGTGTTCCCGTTCTCGCCGCGGACCGGCACGCCGGCGGCAAGGATGCCGCAACTCTCCCGCACCGTCGTCAAAGCGCGGGCGCGGCGTTTGCGCGAGCGCGGCGCGATGGCGCTCATAGCGCATCTCGACCGCGAGGTCGGGGCAGCGCGGCGTATTTTGGCCGAAACCACCGGCCAGGGTCGCACCGAGGATTTCACCTTGGTGAAGCTTGCGGCGGCCGCTAAGCCGGGCGCGATCATCGAGGCGAAAATCGCCGGGCATGACGGCCACCGTTTGCTGGCGGCGTGACCGGTTACGCCCGCAATGAGGCGGGCTCTTCCCGCCACCCGCATTGCATCAACATGGCGCGCACATCCTCAGGGATTGGCGCGACAACCCGGATCGGCGGGCGGTTCTTGTAAAGCGGCACCACGACTTCGCGCGCATGCAGATGCAGCACGGGGCCGCCGACGCGTGGGGCGTTGCCATAGATCGTGTCGCCGACAATCGGCCAGCCCGTTTCCGCGCAATGGACGCGGAGCTGATGCGTGCGCCCGGTCACCGGCTCGAGTGCGAGCCAGGTGCAGTGCCCGCTTTTGCCTAGCACCTTCCACTTGGTCACCGCTGGCTGGCCGCGCGGATCGGCCTTCATCCACCAGCCGCGCGTCTCGTCGAGCGGGCCGAGCGGCAAGTCGATCGTGCCTTCGGCATTTGGCGGAGTGCCCTCGACGACGGCCCAATAGGTCTTGTCGATCGCGCCGTTCTTGAACAGCTTGCCGAGCTGGGCCAGCGCCTTGCGATGGCGGCCAAGCACCAGGCAGCCGGACGTATCGCGGTCGAGCCGGTGCGCCAGCGCCGGCGCGCGCGGCAGGCCGAAGCGCAGCGCATCGAAATGGTCCTCCAGGCTTTCGCCTCCCTTCGGGCCCCGATGCACGGCAAAGCCTGCCGGCTTGTCGATCACCAGCATCAACCCGTCGCGGTAGAGGAGCCGCGACACCATCTCTTCCGGGGTCATGGCGAAACGGCTATCACGGGCCGCAAATGAACGACAGCGCGACCGAAACCAAGGGTAGGTGGTGGCAGCGTCTCTCCGGCGGGCTTAAGCGCACGTCGTCGGCGCTCGGCGGCGCCATTGCCGACCTGGCGACCAAGCGCAAGCTCGATGCAGCGACTATTGCCGACATCGAGGACGTGTTGATCCGTGCCGACCTGGGCCTCGACACCTCCGAGCGCATCGCCGCGGCTTTGCGCGACGGCCGCTATGCGGCGGGAATTTCGGGCGACGAACTCAAGGCCGTGGTCGCGGCCGAAGTGGAGAAGACGCTCACGCCGGTCGCGCAGCCGCTTGCGATCGACCCGGGCCGCAAGCCGTTCGTGATCCTGGTCGCCGGCGTCAACGGCTCCGGCAAGACCACCACCATTGGCAAGCTCGCGGCCAAATTCCGCGCCGAGGGCAAGAGCGTGATGCTGGCGGCCGGCGACACCTTCCGTGCCGCCGCCATCGAGCAGCTGAAGATCTGGGGCGAGCGCGCGGGCGCGCCGGTAATCGCGCGGCAGGCCGGCGCCGATGCCGCGGGCCTCGCATTCGACGCCGTGCAGACGGCTAAGGAGCGCGACGTCGAAGTTCTGCTGATTGATACCGCCGGCCGCCTGCAAAACCGCGCCGAACTGATGAGCGAACTGGAAAAGATCGTGCGCGTGATCAAGAAAGTCGAGCCGTCGGCGCCGCATGCGGTGCTGCTGGTGCTCGATGCCACCGTCGGGCAAAATGCGCTGTCGCAGGTCGACATCTTCAACAAGGCCGTCGGCGTCACGGGCCTCGTCATGACCAAGCTCGACGGCACCGCGCGCGGCGGCATCCTGGTCGCCATCGCCGCGAAGTTCAAAGTTCCGGTACACTTTATTGGCGTCGGCGAAAGCGTCGACGATCTGGCGCCGTTCTCGGCGCATGATTTCGCCCGCGCCATTGCGGGGATCGAGCAAGCATGACGGAATCGCCTGAACCCGCCAACCGGCAATTAAACCCGCTGCTCAAGCTCGTCCTCGATCTCGGGCCGCTGGCGCTGTTTTTCTATGCCAATTCCCGTTACGACATTTTTATCGCTACCGGCACATTCATGGTCGCCGTCGTGGCGGCCCTCGCGGTGTCATATCTGCTCACGCGGCATCTGCCGATCATGCCGGTGGTGACCGCCATAGTCGTCGTAGTGTTCGGCGGGCTGACGCTGATATTGCACAACGACACGTTCATCAAGATCAAACCGACGATCATTTATGTGCTGTTCGGCGGCGTGTTGCTCGGCGGTTTGTTGTTCGGCAAATCTTTCCTCGGCGTCGTGTTCGATTCGCTGTTCCATCTTACCGAGGAGGGCTGGCGGAAACTGACGTTGCGCTGGGGACTGTTCTTCCTCGCGCTCGCGGTGCTCAACGAGATCGTCTGGCGCAATACCTCGACCAATATCTGGGTCGACTTCAAGGTGTTCGGCGTCGTGCCGCTGACCTTTGTGTTCGCGGCCTTGCAATATCCGCTGTTGAAGAAATACGCCGCCGCGCCGGCGGAGTGACGACTACGACCCCGCCGCCAGCGCCTTTGCGATCTCCGGCTTGATCACGGTCTCGAAATTCTCCGGCGTGATCGGCCCGACGAGCTTATAGGTAATCCGGCCGTCGCGGCCGACGACGAATGTCTCCGGCACGCCGTAGACGCCCCATTCGATGGCCGCGCGGCCGTTCGGATCAGCGCCGGCAGCGGCGAACGGGTCGCCGTAACGGCCGAGGAAACGGCGGGCGTTTTCCGGTTGGTCCTTGTAGTTGATGCCGATGACGCGCAGCCGCGCATCTTGCGCAAGTGCGACAAGCAACGGCGCTTCGTCGTGGCAGGGCACGCACCAGGACGCCCATACATTCACCACCGTCACCGCGCCCTTGAAGCTCGCCGCATCGATGCCGGGAAGGGGTTTGCCGTCGCGTTCCAGGCCGGGAACCGGCGGCAGGCTAACTTGCGGCGCCGGATGGCCGATCAGGGCAGACGGGATGCGCGACGGATCGCCGGAATAGAGCCCAGCGTAAAACACCGCGATCAGCGCCAGAAAGACGACGAGCGGCACCAGCACAATGACGCGCCGGTGCACCACGCTCAGACTGTCGCCGGCAGCTGCGTTCACGCGTTCTCCTTGGCCTGTTCGATGGTGCCGGCGGGCGGTGCCGACCGGCGGACGATGCCGCGTTTCTCAAGCGCGGTGAGTTTGCGCAACTGCGCCCGGTAGTCGGCCATGACCCAGGCGGTCAGGCCGCCGACCACGCCGAAGGCAAAGGCATAGGCGGCGACGATGAAGCCGGTATGGGTCGCCGCTTCCATCAGCTCACCGCACCGGCCTGCATCAGCTGCAATGTCCGCACCCGGCGCCGCAAAATTTCGTTGCGCATCGCCGCCAGCAGGAAGGCGAAGAATGCAAGCGTAAACGCGGTGGTCATGACGAACAGCGGAACGAGCAGCGCGGGATCGATGGTCGGTCCACCCATGCGAAAAACCGAAGCCGGCTGATGCAAAGTGTTCCACCAGTCGACGGAGAATTTGATGATCGGCAGATCGACGGCGCCGACCAGCGTCAGCACCGCCGCCGCGCGTGCCGCGCGCGACGGATCTTCCACCGTGCGCCACAGCGCAATGACGCCGAGATAGAGCAGAAACAGCAGCAGCACCGAGGTCAGCCGCGCATCCCAGACCCAATAGGTGCCCCACATCGGCCGGCCCCACAGCGAGCCGGTGACCAGGCACATCAGCGTGAAGGCGGCGCCGATCGGCGCCGCCGCTTTCGCGGCGACGTCGGCAAGCGGATGGCGCCACACCAGCGTGCCGAGCGCCGCGACCGTCATCACGCCCCAGCCGAGCATGCCGAGCCAGGCACCGGGCACGTGCAGATACATGATCTTGACGGTCGCGCCCTGCTGATAGTCGTCGGGCGAGTTGATCGCCTGGTTGATGCCGAAGGCAAACGCAATCGACGCCAAGCCGCCGAGCACGGGGATCGCGCGGTTGGCGAATTTCAGAAAGTGCGTCGGATTGGCGAGGTCGGCAATGGCCATGGTCGCTCTTCACCTATTCCATTTCCTGCCGCAACGCCGCCGCCGCGGCAAATGGTCCGATCACCAGACTCGCCAACGTCAGCGCGCATAGTACGGTAAACGGCGTACCGAACGGCGCCGGGCCGGCCACCGCGGCATTCGCGGCGGCCACGCCGAAGATGAGGACCGGCACGGTCAACGGCAAGACCAGCACCGCGAGCAGGAGCCCGCCGCGGCGGAGCGTCACCGCGAGTGCGGCGCCGATCAGCCCCATGAAAGTCAGTGCCGGCGTGCCGACCAGAAGCGTCAGCACCAGCGCGGCTGCGGCCGGCGCATCGAGATTGAGGAATAGCCCGATCGGCGGTGCGGCGACCACCAGCGGCAAACCGGTCGTGAGCCAATGCGCGACACCCTTCACCGCGACTACGATCTCAAGCGGCGCGCGGCCCAACAGGATGAGGTCGAGCGAGCCGTCGTCGTGGTCGGCGGCAAACAGCCGGTCAAGCGCGAGGAGGCTGGCGAGGAGCGCCGCAAGCCAGAGGATGGCTGGGCCGATCCTCTTGAGCAGATTAAGGTCCGGCCCGAGCGCCAGCGGGGCCAGCGTTACGACAATCAGAAAGAACAATACGCCGATAAGCGCGCCGCCGCCGACGCGCACCGATACCCGAATGTCGCGCACGAGGATCGCGGCGAGCGACGTCATGCCAAAAGCCTTTCCGCCTCGGGACGAACTCCATCGAGCGTGAGCTCCTTGCCGCCGTCGATGCCAAGCGCGCCGTGCGTTGCTGCGAGAAGGAGTCCGCCGGCCACGAGATGGTCGCGCATGATCTCGGTGAGCCGTTTCTGCGCGGCGTCATCGAGCGTGCTCGTCGGCTCGTCGAGGAGCCAGATCGGGCGCGCGACCGCGAGCAAGCGCGCAATCGAGAGGCGGCGCCGCTGGCCGGCGGAGAGATAAGCGGCCGGTAGATTGATGAGTTGCTCAAGGCCGACCGCAGCGAGCGGTTTGCCGATATCCGCTGAACGTCCGCCGAGGAAGCTTGCCCAAAATTGCAGATTTTCGCCGACCGACAGTGCCGGTTTGAGCGCATCCTGATGGCCGAGATAATGGGCCTGCTCGCCGAGGCTGAGTTCCGGATCGCCGCCTTCGATTTTGACACCGCCGCCGGCGAGGCGAACCAGGCCGGCAAGCACGCGCAGCAGTGAAGATTTGCCCGCGCCGTTGCGGCCGCGAATGGTCAGCGCCTCGCCCGAAGCGATCGAAAAGCTGACGCCGGCAAAAACATCGCGGCCGCCGCGCCGGCAGGCGAGTTCTGTCGCGGAAAGCCGCATCAACGTGTCCGAACCAGCACTGCGTTTAGCCCCATCATATCGGCCATTCCTCGTGGAGCGGATTTAACATTCGCTACCTGCTTTGCCGTCGCCCGAATAAGCCAATGCTAAATCCTAAGCTCCACGAGCAACACATACCTTGCTAGTGGTCCTTTGCTTCCAACATTCGCTCAATGCCTGCCGCTACGGAGGCGAATGTCGGAAGCGGACCACTAGGTTCGAACTGGAACAAATCTTGAAAACACCTTATAAGCCCGCGGCAGGTGTTAGCGGCGCATTCGGGACGCCAGCGCGCCCGGCCACCAACGGTCCGTTGGAGCTCGTTTCGGCTACAAATCACCTCCAATTGCGCCGGTCTGCCGCCGGTAGGATAGGAAAATAGTCATGGCTTCGCTCGACAGTTTCAAATGTTTGCGGCCGCTCAAAGTCGGGTCCAAGACCTACGCTTATTACAGCCTGCCGGTTGCCGAAAAGAATGGACTCAAGGGCATTTCGCGCCTGCCTTACTCGCTCAAGGTTCTTCTCGAAAATCTGTTGCGCAATGAAGACGGGCGCACGGTGAGCAAGGAGGACATCCAGGCGGTCGCGCAATGGCTCAAGACCAAGACCTCGGACCGCGAACTGGCGTTCCGGCCGGCGCGCGTCTTGATGCAGGATTTTACCGGCGTGCCGGCGGTGGTCGATCTTGCCGCCATGCGCGACGCCATGAAGATGCTCGGCGGCGATCCGAAGAAGATCAATCCGCTGGTGCCGGTCGATCTCGTCATCGATCACTCGGTGGTGGTCAATTATTTTGGCACCAGCACGGCTTTCAAAAAAAATGTTGAGGAAGAATACAAACAAAATCAGGAACGCTACCGCTTTCTCAAATGGGCGCAACGCTCGTTTGAGGATTTCCGCGCGGTGCCGCCCGGCACCGGCATCTGCCATCAGGTCAACCTCGAATATCTCTCGCAGACCGTTTGGACGGCGAAGAACCGGATCAAATTCGACGACAAGACGGTCGCAACCGAACTTGCGTTTCCCGATACGCTAGTTGGAACCGATTCGCACACCACCATGGTCAACGGGCTCTCAGTGCTCGGCTGGGGCGTCGGCGGCATCGAGGCGGAAGCAGCCATGCTCGGTCAGCCTTATTCAATGCTGCTGCCGGAAGTGATCGGCGTGCGCTTCAACGGCAAGCTCAAGGAAGGCG
>CAYWNY010000176.1:0-7524 GCA_964459765.1 uncultured Hyphomicrobiales bacterium | reverse complement strand
TACTTCCTCGGCGACACCATCAACACCATGACGCTCGGCGGGCTGGCGCTGGCGATCGGCATCCTGGTCGACGATTCGACGGTGACGATCGAGAACACGCACCGCTTGCTCACCGAGGAGCATATGCCGCTGCCGTCGGCGACATTGCACGGCGCCGCCGGCATCGCCGTGCCGACGCTGGTTTCGACATTGGCCATCAGCTGCGTGTTTATTTCCGTCGTGTTTCTTCATGGTCCGGCCAAATATTTGTTCACCCCGCTTGGGCTGGCCGTGGTGTTCGCCATGCTGGCGTCCTACACCTTTTCGCGCACGCTGACGCCGATCACTATCGGGGTATTGCTCAAGAACGAGCGTCATGGCGAGGAGGAGGGCAGCGGCTGGTTCGCGCGCCTGTTCGCGAAATTCGAGCGCGCGTTCGAAACCATGCGCAACGGCTATACCGACGTACTGCACACGCTGTTGACACGTCGCCTGATCGTACCGGCGGCCGCCGTCGTCGTGCTCGCGCTTGGCGGCATACTTTTCCTGCTCGTCGGCCGCGACTTCTTTCCGGTCATCGATGGCGGTCAGATTCAGCTACATGTGCGCGTCTCGGCCGGCACCCGCATCGAGAAGACCGAACAGATCTTCCAGGCGATCGAGGACAAGATCCGCGAGGTCATTCCGGAGGACGAACGCGACCTCATCGTCGACAACATCGGGTTGCCGGCGCGCTCCTACAACTACGCGTTCGGCGATGGCACCGCCACCGGTGTCAACGACGGCGTCATTCTGGTCGCCCTCAAGGAAGATCACGCTCCGACCGCCACTTACATCCGTAAACTGCGTCAGGAGCTGCCGGCCGCCTTCCCGGAGAGCATTTTCTACTTCCAACCCGCCGACATGGTGACGCAAATCCTCAACTTCGGCATCCCGACGCAGATCAACGTTCGCGCCGTTGGCTACGACCGGAACAAGAATCTGCGCATCGCCAAGGAACTGCGGACGCAGATGGCGGCGATCCCGGGAGTCACCGACGTGCATTTGCAGCAAGAAGTCGACGGCCCGGAATTTTTCGCGCAGATCGATCGCGCCCGCGCCGCTCAGTTCGGCCTGACGGTGAACGACATCGCGCTTAATCTAAATACGAGCCTGAGTTCTTCGGAACAGATCGCGCCCAACTTCTGGACCGATCCGTCTAACGGCACGCCGTACTATCTGGCGGTGCAGACGCCGGAGTGGCGCGTGAGTTCGCTCAACGAGCTGAAGAACACGCCGGTGACCAAGTTTACGACAGTGGGCCGAAATACCGTGCCGGGCCTCTTGAGCAATGTCGCGACGCTTAAGCGCGATGCAATTCCGACCAATACCAATCAAGCCAACATCCAGCCCGTCTACGAGATTTATGCCAATGCCGAGGGGCGGGATCTGGGCTCGATATCGAGCGACATCAATAAAATCGTGGCGGAGCTTCAGAAGCAGTTGTCGCCCGGCAACCGCATCGAAGTGATCGGCCAAATCGACAGCATGAACGGGGCATTTCGCGACCTCGCCATCGGCATCCTGTTCGCCGCAGTGTTCGTCTATCTGCTCATGGTGGTGAATTACCAAACTTGGGGCGACCCGTTGGTGGTCATTCTGGCCTTGCCGGCGACGTTCTGCGGCATTGTCACGATGCTCTATATTACCGACACCACGCTGAGCGTGCCCTCGCTGATGGGTGCGATCATGGCGATCGGCGTGGCTTCGGCGAATTCGATCCTGCTTGTCACGTTTGCCCGCGAGCAACAGCTTGCCGGCATGTCGGCGTTCGATGCGGCGATTTCCGCTGGCCGCACCCGTATCCGGCCGGTCCTGATGACCGCAGCCGCAATGATCGTCGGCATGATTCCGATGGCGATCGGCGGCGCCGGCGAAGAACAGAATGCATCGCTGGCGCGCGCGGTTATCGGTGGCCTGCTCTTTGCAACACCGACCACGTTGCTTGTGGTCCCGTATTTGTTTGCGCTGTTGCGCAAGGGTAACGACGGCAAAGCAGCGCATGGCGTGTTTGCGGAGGACCCTCAATGAACGACGTCCCGCGGCCCCCGGAGCCGGATACTTTCAAGAAGCTCGGCGACGCAACGGCCGACCGGATTGTAAATAGGGCCCGGCAATTGAGCGGCGGTCAGCGCCTGGCTATCGGCGTCGGGTTGCTTCTCTGCGTGGCACTGCTGTTCGGCTTCTGGCAGCACTACCGGGTGCACGCGCAGGTCATGTCGACGGCGGAGCAGCGCCGCGATTTCGTCCCGAGCGTGCGCACGGCGCCGGTGCGAGCGAGCGCCGCCACGATGGCGGTGAGCTGGCCCGGCACGACGGAAGCGTTCGAACAGGCCAATATTTTTGCCCGCGCCAGCGGTTACATTTCCAAGCGTAACGTCGACATCGGCAGCCGCGTGAAGGCCGGCGACCTTTTGGTCGAAATCACCGCGCCCGAACTCGATCATCAAATCGCGCAAGCGGAGGCGACGCTGGCGCAGATGCAGGCGACGCTCTTGCAGTCGCAAGCCAACCGCGATCTCGCCAAGGTCACTTGGGACCGCGATAATCCGCTCGTTCAAAAAGGGTGGGTGACCCCGCAACAAGGCGACACCGATCGGCTCGGTCTGGATGCCCGTAACGCGGGAGTCGCGGTCGCCCAAGCGAACATCGCCGCGCAGGAAGCGCAATTGCGCGTGCTCAGCCAGCAGAAAGCCTATCAAAGCGTGGTCGCGCCGTTCGACGGGGTGATTACGCAGCGCAACATCGATGTCGGCAGCTTGGTGCAGGCCGATACGACCACCGGCACTTTCCTGTTTACGCTGATGCATAGCGACGTTTTGCGCATTCAGCTCTATGTGCCGCAGGACGAAGCCTTTGGCGTCGCGCCGGGAACCGCTGCGGTGGTGCGCGTTCCCGAGATTCCAGGACGCGACTTCCCGGGCACTGTCACTCGCATTGCGGAGGCGCTGCAGCCGGGCACGCGCACGCTGTTGACCGAGATCGATGTGCCAAATCCCGATCACACGCTGACGCCTGGGGTTTATTGCACGGTTGAGCTCAAGATTCCGCGCAAGACGCCATCGCTGATCGTTCCGTCGGAGGCGGTCATCTTCAATCGCGAAGGCTTAAGCGTGGCGGTGGTGGAGGAAGGGGTAGCCCATATCCGTCCAGTCACCGTGGTGCGCGATTTAGGCACCACCGTCGAAGTGAGCGCCGGCGTCAAAAGTGGCGATCAGGTCATCCTCAATCCGCCGGTCGATTTGACCGAAGGCCGAAAAGTCAATGTGCGGCCGCCGCCGCCGGCGCAACTGTCTTAAGGCCCGAACGGCTCAGAACGGCGCCAGGCGGCAGATACTTGCCTCCGCCGGCCCGGCCGCCTGCTCGGCGGCGACGACCTCCCGCGCCGTGAATACGTCAAACGGATCGTTGCGTGCGGGGTGTGCCTCGCCAACGAGCACTGTGCTCATGAGCTGGTGATCGCGCTCGCGGAAAAACGGGCGGTGAGGTTCGAGCGCAACTTCGGCCGGCAACGTGTAGCCCTGCAGGGCGCGCGCTAGTACGACTGAATCCAAGGACTTCTCCTGATTGGCAACGCGTGCCAGCGTTTGGACGGCGACATAGCCGAACCAGCTGCGCGCGCTCGCGGCTTGACCGGTTCGTCGCCGGATCGCCGCGTCAAACGCTTTGACCTCCGGGAAGTCCGGCTGGTTCCACCACCACTCCATCGTCCACCACCCGATACGGGCCGAGTCGGGCACGGCAAGGATACTCTCAAGCTCGAACAGCGCGCCGCCGATCGCCATGTCCTGGTGCAGGCCATAACGAACGATTTGCGCCAAACTGCGCGATTGATCCTGGCCGCCCATGAGATCGATGAGGACGTCGGGCTGATAGGTTTCGGCGTTCAAGAGCGGCCGCGAATAGTCCTCGGTTCCCAGCGGAAGCACGTCACCTCGCCAGGCGCCACCTTGGTCGCGCAGCTTGCGCTCGAATGCCGCCTGGAGTGCCGCGCCGTAAACGTAATCCGGGGTCAAAAAATACCAGCGCTTGCCGAACTTCTTGATCAACGTATCGGCAATGGCGTTGGCTTCCATCTCCGCGGTCTTGCAGATACGGAACACATTCCAGCTGCACTCGCTGCCGGTAATCTCGTCGGTGTGGGCCCCGGTGACGATGTGCAATTTGCGCCTTTCCGCCGTCACCCTCATGATCGCGAGCGCGACCGCCGAGTTCAAATCACCGAGAATGAAATCGGCTTGATCGCGGTCGATCAGTTGCCGCGCCTTTCCCTCCCCGGTGCTGACGCTATTTGCCGAATCCTCGACGAGGAGCCGCGCTTCGCGACCGAGAATGCCGCCGGCGCGATTAATCTCGTCGAGTCCGAATTGCGCGCCGGCGACTTCAGCCTCGGCGAGTTTGGCGTAGACCCCGGTCAAGGGTTCGATCATTCCGAGCTTTACCGGTTGTTCGCCCAGCGCGCGCACCGGCAGCGGGGCGGCGATGTGCATGGCGCCAAAGGCGAAACCACCCCTGACCACTGTGCGGCGTGCGATCGGCCTTGAGCAGGAGTTTTTCATTCCTGGTGTGCCTCCCTGTCGCTGGCGGCATTTCGGCGTAACGGCCGTATGCGTGGCTGCCGGCGGCAAGCCTACTACAGATGGTTAATCGGGTCTTAACCTCGCCGCTTCTATGTTATGCCGTCCGATGCCGCGGTGCGCTCCCGCTGTTGCAAGATGTATAGGATGACCCGCCAGGCTTCCTCGTCGATTGTCCGCGTATCCGACACGCGCTCGCCGTTCGTGCGCCTGCGCGAGCTGCTTGGCGACATGGCGCCGGGCAAGCCCGCCATCAGCATGGCGGTCGGCGAACCGCAGCATCCGGTTCCGCCCTTCGTCGGGCCGATCATCGCCGCGCATATCGAAGAATTCGGCCGCTATCCTATGAACCGGGGGTTGGACGCTTTTGGCGAAGCGGTCGCCTCATGGCTCGATCGCCGCTATGCGCTTGAGCGCCGGGTCGATCCGGCGGCCGAAGTGCTCGTGCTCAATGGCACACGCGAGGGATTGTTCCTCGCCGCGATCGCGGCGAAGCGCTGGGTCAAGCCGCGTCCCGGCCGTCCGGCGATGCTCATTCCTAATCCGTTTTACGCGGCTTATGCCGCCGGCGCCGTCGCCGCCGACTGCGAGCCGGTGTATTTGCCGGCGACGGCGCGGACCGGTTTTTTGCCCGACCTCGATGCGCTCGGCGAAGAGCTTCTCGCGCGCACGGTTGCGGTATATCTGGCGACGCCATCCAATCCGCAGGGCGCGGTAGCCGATCGTGATTATCTGACCAGGCTCGCGACACTGGCGCGGCGTTTCGGTTTTTTGGTTTTCTGCGACGAGTGCTATTGCGAAATCTACAGCGACCTGCCGCCGCCCGGCATGCTCGCCGCTGGCGCGCCGGATTTCGCCAATGTCGTCGTGTTCCACTCGCTGTCCAAGCGCTCGAGCCTGCCGGGCCTGCGTGTCGGCTTCGCTGCCGGCGACCGGCGGTTCCTTGCGGCTTATCTCGAACTGCGCAACGTCGCCGCACCGCAAGTCGCGATGCCGGCGCAGCGCGTCGCCATCGCCGCGTATTCCGACGAAACCCACGTCGTGGAGAACCGCAGACTCTATCGCGAGAAATTCGACCTCGCCGATCAGATCGTCGGTGATCGCTACGGCTATCGCCGCCCGGCTGGCGGCTTTTTCTTGTGGCTCGATGTTTCCGCGCAAGGCGGCAGTGAGGCGGCGACGCAGGCGTTGTGGCGTGAGGCGGGCGTGCGCGTCGTGCCCGGCCGCTATCTGGCGCGCGAACAAGCCGACGGCTCTAATCCGGGCGCCGACTACATCCGCGTCGCCATAGTGCAGAACAAAGAGACCACCGCCGAAGGCCTGCATCGGCTGGTCGCGGTGTTGGGTTAGAGCATGGATCGGATCATGCTTGAGGCGAGAGCAGCACGATGTCGATGATCGAGCGAAGCCTCGATGGCATGGCTCTTATCTCCGGTCATCTCGGCGCCATGCTGCGGCGGCGCTTGCGCGAACTTGCCGGCATTGCGCTGTTGAGTCTGGCAATGGTCGCGGCGATTGCGCTCGCGACCTGGTCGGTGCGCGATCCTTCGTTGAGCCATGCGACCGACGCACCGATCCATAATCTCCTCGGCCGCCAGGGCGCGATCGCCGCCGACCTGATGATGCAACTACTCGGCTTGGGCTCGCTCGCTTTGTTGTTGCCGATCGGGGTCTGGGGCTATCGCCTGCTCGGACATCGGCCGCTCGGCCGGGAAAGATTGCGGGTGCTGCTGTGGCTGCTCGGCGCTGTGCTGGCGGCGGCTTTCGCGTCCTGCCTGCCGCGCGGAATTCACTGGCCGCTGCCGTGCGGACTGGGCGGCGTGGTCGGCGACGCCTTGCTGCGGCTGCCGGCGGTAGTGTTTGGCCTGCCGCTGACCGGGATCTACCAGCTTGGCGCGGCAATCGTGCTCGGCTTTGCGGCGGTTTTTGTTTTCGCCGGCGCCGCCGGCGTGCTCTGGCGTGGAGCGGCCGACGAGGACGAAGAAAAATATGAGCGCGATGAGGAGGATGAAGACGATCACGATGCGGAGAGCGAGCAGGATGAAACCGAAGACGTCGGCGGTTGGCTTTCGCTCGGCGGCTTGATGCACACGGTCTTAAGCTTCCGCACGCGGCTTTCGCTCATGTTCCGCCGCCGGTCGCCGGCGTTGGCGCCGGTGCGCGGCGAGGCGCTCGTGCCGCGCCGTCTGGAGCCGCGCTTTGACGGCCGGCCCGATCCGCGCAGCGCCGAGGAAGCCGCCGATGAACTGAGCGGCGTGCCGACGCCGCGCGCGACCAAAAAACCAAAGCCCGCACCCAGGCCGGCGCGCCGATCAAGCGGGGGCTATGCCTTGCCGCCGCTCGAACTTTTGACGCAGCCGAGCAAGGTTGGCCGCTCGACCGTCAGCACCGAAACCTTGCAGGAGAACGCCACTGCACTCGAGGGCGTGCTGGCGGATTTCGGCGTGCGCGGCGAAATCATCAATGCGCGGCCTGGGCCGGTAGTCACGCTTTACGAGCTCGAGCCGGCGCCGGGCATCAAATCGTCGCGCGTGATCAGTCTTGCCGACGACATCGCGCGCTCGATGAGCGCATTATCGGCGCGCGTCGCCGTGGTTTCCGGTCGCAACGCCATCGGCATCGAGTTGCCCAATCCGGTACGGGAAAAAGTCTACCTGCGCGAACTGTTGGCGTCGCGCGACTACGCCGAGACGGCGGCGAAGTTGCCGCTCTGCCTCGGCAAGGGCATCGGCGGCGAAGCGGTGCTGGTTGACCTGTCGCGCATGCCGCATCTGCTCATCGCCGGCACCACCGGCTCGGGAAAATCCGTCGCCATCAACACCATGATCCTGAGCCTGGTTTATCGGCTGCAGCCGGATCAATGCCGCTTGATCATGGTCGATCCGAAAATGCTCGAACTTTCGGTCTATGACGGCATCCCGCATCTGCT
>CAYWNY010000175.1:0-7544 GCA_964459765.1 uncultured Hyphomicrobiales bacterium | reverse complement strand
GTTGCCCTCCGAAGGCAAAGGTCAGGGGTTCGAATCCCTTCGGGCGCGCCACAAATTTCAGACTGTCGGGCATGCCCGGCCCGCCGCCGTTCCCCTAAAAGTATCCGGCAATAAGGCCGCGGCGGTCGCCAACGCCGCGCCACTCGGGAGGCAATTTGCATGAATGTCTATGACCTCAACGATCGCGTCGCCATTGTCACCGGCGGCGCGCAAGGGATCGGGCTTTCGGTAGCGAACCGCATCCTCGCCTCCGGCGGCAAGGTGAGCATCTGGGATCGCGACCAGACGCTGCTCGACAAGACCGTCGCCGCCATCAACAAGCCCGGTCGCGTGCAAGGGCTTGCCGTCGACATCGCCGATCTTGCGGCGGTTGAAGCCGCGGCGACGGCGACGCTCGGCCATTTCGGGAAGATCGACATTCTCGTCAATAACGCAGCCATCGTTGGGCCGAATGCCAACACCTGGGAATATCCGCCCGAGGCGTTTCGCGACGTGGTCAACGTCGGACTGATCGGCACATTTTATTGCTGCCGCACGGTGGTGCCGCAGATGATCGCGCAGAACTACGGCCGCATCGTCAATCTAAGCTCGGTCGCCGGCAAGGAAGGCAATCCGAAAGCGCCGGCTTACTCATCGATGAAGGCGGCGGTAATCGGCTTTACCAAATCCCTCGGCAAGGAGCTGGCGAGCTACAACATCGCGGTCAATTGCGTCACGCCGGCGGTGGCCAAGACCACGCTGGCACTGAGCCAGGCGCCGGATTTTCTGGCGATGATCGTTTCGAAAATTCCGCGCGGCCGCATGCTCGAACTCGACGAAGCGGCGTCGATGATTTGCTTCTTGGCGAGCGCGGAGAACTCGTTCACCACGGCGGCGGCGTTCGATTTGTCAGGCGGCCGGGCAACTTATTAGGCGGCGCGTGATCTTGATCCGAAAACCGGTGGCCACTTTTCCGGGATCATGCGCGGATGTTGGGTGATAGGCGATGAAACTTTACTACGCGTCCGGCGCCTGCTCGCTTGCCCCGCATATTGTCCTTGAGGAAACCGGCGAGCGCTATGAGCTCGAGCGCGTCGATCTCGCCGCGGGCCAGCAGAACAGCCCGGATTTTCTGCGCGTCAATCCGAAGGCGCGCGTGCCGGTGCTGGCCGACGGCGATTGGGTGTTGACCGAGGCGCCGGCGATCCTGCGCTACATCGCCGCGCGCCATCCCGCCGCCGGGCTTTGGCCGTGGGAGCCGCGTGAGGAGGCGCGCTGCGCCGAATGGCTCAACTGGTTGTCGTCGACGATTCAACCCGCTTTCGTCCACGTCCGGCGCGCCAACCGTTACGCTTCCGATCCGCGCGCAATCGAGGACGTCGCTGCCACGGGCAAGAAAAACGCCCGCGAATTGTGGCAGGCGGTGGAGGAGAAAATCGGCCAGGGGCCCTGGGCGATCGGCGAGCGCTACAGCGTCGCCGATCCGCTGCTTGTTGTTTATTGGCATTGGGGGCGCGGGCCGGTCTTCGGCTTCGACATGGCGTCCGATTTCCCGCTCTGGACCGCGCATGCGCGGCGGCTCGCGCTGCGGCCGGCGGTGCAGCGTGCCTTCGCGAGCGAAGGGTTGCCGCTGCCGTGAGGTCAACTCAGCGCCGCGATTACCTCGCTCGCTTTGGTCACCGCGGCGACGTTCTGCATGGCGTATTCGATCGAGGCGCGGTGCCAGTCAGCATTCATGGTCGAGCAGCAGTCTTCGGGCACGATCATGAAATAGCCCTTGTCGGCGCCGGTACGGGCGGTGTGCTCGATCGACATATTGGTCCAGGCGCCGGTGTCGATGATGGTGTCGCGGCCGCCGGCCTTCAGCACGGTCTCGAGCTTACTGCCCTCCCAGGCGCTCATGCGGATCTTTTCGACCACGATGTCGCCGGGCTGCGGCTCGAGACCGTCGGCCGGCGCGGCGCCCCAGGTGCCGCGCACCATGGCCTTGGCGTCGACCAGCCCTTCGAATAAGGGCGCGTTCAGCGTGAAGCCCGGCGCGCCCGGTTCGACCACGAACCAGACATGGATGATCATCACGCCGCGCGAGCGGCAGACGTCGGCCAGGCGGCGTATATTATCCACCACGTTCTGCTCGCGCGCGTGCTGCGGCGAACCGGAAGAGGCGAACGCGCCGCCTTCTATCATCACGTCGTTCTGCATGTCCTGGATGATCAGCGCGCAGCGCGACGGGTCGAGCGAGAGGCCGGTTTTGATGGCGGCGCTGCTCGCGCTTGAGCGCTCCGCGGGCGGCGGCGTGTAATTCGCCATCCCTGACGCCGCGCCGGCGGACATGTTGACGCGCATGAACGGCTCGGCGTGTGGTCCGATTTTGGTGCGCAGGGCATAAAGCGATTGTGTGGCGGTCATGAATAGTGTGCGCCAGTCGGACTTGCCCCAGTGCAGGTTCGCCACCAATTCTGGCACGCGCACCTTGCCGAGCAGCGTCCCGTTGCGGGCATAGACCCACACGCCGCCCGGCGCGGTGACCCAGACGTTGCCGGCGCTGTCGCATTTCATGCCGTCGGGAACGCCGGGCTCGAGCTCGGAGCGGATGCCGGAGGCGAAGATGCGGTCTGGGCCGAGCGTGCCGTCAGCGGCAACGTCGAAGGCGCGGATCAGGCAGCGCACCGTGTCGTTGACGTAGAGGATTTTCTCGTCGGGCGAAAAGCAAAGCCCGTTCGGCTGCTCGAACAAATTGCGGTCGACCAGAAGCTGCGGCTCGCCGCCGCCCGGCGGCACGCGATAGACGCCCTGGAAGCCCTGCTGGCGCGGCCGCTCGACGCCGTAAACCGGCATGCGCCCGTACCACGGATCGGAGAAGTAAATCGATCCGTCGGAGCGCACGCACACGTCGTTGGGGCTGTTGAGCTCCTTGCCTTCGAAATGCGAGGCCAGCACTTCGCGCCGGCCGTCGCGCTCGCGCACCAGACTCGATGTGGCGTGCTCGCAGACGATCAGCGCGAGATTGCCGTCATAGGTCATGCCGTTGCATTTGTTCGACGGCTTCATCGCCTCGCGCACGCCGCTGCGTTCGTCCCAGCGGCGGCGCACGTCGGCTGGCATGTCGGAGAACAACAGAAACTGATCGCGCGGATGCCAGATCGGCCCTTCGGTGAAGGTGAAACCGCCGGCGACGCGGTCGACCGGCGCATCGAGATCGAGCAGTTCGGAGAATTCGCGGCGCAGCGCGGTGTGGCTCATCGCAACCTCCTTGTTACGCCGGGAACCAGTTGCGGCGTGGCAGCGACTGCACGATTGGGCCGGGAACCGAATCCTGCAGCCGGCCGACGACCATGCCGGCTTCGATCATCGCCGGCCGGTCGTGCACCGGCAGCACAAAGCGCGAGCGCGCCACCACTTTTTTGATCGCGGCCTTCTCTTGCCGCTTGGTGGTGCCGTGATTGCCGGTCGTGCGCGGTTCCATGTCGCTGATCTCGTGAAACGGCTCGACGAGCTGGTCGTTGATGTCGTAGAGCACGTCGCCGCAGATCGTGGCGTCGCCTTCGTTGGTCTTGACGATGACGTTCATCGAGCCTTCGGTGTGGCCGCCGGCGGCTTCGCAGATGACGCCGGGCATGATTTCGGCGGGGCCGGATATCTCAAGATCGAGGAAGCGCAACGCGCCCTTGGTGTGCAGCCGGTCGATCAGATGCTTGATGTCGGTCGCCGGGTACTGCGGATGCATCAAGCCGGACACCGAATATTCAAGCTCGCGCCGGTTGAGCAGAACCGTCGTGTTCATCGGAAACAGATCGTCCTTTCCGGCGTGGTCGATGTGCAGGTGGGTATGCAGGACATAGCGGACATCGCCGAGCCGCAAGCCGTGCTTCTTGAGCTGGTTCTCGATCATGTTCTCATGGGATTGCAGCCCGCGCATCCCGAGCGTCTCCATGATCTGCTTGGACCGATAGCCGGTGTCGACCAGGATCGGCCAGGTGCCGCCGAGAATAAGGAAGCCGAGGGTGGGCACGCGCCTCACCCGGCCGCAATCGCGCCCGAGCACGAGAAAGCTCGATTCGAGTTCGATATCGCCGTAGTCGAGGATCTTTATTTCAAGTGCCATACTTTCCTCCCGCGCTTGCGGTCGTTCGCCGCAAGTCGTTAGCTAGAAGTCAATCGAGCCGATAAACTCTTGCCGCCGTGTCGTGGAATGCGGCCCGCGCCACTTGTGCGCCGAGCGGTTCGATCGCGCCGCGGTAGGCCGCGATCAGGTCCGCATAGCCGGTCCACAATTTCTCGACCGGAAAATTCGAGCCGAACAGGCAGCGGTCCGCGCCGAACACGGCGATAGTATCTTTGACCACCGCAGCGATATGGTCCGGATCGTTCTTGTGGATGAAGGTGCCGAGCGCCGAGAGCTTCGATACCACGTTCGGACGTGCCGCAAGGAGCCGCATGCCTTTGCGCCAGCGCGCAACGCTGTCATCCGAGGCGTCCTCCAGCATGCCGGCGTGCTGCAAGATGAAAGTTACTTTCGGCGCGCTGTCGGCAAGCTCGGCGGCGCCTTCCATCTGACCTGAGAACACCTGCAGGTCGAAGGTCCAGCCGTAGTCGGCGAGGTGACCGACGTTTCGCTGCAGCTTGGGATCGCGCGCGAGATCGGAACTGGAGGCAAAGCGGAACTGCGGGTTTTGGTGCCACTGCAGCTGCATGCGCAGGCCACGCATGCCGGAATATTTGGTCAGTCGGTCGAGCTGCGGCCGCACGTCCTCGGCGAGGAAATCGGCATAGCCGACGATGCCGTGCGGAAAGCCGGTTTCGTCGGCAGCCTGCTGCACATAGGCGACTTCATCCTCGAAGCGCTCCTTCGCCCAATTGGCCTGGACGTAAACCGATTTGCCCACACCGGTCCCTTTGAGGTCGGACAAATATTCGCCGATCGGATAATCGCGGCGGATCGGCTCGTAGGGTCCGAAGATGCGCGGCTGCATTGGCCCTTCGAGCCAGGGCAAATCGCGCTGGCGCCAGATATGATGATGGGCGTCGATAATGTCGGTCATGCCGCTTTCTCATTTCCCAAATTCTCGGTCGCCAAATCGAGAACGTTGGCGCAAATGCTGTCGATCGATCCGCCGTCGGCGAGCCGGTCGAGATAGGGCCGCGCCGCCACCATGCCGGCGGTGCGCGCTTCGAAGCCGGGATCGGCGGCGAGCGGCGTGAGCCAGATGATGCGCCAACAAAGCCGCGCGAAGCGGGCGACCGCGTCCGCCATGGCGGATGGATCGCCGCGTTCCAAACCGTCCGAGAGGACGACCAAGGCGGCGCCGCGGGCCAGCGCGGCAAAGCGCGGCACGGCAAGATAGGCGTCCAAGGCGTCGCCGATGCGTGTGCCGCCGTCCCAGTCGGCGACGAGCAAAGACGCGGTAGCGAGCGCCTGCTCGCGGTTGCGCAGCCGCAACGGCCGGGTGATGCGCGTCAATCGCGTACCCATGGTGAAGACTTCGACCGAGTCGGCGGCCCGGACCAACGCGTGTGTAAAGGCAAGATGCGCCTGCGTGCGTTCTTTCATCGAGCCCGAGACGTCGATCAACACAACGATGCGGCGCTGGCGCAGCCGCCGCCGGCGTTGGCGCAAGCGGAAGAACTCGCCGGCCTGCCGCATGGCGTCGCGGAACATGCGCCGCGTGTCAGTGCCCAGGCCCGCGTTGGCCGAGCGCCAGCGATAGCCGCGCCGAAGAGGCACGCGGCGCGGGAGCAAGCGGGCGAAGCGGCGGAGTTTTTCGCTTTCGTCGCCGGGCGTGAAGCGGCGCGCGAACAGCCGCTCAGCGGTCGTGGCCTCGGCGCCGGATTCGCGGGTCTCGTCGGCGAACTCCGGTTGCGGACCGATCGCGGAATCTTCGGCCGCGCGCATCGGCTCTTCGTCGCTCGGCTCGCCTTCCAATCCCGGAACGATCGCGCCGAGAAAATGCGCGTCAAACAACGCGTCGAATTCGGCGAACCGCTCCGGCGGCGGCGCCAAAGTCGCGCGCGCCGAACGGCGGATGTCGCCGAGTTCCCGCGGGCCGAGGAGTTCGATCGCGGCAAGCCAGGCCATGGTCTGCTCGGGCGCGACAGCAAATCCCGAGCCGCGCAGCAGCGCGGTAAAGCGCAGGAAATGCGCGATCGGGCCAGTAGCGTCGGCAGTGGCGTCGGTCATGCCTGCGCCTCGTTGAGGATGGCGTCGATGCGCGGCGCGATGTGCACCAGATCGTCCTCGTCCTTGAGCACGACGCCGAGCGAGCGCTTAAAGGCTTCGGGCCAGCGGGCACCCTGCTCGTTAAGCAGCGTGGCGGCTTCCGCCCATTCGACCGCTTCGGCGATGCCGGGAAGTTTGGCGAGCGGCTCGCGGCGGAGCCGGCCGACGGCGGCGACGACCGCGCGCGCCGCGCGTTCGCTGACCCCCGAAGCGCGCATCATGATGATGCGCATCTCACGGTCCGCCGTCGGGTAGTCGATCCAGTGATAGACGCAGCGGCGGCGTAGCGCCTCGTGCAGTTCGCGGGTGCGGTTGGAGGTGAGGATCACCACCGGCCGCTCGTAAGCGCGGATCGTGCCGCGCTCCGGGATCGAAATCTGAAAGTCGGAGAGGAATTCGAGCAGGAACGCTTCGAATTCATGATCGGAGCGGTCGATTTCGTCGATCAGCAACATTGTCTCTTGCGGGCGGCGCAGGCAGGCGAGCATCGGCCGCTCGATCAGAAACTCATCGCGGTAGATGTCGAGCGTTATGGCGGCGTCGCTCTGCTGGCGCAGCGCCAGCATTTGCCGCGGAAAGTTCCACTCATAGAGGGCGGCCGCGGCGTCGATGCCTTCGTAACATTGCAGGCGCAGGAGCGTGCGGCCGAGCACGCCGGCAATTGCCTTGGCCGCCTCGGTCTTGCCGACCCCCGGCGCGCCTTCGAGCAACAGCGGCTTGCCGAGCGCGAGCGCGAGATAAGCGGCCGTCGCCAGCTCTTCGTCCGCCAGATAATAGGCGGCGCGCAGCGCGTCCTCCAATTCGCGCGGGCTGCTGATGCCGACGATCGTTTGACGCACCGGCATGACGTCTTACCGCGTGCGGCCCGCGCCCGCGGCGCCGCCGCGCGCTTTGATCGCACGGAGGATTTTCTCCGGCGTGATCGGCAATTCGTCGATGCGCACGCCGACCGCGTTGAACACGGCGTTGGCGATTGCCGGCAGCACCGGATTGGCGCACATCTCGCCGGGGCCTTTGGCGCCGAACGGCCCGTCCGGCGCAGGCCGCTCGAGAACGATAATGTCGTGCGGGCAGATGTCGCCCGGCCCCGGCATCAGATATTCGTTGAAGTCGCGCGGGCCGTTGCGCGTATCCGGGTAGTAAGGCTCGGGGGTCTCATAAAGCGCGTGGCTCATGCCCATCCACGCCCCGCCGACAAGCTGCTGCTCGACGAGCCTCGGATTGATGGCGCGCCCGATCTCATAAGCGCTGGTCATTTTCACGACCGTCACGTCGCCGGTCTCGTCGTCGACCTCGACTTCGGCGATGAGGCAAGCATGCGCGTAGCAAGTCGCCGGCGACATCTCGC
>CAYWNY010000174.1:0-7553 GCA_964459765.1 uncultured Hyphomicrobiales bacterium | reverse complement strand
TTTGGACAACAGCGCGATTGCCATCAGTAAACTTCATCGAGATTGAGTCAGACCCTGCTTTGCCAGCCGCCCTAGCAGGGTATCGGCGGCACTCGATTCTTCGTCCGCCTCGACCTCGCGGGCGGTTTCGATAAACCGCTTGGATTGGGTAAGGTCGTCCGGTTTGGGCTTCACATGCTGTTTCATTGTGGGATTCCCAGTAGTTCACATAGATTCGCTATTCGTCTAGTTGGCACCGTTTGGCACAGTTTACGAATTAGACCGCGCTGTAGTTGACGCATGAACTTCCGAGTCCTATAGGAGGTTCATGATTGTTCCCGCACTGAAATCCGAGATCGCCGAGCTGGAGGCCGACATACGTGCCAATCCAGACCCGCGCGTCCGCAAACTACAGCACTTACGCGCGACTCTGGCTGAATATGAGCCTGTGCCCGCCAGTACGCAATCTGGCTTCGCGGCCGTCGAATTTGCTCCGGTGCAATCATCTGTCCCCAACCTGCCTAGAAGCAACGGGAATGGTTCATTTCCGGCCGTCGCCGGCCCTGCCGCGGCAACCAAAGCGGCAAGGATGAAGGGTTATATCGACGGCGTTCTCCACAGCGCCGGGAAGGTTCATCGAAAGGAATTACTTGAAGGTCTAATCACCGCGAAGATCATGGGTTCCGAGAAAAACCCTATGCAGGCACTTGCGATTTTCCTGTCCAGCCATCGAGACGACTACGAATTTGACGGCCACGGAAACTACTCGCTTCGCGTGGAGGGGCCGTAAGAGGTTCGGGCCACGTCGCGGCAGCGGCGTGGCCCGTATTACTGACGGTCGGGCGTCCTAGGACCCCGGCTGAACCGGCCCTAGCTCACACTAGGGTACGGGCGCGGCGGCGGCGACAGGGCGGGAATGCCCGATTGGGTCCACACCCGTCGTCTCCGTGGGCAATGGGGGCGGGAGCGCGAATGCTCCCGCCTTCTGCATTTTTGGCGCATATAGGAAAACTGGCCTAGTTCGCAACAGTTACTTGCGTTTATGGCGTACGGGCGGCAGTTCGCTTGTCAGGCCACTTATAGGTTAACCGCTTGCCGACGATACCCGCTAACGCTTGCGTCGTCCGCGCTGCGTCATGGACACCAAGCGACGACCGATTGTTGTATCGAAAATCGAACTCGGCGACGTACCGATGCAGATGTTTCTCGCCGCAATGCTGGTATATGCCCTTCATTCCCCGCTTGAAGATTGAGAAATAGCCTTCCAGCGTATTGGTGTGGGCGTCGCCTTTGACGTATTCGCCAGCACTATGTTCGACCGTGCCATGCTCGGCGAACTCTCTGCCGATCAGCCTGTAGACCGACGCTTCGTCGGTCATGAGACGGCTTTCCAGCGAAACGTGCTTCTTTAGTGCCTGTTCGACTTGGTAGCCACTGAACGCAGTCAGCACGGTGGACCGAACTTGGCCGCCCCGCTCGATCAGCGAATGCACCACCATCTTGTGTGCGGCGCCGGGACCTTTCTCGAAACCCTTTTTCTTGCCGATAAAGGTTTCGTCGCTCTCGACGATTTTGCCACTCCCGCCGATTTGACCGACGTTGATGGTTGTCATGGCGTCCCGCAGCCGATGCGACATGAACCAGGCCGTTTTGTAGGTCACGCCCAAAGTCCGGTGTAATTGGTGCGAGCTAATTCCCTTCTTGCTCGACGCCATCAAATGGGCCGCCTGAAACCATTTGTGCAGCGGGACTTTGCTGTCTTCTGGTGGAGCGCCACCCTTAAAAGCCGGGCCGATAGCGGTCAGGGCGCGTCGGCGCCGCAACCCCACCCGCTGCTTATGCGTTATTGTCGCATATCGGCTTAACCGACGGTTCAGCAGCGGCGCCTAAAAGGCTATCCATGCTCGCGAAGCTCAAAGCATTCGTCACCGACGAAAGCGCAGCCACGGCCATCGAATACGGCCTGATCGCCGCCGGCATTGCCATTGCCGTGATTACCGTGGTCAAGGGCATCGGCACCAAGCTCAACACCACGTTCTCGTCGGTCTCGACGCAGCTGAAATAGCGGCGCCGCTTCGTCTGCCATCGTCTTTTCGTTCTAGGCCTCGATGACGATCTTCGGCGCCGGACGGTCTTCGCTCGCAAGCCCCTCGCGCACGCGCTTGGCAATGTCGCGGAAGCTTTGCGCGTGCGCGCTCTGCGGCGCGCTGGCAACGATCGGGTCGCCGGCGTCCGAACGCTGGCGGATGAGCATGTCGAGCGGCACCTCGCCGAGGAACGGCACATTGAGCCGCTCCGCTTCGTGCCGCGCGCCGCCGTGACCGAAAATGTCGGAGCGGGTGCCGCAATGCGGACAGATGAAGGTCGACATGTTCTCGACAATGCCGAGGATGGGCACGTTGACGCGGCGGAACATGGCGATGCCGCGCCGCGCGTCGATCAAAGCGAGATCCTGCGGCGTCGAAACGATGACGGCGCCCTTCAATGGCACCTGCTGCGCCATGGTGAGCTGCGCATCGCCGGTTCCTGGCGGCATGTCGACCACAATCACGTCGAGCGCGCCCCAGTCGACTTCGCGCAGCATTTGCGTCAGCGCCGACATCACCATCGGCCCGCGCCAGATCATCGGCGTTTCTTCTTCCACCAAAAAGCCGATCGACATCACCGGCATGCCGAGGCGCATGATCGGCTTGAGCCGATTGCCGCCGGCGGTCTCGGGCCGCTCGCGGATGGCAAGAAGCTTCGGCAGCGACGGACCGTAGATGTCCGCATCCAGGATGCCGACCTTCAGTCCGAGATCGCGCAACGCGAGCGCAAGATTGACCGCGACCGTCGACTTGCCGACGCCGCCCTTCCCGGAGGCGACCGCGATGATGGCGGCAACGCCGGGGATGCCCGCCGGCGCCGCCGGTCTTTGACCGCCCGGCGCTGGCCCGGGAGCGGGTCGCCCACCGCCGCCAGCGGCCGCCGGCCGCTGCGGCGGCGCGCCCGCGGCGCCGGCATGGCCACCGGCCCGTTCGGCGGTGAGCGCGATCATCACCGATTTCACGCCGGGCAATGCGCGCACGGCCTTCTCCGCCTGCGCACGCACGCTCTCCCACGCCGGCACGGCGGCGGCATCGACCGTGATGGAGAAAAACACCTTGCCGTCGCTCGCGACGATCTCCGAGAGATTGCCGGCCGTCGTCAGTGGCCGGCCGTCCGGCGTCGGCACGCTCGACAGCTTGGCCAGCACCTCGTCCTTGAGCGAAGTCATAGGCACTCCTACCGGGTCCTGCGGTTAGATATGACAGCGCAAGCGGGGGTCAATTGGCCGCAGCCAGTTGGTATAAAGCACGCGCGAGTAGAGGAGGACTCAAATGGCCAAGGTGGCGTTCGTGGGCTTAGGCGTGATGGGCTATCCGATGGCGGGGCATCTGAAGGTTAATGGCGGCCACGACGTCACCGTGTTCAACCGTACCGCCGCCAAGGCGGAAAAATGGGTGGCGCAATTTGGCGGCAAAAGCGCCCCGACCCCGAAAGCGGCGGCGGCGGGCCAGGACTTCGTCATGGCTTGCGTCGGCAACGACCACGATCTGCGCGCGATCATGCTTGGCGGCGACGGCGTTTTCGCCGGCACGCGCCAAGGCGCCATTGTGGTCGATCACACTACCGCGTCCGCCGAAATCGCGCGCGAGCTTTATTCCGAAGCCAAAACCCGCGGCTTTGAGTTTGTCGACGCGCCGGTGTCCGGCGGTCAGGCCGGCGCCGAGAATGGCGTGCTGACCGTGATGTGCGGCGGCGACACCGGAGCGTTCGCACAGGCCGAGAAAGTGATCGCCGCCTACGCGCGCGCCTGCACGCTGATCGGCGCTTCCGGCTCCGGCCAGCTCGCCAAGATGGTGAACCAGATTTGCATCGCCGGCGTCGTGCAGGGGCTCGCCGAAGCGCTGCATTTTGCGCAGAAGGCCGAGCTCGACATCGAGAAGCTCATTGCCACCATTTCCAAAGGCGCGGCGCAATCGTGGCAGATGGAGAACCGCTACAAGACCATGGTGGCAGGAAAATTCGATTTCGGCTTCGCCGTCGACTGGATGCGCAAGGATCTCGTCATCTGTCTCGCCGAGGCGCGCAGAAACGGCGCGCATCTGCCGCTCACCGCGCTGGTCGATCAATTCTATTCGGAAGTGCAAAAGATGGGCGGCCGGCGCTGGGACACCTCGAGCCTGATCGCGCTGTTGCAGCGCTAGCGCATGCTCCGGAAAAGTGGATACCGGTTTTCCGAAAAGATCATGCGCCAGCGAAGAATCTAGACCGCCGCCTTCTCGACGTACGGCCGGAACGTGGTTTTCTCGGTGCCACAGTCGGGACAACGCCAGTTCGCGGGAATGTCGGCAAACGCCGTGCCCGGCCTGATCGATTGCCGCGGCAGGCCGTTGGCTTCTTCGTAGATGAAATAACAGCCGCGACAGATGAAACGGCGCTGGGCGCCGTTGACCGTTTGCATCGCCGGCACGGCCACCGGCCCCGCCGGCACGGAACCCGGCACCAGCACCGAATCCCCAACCGCGATCTCGCCGCCGTCGCGCACCACCAGATAGACGCCGAGATTCTTGTGGCCGAAGGCGGCGCGCAGCGAGGACGGAATGTCGAGATCGCGGCGTCCGGTCGTCGGATTGACGTTGGTGGCGCCGCAGCGGCCGTTCTTGCGGTCGACCGCAAACACCGTGCCCCCGATCCTGATCTCGCTGCCGATCCAGTCGAACTCCTCCCACGGCTTTGCGCCGTCGATGTAAATGTTGGCGCGAAAGCGCAGCGGATCGATGTCCATGCCCCATTGCGCCTCGAGCGCCCGCACGGTCGCGAGATTGATCAGCGAAATGACGTTGTCCGGCTTGTCCATGAAATGGCCGCCCGGTGAGCGCACGAGAACCGGCGCGGCCGGCAACGTCGGCAGCAATTGCCAGAAGAAGTTCTCGATCTGCGCCCGATCCTGCGCGTCGGCAAGCTGGGCTGCGGCGACCTGCGCATTGCCCTGCTTGACGGTGAGCCGCAGCGTGTCGAGGTCGAGCGAGGTCTGCACCCGCGCCAGGTTTTCGTCGAGCATCAACATGACGAAAAGACCCTTCTTCGCCCATTTCGGTTCGGCCCGATCGATCGGGGCGCCCGGCCGCGCCAGTGCAAAGATGCGGTCTTGCGGAAACGGCTTGTCGGATTCCAACAACACACGCGACAGCGGCTGCGCGCTCAATCCCTTGATCGGATAGCGGTAGATTTTGCTGACCGCGATCATGCCGGTGCCTGTTTGCTTCACCACCCCGAACGCCGAGCTTCTCCGGCGGCGGCGCCTTGCGGTTAGAGCCGGTTGGCGAAGAAAGCTAGGGTCCAGATTGCGCTTGCGGGCGACCGGCGGCGCGGTCAGCGGCACGGCGGCGCGCACGAACAGCGCATGGACATCGGCGCTTGGGTCGTCGATGGCGTCGTCAATGGCGTCTGAGAGCCGGGCGATACCCTGTTCGATCTGTTTGCGCGACAGCGCGGCGTAGCCGAGGACCAGCCCGCGCTGGGTCAGCGTCGAGGCACGCGCCACATAGGCGCCGCCGGAAGCGAACGAATAAACGCCGATGCGGGCGCGGCGCGCCAATTCTTCGACGACCACGGCGTTGGGCACGCCAGGCGGCAAATACCACACCAGATGCAATCCGCCCGCTTCGCCGGTGACGCTGACATCGCCGAAATTGCGGCGCAAGGCCGCCAGCAGGTGATCGCGGTTTTCCTTATACTGCGCGCGACTGCGCGACAGATGCGCCGCGTACGAACCGGCGCGCATCAACTCCGCAAGCGCCGCCTGTTCGAGCCACGGATTGCCGTTGTTGAGCAGGCCTTTGGCGGCAGCGAACACGCCGGCGAGGTGCTCGGGGACGACCATGAAGCCGAGCCGCAGCCCGGCACCGAGCGTGCGCGAGAACGAACCGAGATAGATCGTGCAGTCGGGCGCGACCGCGGCGATGGCCTGCAGCGGGGAACCTTCGTAGCGCAAATCGCCGTCGCGATCGTCCTCCAGGACATAGCAGCCATAGCGACGCGCCCACGCGACGATTGCATGCCGGCGCGGCAGCGACAGTGTGTGACCGGTCGGGTATTGATGCGACGGCGTGACGTAAAGCAGCGCCGTCGGCCGCCGCGGCAATTCTTCTGGGATCAAACCGTCGAAGTCGACGGCGACGCTGGTGATTTCCGAGCCGGTCGCTTCGAACACAAAGGCTGCACCTTCGTAACAGGGATCCTCGATCGCGCTTGGTGTGCCGTGATTGAGGAACAGGCGAGCCACAATGCTGATGCCTTCCTGCGCGCCATTGGTGATGACGATGCGCCCAGGGTCGGCGGTAATGCCGCGCGTCGTGGCCAGATGGTCGGCAATCGCCGAGCGCAGCGCCGGTAATCCGGCCGGATCGCCGTATTGCGACAAGCCGGTGCCGCCGCCGTGCGAGAGATTGCTCTGCAACAGGCGTCGCCAGGTTTTGACCGGAAACAGCGACGCACTCGGACGGCCGGGAAGGAAATCAAATAACATGCGGTTGCGCTGCCGATCGACGACGTTTTGCACGCGCAGCGGCAACGGCGGCATCGGCATGTGCGACAGCGCGATCCCGCGCGCCGGCTGGATTTCGCTTGCGGCGACCTCGACCGTCGCTCCAGGCAAACTGTGCGCTACGAAAATTCCCGACGCCGGGCGCGATTCGACGAAACCCTCGACCAAGAGGATGTCATAGGCCCTGATCACGGTGTTGCGGGACACCGCAAGCTGCTCGGACAGACGACGCGACGACGGCAGCCGCGTTCCCGGTCGCAGCCGCGCGTGACGGATCGCGTCGCGCAACTGGTCGACGAGTTGGCCAGTGAGCGGTTCGCGCCGGGAGCGATCCAATAGTACGGGTATCTGCATTCGCCAGGTGTCGCGTTTTGAAGTGCCGCGCTCTAGCGGCGGTTATTCGGATCGGCCCGGCAACGCAGCATAGGACCAGCGGGGCTTATTTTCAAAGCGATGCGGCACTGGCCCCATGAATCCGCAGCCAACTGGACCCACCACGAGGGTCCAGAAACGGCTTTTGCCTAACGCCGAGGCAACCGATGCACGAAAGCTGAGAACTCGGGTTGTCTTCTGAGCACTTTGGTCCGCCGGGAGCGCGACGCACTCTATTTTTCTGGTCCCATAGCATTTTCTCGCCGTGGCCCTCGGCGCTCGGGCGCATAAGCGGCATGCTTTCCACAGCCGGAGCAGAGCTCTGACCTCGGCGGGAGCGCCGGGTCGGTTCGCACTTTCGAATGGAGAAAGCAAATGAAGCGAGCACGACATGTTTTACTTCATGCCGTCATCGGATCGGCGTTGCTCCTGGGAAGCGTGGTAAAAAGTCCCGCGGCGGACGACACGATCAAGATCGGCATCCTGCACTCGCTGTCGGGCACGATGGCGATCAGCGAGACCATCCTCAAAGACCTCATGCTGATGCAGGTCGCCGAGTTGAACTCGACCGGCGGTCTCCTCGGCAAGAAGGTCGAGCCGGTCGTGGTCGATCCGGCGTCGAATTGGCCGC
>CAYWNY010000173.1:0-7635 GCA_964459765.1 uncultured Hyphomicrobiales bacterium | reverse complement strand
GCGGTAAAGGCGCGGGCGCCGTTCCAGGAGGCGCCGATGACGATGCCGATCGAGGCCAGTTCGTCCTCGGCCTGGATAATGGCGAATTTGTTCTTTCCGCCCTGCGGGTCGACGCGCATGCGCTGGCAATGCCGGGTGAAGGCTTCCGCCAGCGACGACGACGGCGTGATCGGGTACCAGGCGCAGACCGTGGCGCCGCCATAGACCGCGCCGAGCGCGGCCGCGGCGTTGCCTTCGATGAAAATGCGGTCGCCGACCGCGTCGGCGCGCTTTAATCGCAAGCCGATCGGGTGTTCGACATTCATCGTCACCCAATCGCGGCCGAGATGGAGCGCGTGTTTGTTGGCGTCGAACAGCTTTTCCTTGCCCTTGTACTGCTCGGCGATCAGCTTCTCGATTTCCACGACGTCCATGTCGAGCAGCGCCGCGAGCGCGCCGAGATAGACGATGTTCTTGAACAACTGGCGCTGCCGCGGGTCGGAATATTCGCGATTACAGATTGCGGTCAGCGGCACGCCGATCACGACGATGTCGTCGCGGAATTTCGACTTCGGCAGCGGCTTGGTGGAATCGTAGAGCAGGTAACCGCCCGGCTCAATACCAGCGACGTCCTTGTCCCAGGTCTGCGGATTCATCGCCACCATCAAATCGGTGCCGCCGCGGGCGCCGAGATGGCCGGCTTCGGAGATCCGGACCTCGTACCAGGTCGGCAGCCCCTGGATGTTGGAGGGGAAGATGTTGCGCGGCGCGACCGGGACGCCCATGCGCAACACCGCGCGCGCGAACAACTCGTTGGCGCTGGCGGACCCGGAGCCGTTGACGTTGGCGAAGCGGACGACGAAGTCGTTTATGCGCTCAAGTGGCATGCTTGTTCTGCGTTAGTTATTTCGATTAGGTATTTTTTCATGTCCCACGCGCCGGTGGGGCAGCGTTCGGCGCACAGCCCGCAGTGCAGGCACATGTCCTCGTCCTTGACCATGACGCGGCCGGTCTTGAGGCTGTTGCCGATGTAAAGGTCTTGCGTGAGGTTGTTGGCCGGCGCCTGCAGCCGCGAGCGCAGGTCGGCTTCGTCGCCGTTCGCGGTAAACGTGATGCAGTCCATGGGGCAGATGTCGACGCAGGCGTCGCACTCGATGCAAAGCTGGCCAGTGAACACCGTCTGCACGTCGCAATTCAGGCAGCGCTCGGCCTCCTTGAGCGCCAGCTCGACGTCGTAGCCGAGTTCGACCTCGGCCTTGATGTCGCGCAACGCCACGACCTTCTCGCGATGCGGCACCCGGTAGCGTTTATCGAGCGTGATCTCGTTGTCGTAAGACCACTCGTGGATGCCCATTTTTTGGCTCGAGATCGCCATCTGCGGCGCCGGGCGGACATTGATGTCTTCGCCGCGGCAGAGCCTGTCGATCGAGATCGCCGCTTCGTGGCCGTGCGCCACCGCCCAGATGATGTTCTTCGGGCCGAAGGCGGCATCGCCGCCGAAAAACACCTTGGGATGGGTCGAGGCGAAAGTCTTCGGGTCGACCTTGGGCATATTCCATCGGTCGAATTCGATGCCGCTGTCGCGCTCGATCCAGGGGAAGGCGTTTTCCTGGCCGACGGCGACCAGCACGTCGTCGCACGGAAAATGCTCATCCGGTTCGCCGGTCGGCACGAGGTCGCGGCGGCCTTTGGCGTCGCGCACCGCTTTGACTTTTTCGAACACGACGCCGGTGAGTTTGCCGCCCTCGTGGGTGAATTCCTTCGGCACCAGATAATTGAAGATCGGAATGTCTTCGTGCATGGCGTCCTCCTTCTCCCAGGGGGACGCCTTCATTTCCTCGAAGCCGGAGCGCACCACGACCTTGACGTCCTCGCCGCCGAGACGGCGGGACGAGCGGCAGCAATCCATCGCGGTATTGCCGCCGCCGAGCACGATGACGCGCTTGCCGATCTTGTCGATGTGGCCGAACGAAACGCTGGCCAGCCAGTCGATGCCGATATGGACGTTCTTTGCCGCTTCCTTGCGGCCGGGAATGTCGAGGTCCCGGCCGCGCGGCGCGCCGCAGCCGACGAACACTGCATCGAAGTTTTCGGCCAGCAGCGCGTTTAAGCTGTCGATGCGCTTGCCGCCGACAAATTCAACGCCGAGATCGAGAATGTAGCGGCATTCCTCGTCGAGCACCTTTTCCGGCAGGCGGAATTTCGGAATCTGCGTGCGCATCATGCCGCCCGACAGCGGGTCCTGGTCGAACACGACGCATTCGTAGCCCAACGGCGTGAGATCGCGCGAAACCGTGAGCGAAGCCGGACCGCCGCCGATGAGCGCGATGCGCTTGCCGTTTTTCTTTTCCGCGGGCTTCGGCAGGCGGTCGCGGATGTCATCCTTGAAATCGGCGGCGACGCGCTTCAATCGGCAGATGGCGACCGGCTCTTTTTCGACGCGGCCGCGCCGGCAGGCCGGCTCGCACGGGCGATCGCAGGTGCGTCCGAGCACGCCCGGAAACACGTTCGATTCCCAGTTGATCATGTAGGCGTCGCCGTAGCGGCCGGCCGCGATCAGACGGATATATTCTGGAACCGGCGTGTGTGCCGGGCAGGCCCACTGACAATCCACCACCTTGTGGAAGTAATCGGGGACTGCAATGTCCGTGGGCTTCATTCCCATTCCTCTTCCACGCAGCGCCCCGCCATTGTACTCGGGCGGTTTGGAACACGGGCTGCGCGTCTCGGCTCGCCGCGGCTTGTCGTCCCATCGCGATTCAGGGCGCGGATACTAGTCGAGGGGGGCAGGGATTTCTACCTTTTGTGCCTTGAATAACAAGGTTTTGTCGCGTGTTGTGGCTAACCCGGCACAGGGCTTTCGCTGGCGGGAAAGCGGCGCAGCGAGGGGCGTCGCTTTGGCCACTGTGTTTTGCCGTAAATAACTGAATTTATTGACACTTTATGGGCGAACGCGGCCTGCGGCGGCGCAATAGCAAAACTATGCTGCTCCGCCCATTTAAGGCGAGCTATGGTCTTTAGTCTTATGCGCGAAGTGTTCGGCAACCCCGCACCCAAGAACCCGATCGAAGCCGCGCGCCATGGCGCGCGGCCGGCGTTGCCCAAGCGCTTCTACCAGCTAGCCACGGTCGTGCCCGAGGGTTCGGGCTATGCGTTGCGGCTCGACGACAAACCGGTGCGCACGCCGGCGGGCCGCTTGCTGGCGGCGCCGACGGGCGAGCTTGCGCAAGCGCTCGCCGCCGAATGGGACGCGCAGCGCAACGTCATCGATCCGTTCAAAATGCCGCTGACGCGGCTCGCAAACTCCATCATCGACGGCGTCGCCGATCGCCCCGATGCGGTGCAGGCGGAAGTGGAAAAATATCTCGGCTCCGACCTTGTTTGTTACCGCGCTGACGCGCCGCGCGGCCTGGTCGAGTGGCAGAGCGAGCATTGGGATCCGATCCTCGACTGGGCGCGTGAGGCGCTCGGAGCGAATTTCGCGGTGGGCGAGGGCGTCATCCATGTCGCGCAGCCGCAGGCCGCGCTCGCCGCGGCGAGCGCCGCGATCCCGACCGAGCCGTGGCGGCTCGGCGCCGTGCATGCGGCGACGACATTGACCGGTTCGGCGCTGCTCGCGCTCGCGCTGGCGCAGGCGCGGCTCACCGCCGACGAGGCCTGGGCGGCGGCGCACGTGGACGAGGACTGGAACATCGAGCAATGGGGCCGCGACGACGAAGCGATGGCGCGCCGCGCCTTCCGCGAGGCGGAGTTTCGAGCCGCGGCGAAGGTGTTGGGGGCGGTCTAAAGCAACTCGCACCCAGCGAAGCGAAACGATGCCCGACTTCAGCAGCTGTCGGCAGCGTCCTAAGTGGAGGGAACGAGGAAGATGCCGCGACCAATGAAAGTCAAAATGTTTATGGACGCGAAACCGAGCGTGATTGAAGAACAGATCAACGCTTGGCTGGACTACCTCGGCTCGGCAACCATTATTAAAAGCGAAACCGTCGTGACGGCGATAGCGGAAAAGCCGAACGATGGGACTCACCCGTGCATCGTCGTGACCGTCTGGTATGAGCCGCCCGAGGCAAATTAGCGCGCGTACCGCATGAGCCAGATCGGCGCGATCGGTTCTCTCCCGGCTGGGATGAAGTGAAATCCGGGGCCGAGCTTTCAAATTTTTTCTCCTTCCCGGATTAGGCGGCGTTCCATCCGGCGACTTGCTATGGCGCCCTAGAATTTGTCAGCGCGGTCGACGCATTTGCGGCGTGCCGAAGCGTCAGAAAGCCGAATAGCCGCCGTCGATCACAAAGCATTGCGCAGTCAGATAGGATGACGTTTCGCTGGCCAGATAGAAGGCAATGCCGCCGAAGTCTTCCGGGTCGCCGAAGCGCCGCATCGGAATGCGCGGCATCACGTTGCCGACGAATTTTTCGTTGGCCATGATTCCGGCCGTCATTTCGCTGCGGATCCAGCCCGGTAGAATGGCGTTCGCGGTGATGCGGTAGCGCGCCAGCTCGACGCCGAGCGCGCGCACCAGCGCATTGATGGCGGCCTTGGTGGCCGCATAATGCTCGTTGCGCGCAGTGCCGAAGAGCGATGCGGTGCTCGAGGTCGCGATCAGCCGCCCGAAGGCATCGCCGCGTTCGGCGCGCTCGATCATATGGCGGGCGGCAAATTGAAACAGGTGAAACACGCTGTCGAGATTGACGGCGAACATCTGCCGCCATTCCGCCTCGGAGCGCTCGACGAAGCTTTTTCGGCCGCCGCCGCCGATCCCGGCATTGGCGAAACACGCATCGACCCGCCCGAATTCGGCGAGCGTCGCTGCGAACGCGGCTTCGACCGCGCTGCGGTCGCTAACGTCACGATTGTGTTGCAAAACTCGAAAGTTGAAGGGCTACGAATTTTTCGCAAAAATAAGAAACCGAACGCAATCGCTGATTCGTATAGTCTCTGTCGCGCTACCGAACTCGCCTATGAGTTTAACGTGAGGCGGTGAGGTCCCTCATATCTTTACACGAAGGTCGCGCCAGCAGCCCGCAGAATTTTTGAGCACCAATGAAAAACGAGTTTTGCAACACAATCGTCACATTGTCTGACGTCGACGGCGCCGCCGTGGGCGCGCAGCTGCGCCAGGGCGTGCGCGTTCTTCTCTTCGTTGCGGCCCCAGATCGAAACAGCGCAACCGGCCCGGGCCAGCGCGTCCGCCATGCCAAGTCCGATCCCGCCGTTGCCGCCGGTGACGATCGCGACGCGCCCGGACAGATCGAAATCGCTCACGTGGTTTTGGCTCCCCAAGCTTCTTACGAGCTTTTAGAGCACACCGCCGCGCCAGGGAGCAAATTTGCGATCAGATGGCCGCCTTTGTCACAAACTTACTCTACGGGCTACGCTCGCTACGGTGACCGCAAATGTTCATTTTCCGGTCGCGCCATTTGCGCACCACTCTGTTTAGCTTTGATCGTTTGTTGTATACTCTGTCGAGCTGCCCAGGGATGTGCCGACATCTCCTCAAAAAATCCGTTTGGCGGCAGCCATGTTGCCATCGGCGGGCGATACTCCTTCGACCTGAATTTTTAGGTCTCCAAAATCATAGGCGACGACCCTGCGCATCCGCGCAGGGCGCTCATGTCTTCCTGGAGAGGAGAAAGTCATGAAAGCGAAGTATGCAGTTTTTGGAATGGTTGCGAGTTTCGCCGTTGGCGCCGTTGCCGTGCAAGGCCTGCACGCGCAGGCGAGGCCGCCGGCCTATGGCATTGCCGAGGTCGTGGTCTCGAACCAAGACGGATACGCCAAGGAATTCCTGCCGGCCGTGCGGAAAACGATTGCCGACGGTGGCGGCAAATTCCTTGCGGCTGGCGGCAAGACTGTCAGTCTTCAGGGCACGCCGCCCGCACCCCGCGTCGTTCTCATCCAATGGGAAAACCTGGACAAGGCGCAGCAGTGGTGGAATTCCCAGGCCACGAAAGACGCGTTCGCCATCGGCGAAAAATACGCGACGTTCCGAAACTTCAACGTTGAAGGCGTGACCCCTTAGTTAGCGCCGGGTGGGTTTTGCTTGGCGGAGCCCACCCTGCCAGCCGTCACTTGAGCGGTGACAATCTTGACAATGAGTCCTTTTTTCGGTTACGAGGTCGAGAATCTCGCTCAGTGAAGGGCGCTTTCTAGACGCGATCTTCAAAGCGGAGCGAGTGCGGTGCCCCGCGTGCGGTCTCGCAAACCGCTCCCGGGCGGCTTTGGGCATCATTCCCTCCGGCATTATGACCGGGGCGCGGGGTGCTCCGCTTAGCCTGACATGCCGTCGCGGCTAACGCTGTCGGCGCGTGTCCCGGGAAGCATGGCCCGAAGCTGAGTTTTAGCCCTTCGGGGCTTTGGCAAGAGCCGCGGTGGAGCGCCGGAAGGCGAGCGCGCCCCGAAAGAGCGCGCTGCTGCGCCCGATACGCGCGGCCATTGGTTGGATGCGCCTTTCGGCGCTTCGCCTCCCTTCTTCGTGGCGCATGATCTTGTTCCGAAAACCGGTGACCACTTTTCGGGATCATGCGCTGTGCCGGAGGCGAGTCTAAAAGATTCTTTGGTGGCTTGGTGGTGAGCAAAACTCGGGCGTAGAGGAGCGTCGCGAGAATGCGCATCTTTTCCTCCCGTGCGCAGCGGAGCGGGGGAGGGGGACCGCGCGAAGCGCGGTGGAGGCGGCGTCGATGCAGCGGAAATGATTCTTTGGAGGAGATTCGCTTTGAGCGATACGCGCCCCTCCCACCATCCTTCGGATGGTCCCCCCCTCCCCGCTGCTGCGTGGGGCGGGATGAGGAGCAGCTCAGCCGCCGGTGACGCTCATATGCCGCGCCAGCGCCGGGCGCTGGTGGCGGCGGTCGATGACGAAGTCGTGGCCCTTGGGCTTGCGCGCGATCGCTTCGTCGATGGCGGCGTGCAGGAGATCGTTGCTCTCGGAGGCGCGCAGCGGCTTGCGCAAATCGGCGGCGTCTTCTTGACCCAAGCACATATAGAGCGTGCCGGTGCAGGTGACGCGCACGCGGTTGCAGGCTTCGCAGAAATTGTGCGTCAACGGGGTGATGAAGCCGAGCCGGCCGCCGGTCTCGGCGGCGCGCACGTAGCGCGCCGGCCCGCCGGTGCGGTAATCGAGGTCTTCGAGCGTGTAGTGCTCGGCAAGCCGCGCGCGCACGAGCGACAGCGGCAGATATTGATCGAGCCGGCCTTCGCCGATTTCGCCAAGCGGCATCACTTCGATCAGCGTCAAATCCATGCCGCGGCCATGCGCCCAAGCCATCAGTTGCGCGAATTCGTGCTCGTTGACGCCCTTGAGCGCCACGGTGTTGATCTTGACCTTGAGTCCGGCTTTCTGCGCGGCGTCGATGCCGGCCATGACTTGATCGAGCGCGCCCCAGCGGGTGATGGCGCGGAATTTGTCGGCATCGAGCGTGTCGAGCGAGACGTTGATGCGGCGCACGCCATGCGCGGCAAGTTCGGCGGCGTGCTGGGCGAGTTGCGAGCCGTTGGTGGTGAGCGTGAGTTCGTCGAGCGCGCCCGAGGCAAGGTGGCGCGAGAGCGAGGCAAACAACGTCATAATGCCGCGGCGCACCAGCGGCTCGCCGCCGGTGATCCGCAGCTTGCGCACGCCGCGCGCGACGAACGCCGAGCACAGCCGGTCGAGCTCTTCGA
>CAYWNY010000172.1:0-7654 GCA_964459765.1 uncultured Hyphomicrobiales bacterium | reverse complement strand
TGCATCGCCCGCGAGGAAGGCATGCTCGACAAATTCATCGGCGACGCCGTAATGGCGGCGTTCGGGCTTCCGATAGCGCATGACGACGACGAGGACCGCGCGGTTCGCGCGGCGATCGCCATGATCCGCGAGTGCCGACGTTGGAGCCGAGATCGGATCCAACGCGGTCAAAAGCCGATCGAGATGGGCATCGGCCTCAACACCGACATGGTGGTCTCTGGCAACATCGGGTCAGCGAAGCGCATGGACTACACGTTGATCGGCGACGGCGTGAACCTCGCCTCAAGGCTTGAAAGCGCCTGCAAGGCTTACTCGGCGCAGATCCTCATCAGCGAAAATACCTTCGGCCGTCTGCGCGGTACCTATCGCATCCGCAACGTCGACCAGGTGGTGGTGAAGGGTAAGACCGAGCCGGTTGGTGTCTATGAGGTGCTCGATCACCACACCGATGAGAGCTTCCCCAACCTGATGGATGTGGTGAGCTATTTCAACGAGGGCATGCGGCATTACCGCGCCGGCAAGTTCACCAACGCTATCGCCCAGTTCGAGAAGGCACTTGCTAGCCATCCTAGAGACAAGTTGTCGACCGCCTATATCGAGCGCTGCAACCACCTCATAAACCGCCCTCCGGATGCTGACTGGAATGGTGTTTGGGTGATGACGCAGAAATGAGCCTGCCTGTTGGTTGGCACCTTCCGCAACGGGTCACTCGCGGGTGTGACGCCATTGAACTGCAACGCTCCCGGCTCGGCTGGGCAGTCGAGCTATCGTTCAGCCGACGACTTGACCCAGGCGTTGTTTGCCTTCCAGGGCTTGGGCTGACGGTGGCGCCAAATGCCTTGCCTGAAAATCTGCGAGAATGTGCGCGCCGACATCTGACGCAGGGACAGGGCGGCCGAAGAAATAGCCCTGCGCCTGATCGCCGTCGACACTGTCGAGGAAGGCTGCTTGCGCGGCCGTTTCGACGCCTTCGATGGTCACCCGCACAGACACGCCGATGTCAGCTCTTCCCCCGAAGCGGACGTCGCCTCGGCAGGATGACACCCGCCGCTGCCCCTTCCAAAATGCTTTAAAGCTTATCCTGCAGAAATTCCCCAACCCGCTCGATCGCGCGGCGCCCTTCCGGCAAAATTCGCGCATAGAGCTGCCATGCGTGCGGCATCCGCGGCCACACCTCGATTTCGACGTCACGTCCCGCATCGTGCAATTTCGTGGCCATCCTGACTGAATCATCGCGCAGAATTTCATCGCTTCCGACCTGAATGAGTATCGGAGGCAATCCCTCAACGTCGCCATAGAGAGGAGAAGCATAAGGATGGCGCGGGTTGGCCCCGCCGAGATAATGGTTTGCAAAGCTCGGCAGCCGCGCAACATTCATTATCGGATCGGCCTTTGCGTTCGACCGCAGGGATTCCCCCGTAAGCGCCAGATCCGTCCAGGGGGAGAGCGCGACGATCGCGCACGGCAAGCTGAACCCTTCGTCGCGCAATTTGTACGCCGTCGCGAACGCGAGCCCACCTCCCGCCGAATCGCCGAGAAAGGCAATGCGGTGAGGGTCAATCCGATCCGCGAGCCATCGATACGCTCTGCTCGCGTCTTCGACTGCGGCAGGAAACGGATGCTCCGGGGCCAGCCGATAGTCAAAGTACAGCACGCAGGCACGTGTTGCCGCGCTGATCCGCCAGGCAAAATCGCGGTACAAGGGGGCGCTGCCAAACGCATAACCGCCGCCGTGAAAATGCAGGATATAACAGTCGGTCCGCGCATCGCGCACTTTAGTATGCACCGCCGCGATCCCATCAACGCTCATGGTCAGCGTTTCCGTACCGCGAGGCGGATGGGGCACTACCGCTTCGATCAAACGCAACCGCCGTCGCATGGTCGCCACCTCCGGCTCCCGGTCGCGACGAAAGATCTTTGATAGTTTCAGCGATAGGCGCAGCAGTACGGCTTGCCAACTCGTCTTGCGAGAGAGTAGCGCCAATTGCAGTGCTCCGATTTCGTAGTCAAGCTGCGCGCCAAGGCGTTACGCGGCGCGAGCCACCGCGCCCCAATCTTTTGCGACGCTCGGCGATTGCGAAAGTACTTCCCGAATACGCCTCCACGTCCGTTCATGCCCAACAAAGTTACGAATGGGGGCAGGCTAGGGGTCGATGCTATCATCGCAGTATTGACGGCTTTTGTGCCGTGGCTCCGGCTCCATGAGACGAAGCCGGCGCCTCCCAGCCGAAAACGGAGCGACCACCATACGAATGTGAGCAACCAAACTCTTCCGCAATGAGTTTCTCTGTCGACGGACCAGTGGTGCGCCGTTCGAGCACACGGGCCTGCTGGTCAAGCCGTCGCAGCGCCTGAAGTTCTTCATCACGGCCGAGCTTCGCGTTCCGCAGCCCTAATTTAAGCACCTTGATAGTCTCATCGTAAACCTTGAGCGGAACCGGGAATGGGTGTCGGTCCTTGCCGCCGTGTGCAAATGAAAAACGCGCGGGATCGGTGAACCGGCACGGTGCGCCATGCATCACCTCTGCAACCATCGCCAGTGCGCGTACCGTCCGCGCACCGACGCCCGGCGTCAGCAGCAAATCGGTAAAATCCTGCGGCCCTCGGTCCGCAGCGGCAGCCAGGTTGCCGTGAAGCCGCCGTTCGATCACATCGCTACTTCGGACATCGTGGTGTGCCGGCATGATGAGATGCGGCAACAACGGTTGGTCAGTGAGAGGTTTCGGTAGTATTTCCGGACCGGTCTCGAGGGCCGCGTATTCGCGCGCAATCTTGTCGGGTCCCAGCAAAGAGAGAAGATCGAGTTGGGCCTGGCGCGAAGCTTCGGCGCGCCGGTCGGCAAGATTAACGATCTCACCCTGTCTTTTTCCGTCGATCGCGGCATGCGGATTGTCTACGAAGCTCTTCAATCCTTCCGAAAGCCAGTGATAGCGCCGCGCCTGCTTGCGTGCGCCATTCATGCCCTGCTGAACGACCGTCCAGTTGCCGTCATCAGTGACAATGAAGCCGTGAAGGTAGAGATCGAAACCGTCCTGCACGGCTGCGCTGTCAACTTTTGCGACCAGGCGGCTCGCCTTCGCAAGATCAGTTCCATCGATCCCGACACGGTCGCCGATCGAAATCAATTCTTGCGGCGTCCGTCGTGAATGCTTGCCGCGTCCGCCGCAGACGTGAATGCCGAGTTCATGACTGCGCGGCGTCAATCCCCGCTTCAGGGCTCCAATGACACTCGTCGTGATGCCAGAGGAGTGCCAGTCCATGCCCATGACGGCACCGAACGATTGAAACCAGAAGGGGCTGGCAAGGCGCCGCAACAGTTCATCCCGACCGTAGTGATGGACGATGGCCTCCGACATGACTGCACCGAGTCGAGTCATCCGGTCGGCCAGCCACCGCGGAACGTGGCCGCCGTGGAGAGGCAAATCGGCACTCCCGGCCCGCCTTGTCATTACTCTTGTGCGCCTGTTGGAGTTTGCAGGTCGACAAACCCGCATGTTCATGCTTTGTACCATGGTTGGCGAGTCGGGGCAACACGGGAAATGAGCTGCGGAGACAATCCCTTAGAGAGGGGCGGACGGGGCTTTCGCGACCTCGGCCGTTTCCTATGACCGCAGCCTATCTAGCCAAGCTCAACACCGAACAGCGCCGCGCTGTCGAACATGGCTGCGGAGCACTTGATGAAGCTCCGCCGCTTCTCATCATCGCGGGCGCAGGGTCGGGCAAAACCAACACGTTGGCCCACCGCGTCGCGCACCTCATCGTCTCCGGTGCCGACCCGCGGCGAATGATGCTACTTACGTTTTCCCGCCGCGCCGCTGTTGAAATGGAGCGCCGGGTCGAGCGCATCACGGCCGAAGTGCTTGGCGCGAAGGCCGGACCGATGGCTCATGAGCTCAACTGGTCGGGAACGTTTCATGCCGTCGGCGCACGGCTTCTCCGCGAATACGCTCTCGACATCGGACTCAGCGACACTTTCACAATTCATGATCGCGAAGACTCCGCCGATCTGATGAATCTCATTCGTCATGATCTCGGCTTCTCAAAAGCCGACAAGCGATTCCCCATGAAAGGTACCTGCCTTTCGATCTACTCGCGCGTGGTTAATACCGAAGCTCCGCTCGGCGATGTCCTCGACGGCAACTTCCCGTGGTGCGCCGAATGGGAAACACAATTGCGAAAGCTGTTCGGCGCGTACGTGGAAGCGAAGCAAAAGCAGAACGTGCTCGATTACGACGATCTGCTGCTCTATTGGGCGCAGATGATGGTTGAGGGCGCCGTTGCGCAAAATGTCGCGGATCGCTTCGACCATGTGCTGGTCGACGAATATCAGGATACAAACCACTTGCAGGCCTCTATCCTTTTGGCTCTGAAACCGAATGGGCGGGGATTGACGGTCGTCGGCGATGACGCGCAGTCGATCTATTCTTTTCGGGCGGCAACGGTGCGCAACATCCTCGACTTTCCGGGCCATTTCAGCACAAAGGCCGAAATCATTACGCTGGAGCGGAACTACCGCTCGACACAGCCTGTCCTGGCAGCAGCAAACGCGGTCATCGATCTCGCATCCGAACGGTTCACAAAAAACTTGTGGTCCGATCGCGCTTCGGCGGAGCTTCCCCGCCTTGTTAACGTAGCGGATGATACGGCACAGACAGGCTACATCGTCGAGCAAATTCTCGAAAATCGCGAGACGGGCATCGCGCTGAAGTCCCAGGCTGTGTTGTTTCGCGCTTCGCATCATAGCGCCGGCCTCGAAGTCGAACTCACGCGCTGTAACATACCCTTCGTGAAATTCGGCGGTCTCAAATTCCTTGAGGCTGCGCACATTAAGGACGTGTTGGCGGTGCTGCGCTGGGCGCAAAACATCCGCGACCGTGTCGCCGGGTTCCGCGTCGCACAGCTCTTGCCCGGCATCGGGCCAGGTTCTGCAGCTCGTCTGCTCGACCGGATTGCCGAGTGCACCAATCCCATTGACGCTCTCAACGGATTCAGACCCCCAGTCGCGGCGGCCGAGCATTGGCAGGAATTCGAAGCGACGATTGGCATGCTGCGCCGAAATGCGGCGACGTGGCCGGCCGAGCTCGATCTCGTCTACCGCTGGTATCGGCCGCATCTCCAGCGCATTCACCAAGACGCAGTGCTTCGCGAGGCCGACCTCGTCCAGCTCACACGGATTGCTTCTACTTATCCGAGCCGGGAGCGCTTTCTGACCGAGCTGACGCTCGATCCACCGGATGCAACAAGTGACGAATCGGGCGTGCCGCTTTTGGACGAGGATTATCTTATCCTTTCAACCATCCACTCGGCCAAGGGACAAGAGTGGACCTCAGTGTTCCTGCTAAACGTGGTCGATGGGTGCCTACCGTCCGATCTTGCCGCCGGCTCAACGCCGGAAATCGACGAGGAACGTCGCCTGCTCTACGTCGCTATGACGCGAGCTAAAGACCAACTTCACGTGATGGTTCCCCAACGGTTTTTCACGCACAACCAGCGCAACACCGGGGACCGCCACGTGTATGCGCAACGCACGCGCTTCATTCCCGGTTCGATGCTAGACCAATTCAAGTGCTGCTCGTGGCCACCCCCAAAGTCTGTGAGCGAACCAGAAGCCCGCAGGCGCGAGCCTGTGGATGTCCGCGCAAAGATGCGTCGAATGTGGAGCTAGCGAGAGGAAAACCGCGCTAACCGATTTTCACATCTGCGGCCAAGACAACTCTCTAAGAAGGCGTCTTTCTTAATCGGTTCGCACAGTCCGATTGCTGAATGGCCAGAGCGACCATTTTGGTTGCGATGAGGGAAGATATCGGAGGGCGCGTTCTCAAAGATTTAAGCTCGATGAGCGGCGGCTTTCATGGCCCAAAGCTGACGTGATGCCCTGACGACCAACCAAACGCTCGTCGAGGCGGCTTTGCTCAGCCTTAATGGCAGCATCAGTGGCAGGGCTTACCCGGCTCACACTTGGGCTTGGCCGGCGGCGGCGGTGGACGCTTCGGCGGCGGAGGTGGCGGAGCCGCACTGGGCTTCGGGGCAGGCGGCGGACTAGCCACACGTTTCGGCGGAGGTGGCGGCGGATGAGCGACTTGCGGTGCCGGCGGATGAGCGACTTGCGGTGCCGGCGGATGCGGAACGGCTTGCGGCTGAACTTTCTTTCCTGCCGGCGCTGAACCGCCCGGCGGCTTGCCGTCGGTGGCGGCTGCCGGTAGCCGCTTTTCCTCGATCGTTTTGCCGGACGGTGTGCCCGGCGGGTTATTTGTCGGACCGTGACCGATATTGCGACCGCTGTGGCCCTTTGGCTCGATCGCCGCGATCGGCCTGCCCGGCTTGGCCGCGACCACTCCTGGGCCGTTCAACACGGCGGGATGCGCGGTGGCGGCGACGGTCGGATGGCCGTGATTGGCGTTGAGCGATAGCGACGGATCCTTGGCGGCAAGCTCGGCATGGTGAGTCTGCACGGCAGTCGGCGGAACGTGATGCTCGTTTGCGACGGCGATCTGCCCCGGCGTAGGTCTCGCGACCGTGCCGCCGGCGCCCCCGTTGTAGCTGACATTGGTCCTGTTGTTGACGATCACGGTCTTGCTGTAGACATTGGTGATCGCGACATTGCCGAAGTTGTTGACGGTGCGGTTGTAAAAGAAATGGCGGTCGCGCCAATAGCCGCCTTCGTAGCCGACGCCGTCATAGCCGAAGCCGTAGACGACGCCGCCGTAGAAGCCGATTTGCGCTCCCCAATATCCGGGATGAAACAGGTAGAGGCCGTCGTCCCAGCCCCAATAACCGGGCGTCCACAACAGCTCCGGCTCGGGCGGAAGCACCCAGGTTCCCGGCACCCAGTAATAGCCGACGTCGTCGTCCCAGGCCCAATAACCCGGCACCCACAAATAACCGGGCTCGGGTATCGGCGGCTGGTCGTAGACCGGAAGCGGCGGCGGTTCCACGTCAACGCGCACAACAATTTCCGATTGTGCGTAAGCCATGGACCACGGCGCCATCGCGCCAACGCTCAAGATAACGGCGAACAAAACTGCAGCAACAGGGCGCATCCAAAAGGGCTCCGGCATCGAACGAATCCGTCGAGTAAAGAACATTTTAACTGAACCGGTTCTGAACGTTGGGGGGCGTGATTATGGCAGCTCCGGAGGCGTCGACCGGGGTAACCGGCGCTTTGGCACTTTACAGCCTGCCGAGCAAAACCAAGATCAACAGCACAACGATTACGAGACCGAGGCCGCCGCCACCGTAATAACCGGTGCCGTAAAATGGGCCGCCTCCGTAACCGCTAAATCCGCCAAGCAATACGATGATCAAAAGAATGATTAGGATGGTTCCGATTGACATGGCTTAATCTCTAATCTCCTTCTGCGCCACGCAACATAGATGCGCCAACCCGGGCGGTCTGAGCAAAATTGCTCACTTGAGTAAGGGACGCTCTCGGTCGCCAAAAACCGCGATTGCGACTCCAGTATCTGCCGCCGCTAAATAGCAGCCTCATCGAGCCGCTCACTCGGCAGACTTCTCGCCCCGTCTCCGCCCGATCGAAGCGCGTTGCTGTCGGAAGCGTCGCGGCGTAATTCACCGTGCGCAGCGGCGCCGATAGGATGTCGGCTTTGGCCCAAAACAGACCTTCATAGGTCGCCGCTCAATGTCTGTTTCTCGG
>CAYWNY010000171.1:0-7685 GCA_964459765.1 uncultured Hyphomicrobiales bacterium | reverse complement strand
GCGCCTTGCTGCAAACGCCTCATCATGAATCCAAACTTCCCGGATGGGCTCTAAACGCCGGCGTAAAGGTGGCGGGTGGCGGCAGCGCGAGCGGCTCTTGCTGCTCCTGGGGCGTACCGTAATACTCCCATGCTTTTTCGTGGCCCCAATAAACAAACGGACCGAGGAAGAAGCCGGAGGACGTCAGTACCATTGCCGTGACTACATCGCCGGCCACAACGAAATTGGCGGTGAAGTCCGCAATCGTTGCAAGCGTGCGGAACGTAATCGTTTTCGCCAGTGCCCGGCTGATGGTCAAACCGCGCCCATCCATATCCGGCGCGTCACCATCCGCCCCCACCGGTATGCGTACCGTCACACTGCCTTGAGCTTCGGGCGGACCGAAATAATTCCACGCCGCCTCATGGCCGAGATAATACAAAGGCCCGGCCACGAGGTTAAACGTTGAAAGCCCCGCCGCAGTGCCGAGTTCGCCAAGCACGATAAGGTTCACCGAGAAATCGAGCGTCGTGACGATGATGCGAAACGTGATGGTTTTTAATACCGCTTGTTTGATGCCGAGTTTAGCCGCGCTCATTGGCGCCGCACTATTGCGCAACCGCTCCGACGATGAAGAGGCCGGCTCGGTAACCTTGCGCATCATCGACTTAACCGCCGGTTGGACGCGGCGGCGGATATAGCGCGGCCCTAAAAGCGCGGCCCCACCGATCAGGAGGCCCGGCACCAAAGCCACTTCGACCAAGGCGGCGCCTGCAAGTACCGCCAGTCCGATCGTCACGTATCCTTTCATGGCGCACCCTTGTGGTTAGCCTCTCCACACAGAGGACATCATGAAGATGACATCCGTGAGATCAACCGCCAAAGAGCGCAAACAGCGATAAAAAAGCGCGCAAAGACCCTAGGCTGCGAGTCCCATGACGACGCGGGCCTCGGCCGGACTAGCGATGGCGCGGCCGGCGTCTCGGGCATAGCGCGCCAGCATGTCCACCAGTGCCCCGTTTGAGCCGACCTTATTGCCGTCCGGCAGATAGAATGTGTCTTCCAGCCCGGTGCGCAAATGGCCGCCCAGTTCGGCGGCGCGCCGATGAAGCGGCCAGATATTCTCGCGGCCGATGGCGGTCACCTGCCACGGCGACCCCGCGATGGTCTGCTTCTGCAGGATCGGCAGCAGATCCGGATCGGCGGGCATACCGGATTCCACCCCCATGACGAAATTATATTTCGGCTTGCCCGCGAACATGCCGTTCTTGGCATACATGCCGACGCAACGCACGATGCCGATGTCGAAGCATTCGAACTCCGGCTGCGTATTGGTTTCGCGCATGACGTCGAGATAGGCCTTCACCTTCTCGACCGGATTGTCGAACACATGTGGCGGCCAGGCCCACGAGCCGTCGGAGCGCACTTTGAGATAATTCAACGACCCGGCGTTGCAGGCGGCGATCTCCGGCTTGACCGCGCGCAGGCAGGCGAGCGGGCCGGAGATGTCGGCGCCGAGCGTTCCGGTGGTCTCGTTGAGGATCACGTCCTGGCAGGCATCGCGGATCGCCTGCGTGATGGCCTTGGCGACCTCCGGCTCCCATGACGGCAGGTGCCCTTTGCCGGGTGCTTGCTGACGGAAATGCACGTGCATGACCGCGGCGCCGGCGTCGAACGCCGCTTTGGCCTCGCGCCCCATTTGCTCCGGGGTCACCGGCACCGGATGTTGTTTCGGATCGGTGAGCACGCCGGTGAGCGCGCACGTGATCACGACTTTGTCGCTCATTTACGTTTCCTCCGCGCGGTCGAGCGCCGCGCTTTGTTCTTGCTTCAGTTCAACCAGCAACTGCCGGGTGGCGACTTGATCGCCGGGCCCGACCAGAACCTTGTCGACAACGCCGTCGCGCTCGGCGCTGATCTCGTGCTGCATTTTCATGGCCTCGAGCACGACGATGCGCTGGCCTTTGGCGACCGGGTCGCCAGCTTTGGCGAACACGCTGACAATCGCACCGTTCATCGGGGCGAGGAGCCGCGCCGAGCCGTCGCGGCGCGCCGCGCTCGAGGCGTCGTGGGTGGTTTCGCGCACGGCAAAGGCGCTACCGTCGAGATGGAGATAAAGCGTTCCCTCGGCCATCGCAAAGCGCGCGCTCTGCTGCAGACCACGTGCCGTAAAGCGGATCGCTCCTGGCAGGCGGTCCTCGATCGAAACCTCGACCTTTTCGTTGTCGAGGGTGACCACGTAGGTATCGGTTCCGGCGGCCATGATGCTTGCGGCATGTTGGGCGTCGCCGAGCGCGAACCGCAGCGGCCACATCGCGATGCCGGTCGAGGACCACGCCGCTGTCACGCCAGGCCCATGAGTCCCCGCAGGCTGCCGGGCCTCAAGCAACAACACCGCCGCGGCGGCAAGCGTGCGCTCATCCGGGAGCGGGCGGCGCATGGCGTCGCTTCCGGCCGAAAAATACTGCCCGATAAAATCCGTCGTGGCCTCACCGGCGGCGAAGGCCGGATGGCGGAGCATCGCAAGCAGGAAACTGCGGTTTGTCGTTATGCCGGATGCGACCGTATCCTCCAACGCGGCGATGAGGCGGCGCCGTGCTTCTTCGCGCGTCGTGCCGTGCGCGATCACCTTCGCCAGCATCGGATCGTAGAACGGACTGATGACGGCGCCCGACATCAGGCCGTGATCGATGCGCACGCCCGCGCCGGACGCCGGGCGCCAGTCCATCACCGTTCCGCTCTGCGGCAGAAAATTCCGGTACGGATCTTCGGCGTAAAGCCGCGCCTCGATGGCGTGACCGCCGAACGGAACCTCGTGCTGCTCAAGCGGCAATCTTTCACCCGCTGCCACTTGCAACTGCCAAGCCACCAAATCTACGCCGGTGACGGCTTCCGTTACCGGATGCTCGACTTGCAGCCGGGTGTTCATCTCCAGGAAATAGAAGTTGCCGCTTTGATCGAGCAGGAACTCGACGGTACCGGCGCCGACGTAGCCGATGGCGCGCGCGGCCGAGACCGCGGCCTCCCCCATCCGCGCCCGCAATTCCGTCGACACAGCCGGCGAAGGCGTCTCCTCGATCACTTTCTGGTGGCGGCGTTGGATCGAGCAATCGCGCTCGCCGAGATGAATGACATTGCCGTGTTGGTCGGCAAACACCTGAAACTCGATGTGGCGCGCTTCGATGACGGCGCGTTCGAGGATCAGCTCGTCCGACCCGAAGGCGCTGGCCGCTTCCGAACGCGCCCGCACGAGCCCATTGGCAAGGTCGTCGGCTTTGGCGACAAGCCGCATGCCGCGGCCGCCTCCGCCGGCGGCGGCCTTGACCATCAGGGGAAAGCCCATCCGGCGCCCCTCCGCCATCATCGTGTCGTCGGACTGATCCGGCCCGGGATAACCGGGCACGCAGGGAACGCCTGCCGCCACCATCAGGTGTTTGGCGCGGGCTTTGTTGCCCATGGCCTCGATCGCCGCCGCCGGCGGCCCGATAAAGACGATGCCCGCCTGCTCGCAGGCCAGTGCGAACGCCGCATTCTCTGACAGGAAACCATAGCCCGGATGCACCGCGTCAGCCCCGACAAGCTTAGCGGCGGCAATCAGCGCGTCGACGTTGAGATAGCTTTCGCGCGCCGGCGGCGGTCCGATGCAAACCGCCTCATCCGCCTGCCGCACATGGGCGGCACCGGCATCGGCGTCGCTGAACACCGCGACGGTACGGTAGCCAAGCGCCTTCGCCGTGCGCATCACCCGGCAAGCGATTTCGCCGCGATTGGCGACCAGGATTTTGCCAAAGCTGCTCATGCGCCGGCGAACGCCCTCTCACTCCACCTGCATGAGCCAGGATGGCTTGCGCTTCTCGACAAAAGCGCTGGTGCCTTCTTTGCCCTCGGCGCTCCGTACCGCCGTTGCAAAGATTTCGGCCGCCTCGTCGAGGAGCTCGCCGAGCGCATTCGGGTTGGCTGCGCGCAACATCAATTGTTTGGTTGCGGCGACCGCGCCGGGCGCGCATTTGAGTACTTGATTGCAGATGCCGCGGATCGCCTCATCGAGCGCGGCCGCATCGGCCACGGCGAAATGCGCAATACCGATGGTCGCGGCTTCTTGTCCGTTCAGGCGTATGCCGGTCACGCCCAAGCGGCGCGCGGCCGTCAATCCGATCCGCTGCACGACGAACGGCGATATGGCCGCCGGCACGACGCCAATCGTCACCTCGGACATGGCAAAGCGCGCATCCGCGGTGGCGACGGTGATGTCGGCGATGCAAGCGAGCCCGAAGCCGCCGCCCATGGCGGCGCCTTCGACCGCGGCGATGACAACCTGCGGCGCGGCGTTGACCGCTTCCAGCATGGCGCCGAAGCGACGGTTGGTGTCTTTGAGCTCATCGGCTGCGCCCGCCGGCGGGGCCACCTGCGCGCTCGACATATTTTTGATGTCGCCGCCGGCGCAGAAGGTGCCGCCGGCACCACGCAACACCACAACACGGATGTCTCGATCCTCGGCGATCGCCGCGAAAGTGGCGGCAAGCTCGCGCACCATCTTTTGGCTCAGCGCGTTGCGCAGTTCTGGCCGGTTGAGCCACACATGCAACACCGCGCCGCGCTGTGCGAGCTTCAGATGCGAGGTGTGCGGCAGATCAACCAAGCGATCACCCAAATGATCACCCATAACCGGCCATTTGTTCCGGTGCGTTCGAGGTGCCGGGCAACGTTCCCATCAGCTTGCAGATGATGGTCAGCATGATCTCGTCGGCGCCGCCGCCGATCGAGCCGAGACGCCCATCGCGGTATGCGCGGCTCACCGGCGTCTCGTTCATGTAACCCATGCCGCCCCAATATTGCAGACAGGAATCGGCCACTTCGCGCCGCAGCCGTCCGGCCTTGAGCTTGGCCATCGACGCCAGCCGCGTCACGTCCGTGCCGGCCAGATATAGCTCGCAGGCGCGATAGGTGATAGCGCGCAGATGCTCGATTTCGGTTGCGAGTTCGGCGAGCCGAAAATGCACGACCTGATTGTCGAGGATGGATTTGCCGAACGCCTTGCGGTTGCGCGTGTACTCGATGGTCTGTTCGATCAGGCGCTCCATGGATTTCAAGTTGGCGGCGGCGGCCCACAGCCGCTCCTCCTGGAATTGCATCATCTGATAGGTGAAGCCCTTGCCCTCTTCGCCGATCAGAAAACGCTGCGGAACGCGCACATCGTCGAAGAAGATTTGCGCGGTGTCGGACGAACGCATACCGAGCTTGTCGAGCTTGCGGGCGACCTGAACGCCTTTGGTCTTCATCGGCAGGCAGATTAACGACTTGTTCTTGTGCGCCGCGCCTTCCGACGTGTTGGCGAGGAGGCACATCCAATCGGCCTGGACTCCGTTGGTGGTCCACATCTTACCGCCGTTGATGACGTAATCGCCGCCGTCCTTGCGGGCGGTGGTCTTGATCGAGGCGACGTCGGAACCGGCGCCGACCTCGGAAACGCCGAGACAGGCGACAAAGTCGCCGCCGATCGAGGGCTTGAGAAACTCGCGCTTGACCTCGTCCGTGCCGAAGCGGGCGAGCGCCGGCGTCGCCATGTCGGTCTGCACGCCGATCGCCATCGGCACGCTGCCACAATCGATGTTGCCGAGTTCCTCGGCCATCACCATGGCGAATGAGTAATCGAGCGCTTGCCCGCCATAGGCCTCCGGCTTGGTCAGGCCGAGAAAGCCGAGATCGCCCATTTTCTTGAAGACTTCGTGCGCCGGGAAAATGCCGGCCTCCTCCCATTCATCGACGTGCGGATTGATCTCCGCGGCGATGAATTTCTGCAGGCTGCGGCGCAGCTCCTCATGCTCGGGCGAAAACAACATGGCGTTTTCCTCTGTCTTATAGGTCTTGCTTATTCGTCTTGCTTATTCGTTTTACATACGTCCGACACCGAAGGTGTTGGCTTTGAGTGGGCGCAACCCGGCCTCGCGGCAGATCGACAGACAGAACCCTAGCACCTTTCGGGTATCGCGCGGATCGATGAGCCCGTCGTCCCACAGCCGGGCGGTAGCATAGAGCGCGGTGGACTCGCCTTCCATGCGCTTGATGATCGCCCGCTCCATGACGTCGAGCTTGGCCTTGTCGACCGGCTTGCCCTCGCGCTTGAGCTTTCCTTCGGTGACGATGGCCATGACCTTGGCGGCCTGCTCGCCGCCCATCACGGCGATGCGGTTGCTCGGCCAGGCGAAGATGAAACGCGGATCGTAGGCGCGTCCGCACATGCCGTAATTGCCGGCGCCGAACGAAGCGCCGATATGGATAGTGAGCTGCGGCACCGTCGCGTTCGAGACCGCCTGGATCATCTTCGAGCCGTGTTTGATGATGCCGGCCTGCTCGGCCTCGCGCCCGACCATATAGCCGGTGGTGTTTTGCAAATAGACGATCGGCGTATTGGCCTGACAGCAAAGCTGGATGAATTGCGCAGCCTTCGCCGCGCCGTCGGCATCGATCGGCCCGTTATTGCCGATCAGCCCGACGGCCTGGCCCTCGATCTCCGCCTGGCCGCAGACCGTGTGCGGGCCATAGTGCGTCTTGAAATCGAGATAATTGGAATCATCGACCAGTCGCGCGATGACCTCGCGCACGTCATAGGGTTTGCGGTAGTCGACCGGCACCACGCCGGCAAGCTCTTCGGCCGGATAGCGTGGCTCCTTGAACGACTTCTGCGAACGCAGCGGCAGCTGTTCGTTCCATGGCAGCTTAGCCATGATCTCACGCGCTATGCGAATGCCGTCGGCGTCGTCTTCGGCGAGATATTCGCCCAAGCCCGATACCGTGGCATGCATCTCGGCGCCGCCAAGCTCCTCGTCGGTCGCGACCTCTCCGGTCGCCGCCCGCAGCAACGGCGGCCCGGCCAGAAAAACTTTGGCGCGGCCGCGCACCAAGATCACATAATCCGACAGGCCCGGCAGATAGGCGCCGCCGGCGGTCGATGAGCCGTTGACCACGGTCACCTGCGGAATGCCGGCCGCCGACATGCGCGCCTGATTAGCAAAGCCGCGCCCGCCTTCGACAAACATTTCCGCCTGGTAGAGCAGATTGGCGCCGCCGGATTCGACCAGCCGCAGCATCGGCAGTTTGTTCTCCAGCGCGATCTGCTGAATGCGCAAATTCTTCTTGACCCCCATCGGCGTCGAGGTTCCGCCTTTGATCGCGCTGTCATTGGCGGAAACGACGCAGCGGATGCCGGACACGTAACCGATGCCGGCGATCCCGCCGCCGCCCTGGATGCCCTCGGCGCCGTCGTCGTCATGCATGCGAAAGCCGGCGAGCGTCGCCAATTCGAGCCACGGCGCGCCGGGATCGATCAACAGCGCAATGCGCTCGCGCGGCAGCAATTGTTTGCGGGCGCGGAAGCGCTCTCTCTTTGAATTGGAAAAGTCCCGCACCTTCTGTTCAAGCGCGCGAAACTCGCCGATCAGCGCCAGCATCTGCTCGCGATTGGCGCGAAACGTCTCGGAATTCGGATCGATGCGGCTTTCGAGGATCGGCATACTGCTTTTATACGACAATCGTCGGCGGGGTTGGAACAATTGTGCGGGTTCGCTGTTCTTGCCAAAATCCTTTGCCGAGGTCGACTATGCTTGCAGATATCGATTACCTTCGGGGATGTGCACAGCGGTGCGCATCTGTGGCCCGCGTCAGTCCTCGCCAAAAGTGCCAATGACAGAGGTGGTCCTGTTTTCCGG
>CAYWNY010000170.1:0-7851 GCA_964459765.1 uncultured Hyphomicrobiales bacterium | reverse complement strand
TCTGCATCGGCGAATCTACCTTAGCCGGCTGTCTCAGGATTCGGGACCACCTCTCACGTCCCAGGCTCTCGAAGAGCTTAGCATTGAATTGATGGATAAGGCGGCGGAACTGGACCAACTGGTAGGTAACGACCTGGGATTGCGTGCTTAACAACGGTCGGCAGAGTATCGAGGCGCGGGTGTCTAGGCTACTACCCGCAGGCGGCTCTTAATCAGCATTTGCTCGACCTCGGCCGCCGGCACCGGCTTTCCGAACAGGAAGCCTTGCGCCTCGCTGCAACCCTCTGAGCGCAGCACCAACAATTGGTCGTTGGTCTCAACGCCCTCCGCGGTCGTCGACACGCCGAGGCTTTTCCCGAGGCTGGTGACGGCGCGGACAATTGCCATTGCGTCGCTGCTCGACGCAAGCTCACGAACGAACGACTGATCGATTTTGATCTTATCGAAGGGGAAGCTGCGAAGATAGCTCAAGGAAGAATAGCCGGTACCGAAGTCATCCATCGCGATACGAATCCCGGCGTCCCGAAGCTTATGCAGCGTCGCGAACGTTGCCGCGTTATCCTGCAACAGGACGCTCTCGGTAATTTCAAGCTCCAAACGATTGGCGGCCAACCCGGACTCGGACAAAGCCGAAAGCACGGACCCGACCAGCTTGCGGTCCTTGAACTGCACCGGCGACAAATTGACCGCGACCGAGATTTCTTTGGGCCATCGCACAGCGTCGCGGCAAGCGATGTTCAAAACCAAATTTCCGATCGGAACGATCAGGCCGGTTTCCTCGGCCAGGGCGATAAAGCCCGCCGGCGGAACTAAACCGCGCTGCGGATGCCTCCAGCGGACCAGAGCTTCGAAGCAGACGATATGGCCGGCGCTGAGGTTGAGAATCGGCTGGTAGTGCACCTCGAATTCGGACCGCTCCAGCGCCGCCCGCAGATCGAGTTCCAGCACCCGGCGCGCTTGCGCCTCGGCGTCCATTCCGGCCTCGAAGTAGCGGTAGCTGCCGCGGCCGTCGATTTTGGCACGATAGAGGGCCATGTCGGCATTCTTCAGCAGTTGATCCGGGTCGCGGCCATCGTCGGGCGCGACCGAGATGCCGATACTGGTTCCAACCACCACTTGATAGCCTTGCACGATATAAGGAGCGCCCACGAGCTCGATCATCCGGTTGGCGAAGCCGGACGTTTCGCGCACGCTCAGTTGGCCACCCTGCACAATGGCAAACTCATCGCCACCGAGGCGGCAAATCGTGTCGCCGTCGCGCACGCATTCGGTCAGCCGGCTAGCCACCTGCTTGAGAAGGTCGTCGCCTATCGGATGGCCGAGCGTATCGTTTACATTCTTAAAATGATCGAGATCGACGCAGAACACAGCAACGCGCTCGCCGCGGGCGGTCCGGCGTAACTCCTGAACGAGCCGCTCGCGAAATAGCGTCCGGTTCGGGAGATCGGTCAGCGCGTCGTGGCGGGCCATGTGCGCTATCTGCGCTTGCGCCTTTTGCCAGTCGGTTATGTCCTCCATGGTCACCACCCAGCCGCCTTCGCGTCTCGGCCGTTCGACAACGCGAAGCGCGCGTCCATCAGACGATTCCACCGTTTTGGTAGTCGTCTTACCCTCGCGCATTGCCGCCATGGTCCGCGCGACGAATTCTTCGGGGCTCCCAGGCAGCCCCTGACGCCTCATGATGTCGAGCACCGAGCAGTTTTGCAGGTCATCCGCGGGCAGGCCCGACAGATCGGCAAAGCGTTTGTTGAATAACAGGAGTCGACCGTCCCCTTCGAACATGCCGAGTCCCTGCGCCATGTGGTCCAAAGCGTCATCCAGCAACATTTTTTGCTGGCGAATCTTTTCCATGGACTGCCTATCGCTGATCGCCGCGACAAAGGACGTGCTGAGGATCAAAGCGGCGACTCCGGCGATAACGAAAGACAGAGAGACCGGCGACAGCGACAATCCATCAATTGGGCGCGTCGGATCGGGCACGAGCACAACCGCCCCCATCGCCGTGAAGTGCATCGACGTAACCGCCAACGTAAATAGACCGGCGCCTGCGGCCAGGTGAACCGAATCGTCGCGCCTGGCCGTCACGAATAGCGCCAGCGCGGCGAACGCGACGCCGAATGCAATCGACGTCGTCACCAAACTCGGCATCCAGGTGATGCGACCGGGTATCTCCAGCGCCAGCATTCCGGTGAAATGCATCGCGCAAACACCAGCACCGACGAGGGCGCCGCCGATCACCGCGGCCTTGGTGCGACCGATGCCGCCCGCGAGCGCGACGCGCAGCCCGACTCCAGTAATGACCGCCGCGATCAGGAGAGATAGAATCGTAAGCGCAACATTGTATCCGGTCGCAACACCGGGCTCGTAGGCGAGCATAGCGATGAAATGAGTTGCCCAGATGCCGAAGCCGGCCGCCGCCGCGTCCAAACTGAGCCACACCGATTGCGCGCGGCCGACACTCGCCTTAGCGCGCTGGAAGAGAGACGCCGTAACGCCGCCTGCTAAAAGACAAACGACAACGGCCAACACCACAAGGTGCCAGTCATGCTGAACGGTCAGACAGGTCAGAACACGGAACATGCGCGCGTTGGGATGAGAGTCGACCGCTGTTAGCGCGGCCCTTGTAAAGCCGACGATTATCCGCCGGGCGCACTAACGCAGACACGCGACGACTACTAAAATTTTCTGAACTTGAGAAAGAAACAACGAGCGCGTGCTAAGTGCCCTTGATCCAAACCTATAATTGGCACCGCCCCGTCAATCTGGGCTCGCAGCCATCGACGGGCAGGTTGTCTATCGCCTTTCCGCCGCGGTACGCGGTTAATCGACGATGTAGAGCGAAGTGCGCATGACCGGACCAAATAGGCTTCGGACGCAGGTGGCCATCGTCGGCGGCGGCCCCGCGGGCCTGTTGTTGTCGCACATGCTCCACATGGCGGGCATCGACAGCATCGTGCTCGAACGGCAATCCAAAGCGCATGTCTTGGCGCGTATCCGTGCCGGCGTTTTGGAACACGGCACGGTGCAATTGCTGCGCGATGTCGGCCTCGGCGCCCGCATGGATCGCGATGGGCATCCGCACGACGGCACGTTCATCGCCTGGCAAAACCGTCCGCTGTTTCTCATCGATACGAAGAAACATGCCGGCGAGCGGATGATGGCCTATGGCCAGACGGCGATCACCGAGGATCTATATCGGGCAAGGGAAGCAACCGGCGGTATCATCTTCGATCAAGCGGCCAATGTGACGTTGACGGCGCTCGATACCGATGCGCCCAGCGTCAGTTTCGAACACGTCGACAAGTCCTACTCCATAAAATGCGATTTTGTCGCCGGCTGCGACGGCTTTCACGGCGTTTCGCGGCAGTCTATTCCGGGGAGCATCATCCGCACCTTCGAGCGGGTTTACCCCTTCGGTTGGCTCGGCATCATGTCGGAGACGCCGCCGCTGGCCGATATCATTTATGCCCGGCACGAACGCGGCTTTGCGCTCGCCTCGCAACGGTCGCCGACGCTAAGCCGCTACTATATACAATGCCCGCTCGATACCCAGGCCGCGGCATGGCCCGATGCACGATTTTGGTCGGAGTTGAAAGCGCGGTTCCCCGCCGATATTGCGGACAAGATCGCCACCGGACCCTCGATCGAAAAGTCGATTGCGCCGCTGCGTAGCTTCGTGGCGGAGCCGATGTGCTACGGGGCGCTGTTCCTTGCCGGCGATGCTGCGCACATCGTTCCACCGACCGGCGCCAAGGGACTGAATCTCGCGGTTTCCGACGTGTTTTATCTGCAGCGGGCGTTCGTGCGCCATTACCGCAAAGGCGACGATCGCTATCTCGACGGCTATTCCGCAATGGCGCTGCGCCGCGTCTGGGGCGCCGAACGTCTGTCGTGGTGGCTGACCAGGCTGCTGCACGTTTTTTCGGAACGCGAAGACTTCGACGCCCGCGTCACCCAAGACGAGTTCGACTTCCTGCTGCGCTCGGAAGCCGCGCAAGCCGCGCTGGCGCAGCAATATGTCGGATTGCCGTTCGAGGACTAGCGGTCCTAGTGGAGCGGATTTGGCATTCGCTACCCACCTAGCCGCAATCTCACGAAGCGAATGTCAAATCCAAAGCTCCACTAAAACTTATATTTGCTACCGGTTCTTTGATTCTAACATTCGCATGACAGCCTGCCCAACCCGGATGCGAATGTTAGAATCGAACCACTAGGGCGGCGAGCGGTTACGCGCGCGCCGGCCAATGCCGCGCACGGAACCAGTTGCGGTAGTCGGTCATCTTGGCGCGCTGCGTGGCCGGCGCATGCCGTTTGCAGGTCGATGCTTCCTCGCTGCCGGCAGGCGCACCCCAGCGCAACTCGACGCAGTCATTTAAGTTGTATGCCATCTCGAAATCGGCGACGCGATCGACCACGTCTTTGAGCGTCAGCGTCCACGGCGAGCCGTCGCTGCGGGTATAGGTGAATTTGCGCGATGCAAGCTCCGACGCCAGCACCTGCTCCATCTCGGCCTTTACATCGGCCGTGCTTTTGCCGAACGGCATCGCGTAACGCTGCGGCTGCCGCGCCACGCGATCCGGATAACCGCGCACCACGTCAATCGCGATCAGCAGGCGGAAATCGCGCGCCGGCGTCGCGAAATCCTCCCAGGCGCCATTGGTCGCGAAGATCGCCGGGCCGTCCGGCATCGAGGCCTCGCCGTGGCCGGTCTGGTATTTGCGTCCGAGTTCGATCGAACCGACGCGCGTTTTGACCTGCTCTTCGAGGGAAGCAATTGCGCCCTTCATCGCCCGGAACGGGTCGAGCGGCTCGGGCGACATCACGTCGTCCATGCGATCGTAAAAGTCCTCGACGCTAAGCTGCGATTGCTCGAGCGAGAAATCGCCGTAATTGGGATCGTTGGCGATTTCGGCGTTGGTGAGCCGGTGTAGGCCACCATTCGCGTCACGCACGACCGGCCGAAAACGCTTGAAGCCCGGGCTGCCGAGCGAAGGTTCGTGCGCGAACAAAAAGGTACCGCGCCAGAAGCGCTTGCGCGCCACCGTTCCGTCGGGCTCGCCGTCAACAGCGAGGAAGACACCGGCCGATCCGCCCGCTTCCGGCACACGGCGTACCAGCACCATGACATGCCCATAGGGATCGGCGTAGACGACGCCGGGCCGCAGCGTCCCCTGCGACAGCGGCACGGTATAAAAATCGGTATTGTTATCGTTGGCCAGCGTGCGCACGGCGCCGGATTGAACGGCGTCGCCGACCGCGCGCAGAAAATCGCCGAAGGCCGGCCCCAGTCCCGGCCGCTGCCCCGCCACCGGGTTCAAATTGGTCATCCAGGCGTAGCACTTCGGCGGACTGCCGCCGCCGCGCGAGCAGTTCGAGTAACCAAACGGCAGCCCCATTTTGAAGGCGAAATAGGCGCGCAAAAAATAGACGAGGTCGGCGCAGTCCGGACGCAGCGTCATCGGCACTTCGTCCTCGCGCGCGCCCAAGTAATTGAACAGCATGTTACGCGACCGATCGCGCAGCACATGATAGAGCGCCGGCCACGACGGCTCCGCGTCGAGCGGAGCGTCGAACAACTTCTCGATCCAGGCGGAATACAGATTTTCGGTGGCGCGGCTCCAGTTGCTGCGCACCGGCCAAACGTGGTCCGGCGACGCGCTTGGTGGCGGTGGGGCGTCTTCACGCACGGCGATGTCGCGGGTGACGGCGCTGCAGCCACTCGCCGAAAGCGTAGCACGCCACGTTCCCGCCACCGGCGAAGCGACCTCGGCAAACCAGAAATAGGGCGGGCCGCCTTGGCGGCCACGCGACCTGGCGGCGACGCTTCCGTCCGGTGCAATCAGCGAAAGCTCGCCATCCAGCGGCTTCTCGACGGCGACGATGACGCGCAGCGGCGCCCCCCGCCACGGCGCAAGTGGCGAAGGCAGAACAGCGACCTGGGCCGCGTCCTCGCAGCCGCCGAACAAACCCGCGGCCCGCGCGTCGGTTAGAGGCGACATAACGAGCAAAAAAGCGCCCGCGATCAGCGACAACATGGTCGCGGCGGAGGCCAACTGGCGCGGCAGATGCAATGCGAACCCCGTCATTGAGTGCCCCGACCTATTTGCGAAACCTTTGGCTTAATCATGGCAGGCATTGTTCGGCGAAAGAGCATAGGAATTTTGCGCTGAAATGGAAGCACTCACACGCCCGGCCGATTACCCCGCGCGGCCGTCGCCAACCCGGGCTAGCGCTTGACAATATCGACCTTTGGCGGGAGCATTTGTACACAAACGATCGCGCGGCGTGGCGTGAGTTGCGCCCGCGACACGGAAGTCAGATACCCATTGCCGGGCAACTTAGGCATCCATTGAAGCGTCGGCTTCAATCGATGATTTTAGGCATCAAACCCGATGGAGGGAATAATGACTTATCTGCACAGGCGTCAGGTGATCCTCGGTCTTGCCGGTGTTGCGTTGGCTCCGGCCATTCTCGGTCGAGCCGGCGTTGCTTTTGCCGCCGACAAGATCACGCCCAGCCCCTCGAGTGCGTTGATCGTGGTCGACGTGCAGAACTGCTTCCTGCCGGGCGGCAGTCTCGCCGTCAAAGACGGCGACAAAGTCATTCCGGTCATCAACAAGATCGCCAAAAGCTTCGAGAACGTGGTGATGACGCAGGATTGGCACACGGCGCACCACGTTTCCTTTGCCTCGACCCACGAAGGCAAGAAACCGTTCGAAGTCATCAAGCTCGCGTATGGCAATCAGGTGCTGTGGCCGGATCACTGCGTGCAGGGCACCGACGGCGCGGCAATCGCCAAGGACATCAACGTCCCGTGGGCCGAATTGATCATCCGCAAGGGCTTCCACAACGACGTCGATAGCTACTCGGCGTTCCTCGAAGCCGACAAGGAGACCAAAACCGGTCTCGCCGGCTATCTCAAGGAGCGCCGGATCGATACGCTCTTCATCACCGGCCTGGCCACCGATTTCTGCGTCGCTTGGACCGCGATCGACGCCGCTCACGCCGGATTCAAGGTCTATGTCGTCGATGACGCCTGCCGCGGCATCGACATCAACGGCTCGATCGCCAAGGCCTGGGAAGACATGACGGCCGCCGGCGTCAAGAAAATCACCTCGAGCGACATCGCCTGATTTATTTGCGCTAGACTTTAGCAATCGACGTCGATCCCGCCGTAAGCGGGATCGACGTTGCTTTGTTGGCAGCGCTCCGGAGAGGCAAGAAACATGGCGCACGAAGAGGCGGCGGCTGCCAATCCAAGCAAGCTCGTCGTCAAGAATATCGGCTTGATGCTGAGCGGCGATTTGCAACGGCCGATCCTCGACGCCGACGCACTGATCGCGGTCGACGGCCGCATCACGGCAATCGGCCGCTCAGGCGAGCTCGACTTTTCCGGTGCAACCACGACGATCGACGCCAACGGCGTGGCGTTGGCGCCGGGGCTGATCGACAGCCATGTGCACCCGGTGGCCGGCGACTGGACGCCGCGGCAAAATCAGCTGGGCTGGATCGATTCCTGCCTGCACGGCGGGATTACGACCATGATTTCCGCGGGTGAAGTCCACACGCCCGGCCGGCCGCGCGATGTGGTTGGCGTCAAAGCGATGGCGATCACCGCGCAGCGGTGCTTTTCAAACTTTCGCGTCAACGGCGTGAAAGTGCATGCCGGCGCGCCGGTGATCGAGCCGGGCATGCAGGAAGAGGATTTCGCCGAACTCGCGCAAGCCGGCATCCGCTATCTCGGCGAAGTCGGATTGGGCGGCGTCAAGGACGGTCCGACGGCGAGGAAGATGGTGGCCTGGGCGCGCAAATACGGCATCAACAGCACGATCCACACCGGCGGCCCGTCGA
>CAYWNY010000169.1:0-7865 GCA_964459765.1 uncultured Hyphomicrobiales bacterium | reverse complement strand
GCGAGGCACGCAACCTCAAACGCGCTTTGGCGCAGGTTGCCGCCGGCCAGGCCTTCCTCCTTCAGGGTGGCGATTGCGCCGAAAGCTTCGCCGAGCACGGCGCCAACAACATCCGCGATTTCTTCCGGCTGTTTTTGCAGATGGCGGTGGTGCTGACTTACGCGGCGGCTTCGCCCGTCGTGAAAGTCGGACGTATCGCCGGCCAATTCGCCAAGCCACGCTCGTCGCCGACGGAAAAGCGCGGCGGCGTCGAATTGCCGGCCTATCGCGGCGATATCATCAACGGCACCGAATTCACCACCGAAGCGCGCACGCCCGATCCGCGCCGGCAGCTCGAGGCCTATCGGCAATCGGCGGCGACGCTCAATCTGTTGCGCGCCTTCGCCACCGGCGGCTACGCCAATCTCTCGAACGCGCATCAGTGGATGCTGTCCTTCGTGCACGACAGCCCGCAATCGAAGCGCTACCAGGAACTGGCCACGCATCTGACCGAGGCGCTCGATTTCATGCGCGCCTGCGGCATCGATCCGGAGATCCATCCGGAAATGCGCACCACCGATTTCTTCACCAGTCACGAAGCGCTGCTGCTCGGCTACGAACAGGCGTTCACCCGCGTCGATTCCACGACGGGCGATTGGTACTGCACCAGCGGTCATCTGTTGTGGGTCGGCGACCGCACGCGCCAGGCGGATCAGGCGCATATCGAATTCTGCCGCGGTATCAAGAATCCGCTGGGGCTCAAGACCGGACCGACGCAAAAGCCGGATGAACTTCTCCGGCTGATCGATATTCTCGATCCGGACAACGAGCCCGGACGGCTGACGCTGATCTGCCGCATGGGTGCCGACAAGGCCGGCGAGTTCTTGCCGGCGCTCATCCGCGCCGTCAAACGCGAGGGCCGCAACGTGGTGTGGTCGTGCGATCCGATGCACGGCAACACCATCACGTCGGCGACCGGCTACAAGACGCGGCCGTTCGATAGAATCCTCAAAGAAGTGCGCACCTTCTTTCAGGTCCATGCCGCTGAAGGCACCCGTGCCGGCGGCGTTCATCTGGAAATGACCGGGCAGAACGTCACCGAGTGCACCGGCGGCGCACGCGCCATCAGCGAGGAAGACCTCAACGATCGCTATCACACCGTGTGCGATCCGCGGCTGAACGCCGAACAATCGCTCGACCTTGCCTTCCTCTTGGCCGACCTTCTCAAATCGGAGCGCCAAGGCAGGGCCAAACCGGTGCCGGCGGTCGCGGCGCTGTAGCCGGGCGACAGCAACTTCGGCTTATTCCGATACGAGCGAGAATCCAGCTGTAGCCCCCGCTTTCGCTGGCGTGCGCGAAACGCTATTTGATGGTCATGAACGAACGCCCAGCCGATCGTCTGGCGATTGCGGTCGCGCAGCTCAACCCGGTTGTCGGCGACGTTACCGGCAATTTGGAGCGCGCCCGCAAGGCGCGCGCGCTAGCCGCCCGCGAGGGCGCCGATATCGTTGCTTTTTCCGAATTGTTCATTGCCGGTTATCCGCCGGAAGACTTGGTGCTCAAGCCCGCTTTCCAGGCCGCCTGCCGTGCTGCGGTGGAGACGCTGGCGCGCGAGACCGCCGATGGCGGCCCGGCCGTGCTCATCGGCACGCCTTGGGTCGAAGACAAGAAACTCCATAACGCCTATGCGTTGCTCGCGGAAGGCGACATCGCGGCGCTGCGCTACAAGGTCAATCTGCCGAATTATGGGGTGTTCGACGAAAAGCGCGTATTTGCATCCGGCCCGGTCCCAGGTCCCGTGAGCTTCCGCGGCGTGCGGTTTGGCCTGCCGATCTGCGAGGATACCTGGACCGACTGGGGCGATTACGAGAACGTCGTCGAATGCCTGGCCGAAACCGGCGCCGAGCTCCTGATCGTACCCAATGGTTCACCGTATTGGCGCGACAAGGCCGAGGTTCGGCTGAACGTTTCGGTGGCGCGGGTCACTGAAGCCGCGCTGCCGTTGCTTTACATCAATCAGGTCGGCGGCCAGGACGAGCTGGTCTTCGACGGCGCGTCGTTTGCGCTCAACGCCGACCGCTCGCTGGCTTTTGCGCTTCCGGCTTTCCGCGAGGTCGTGCTGACGACGCACTGGTCGCGCACGGCAACTGGCTGGCGTTGCGCGCCGGGACCGATGGCGGCGGCGGAAGAATTTGACCAGGCGGACTACAACGCCTGCATGCTCGGCTTGCGCGACTATGTCGACAAGAACCGGTTCCGCGGCGTTGTGATTGGGCTCTCGGGCGGCGTCGATTCGGCGTTGTGCGCGGCGCTTGCCGTCGACGCCATCGGCGCCGAGCGCGTTCACTGCGTGATGCTGCCTTACCGCTATACCTCGCAGAAATCGCGCGATGACGCCTTGGCGCTCGCGCGCGCTTTGCGCATCCGTTACGACATCGTTCCGATCGAAGCCGCCGTGCAAGGCCTTGAAGCCTCGCTCGGCAAGATCTTCGGCGGCGCGCCGCGCGACGTCACCGAGGAGAATCTGCAGGCCCGCGCCCGTGGCGTTATCCTGATGGCGATTTCCAACAAGTTCGGGCTGATGGTGGTGACGACCGGCAACAAATCGGAAATGTCGGTCGGCTACGCCACGCTCTATGGCGATATGAATGGCGGCTTCAATCCGATCAAGGACCTCTACAAGACCGAGGTGTACCGCCTCGGGCGCTTGCGCAACGGCTGGAAACCCGGCGACGCGCTCGGGCCCGATGGCCCGGTCATTCCCGAAAATATCTTGATCCGGGCGCCGACCGCGGAACTGCGCGAGAACCAGACCGATCAGGACACGCTGCCGCCTTACGACATCCTCGATCAGATTCTGGAGCGGCTAGTGGAACGCGAGGAGCCGCTCGCCACCATCGTCGCCGCCGGCTTCGACCGCGAGACGGTGATGAAAATCGAGCGCATGCTCAACCTTGCCGAATACAAGCGCCGGCAGGCGGCGCCGGGCGTGAAGGTGACGTTGAAGAATTTCGGCCGCGACCGCCGCTATCCGATCACCAGCGGATTCCGCGATCCGGGGACGGACTTGCCGGCGCCCGGCGCGCCGTCGGGCAAAAGCCCGCTGCGCGCGAAAGCCGGCGCCGCCGATTTCTGATGACGGGGACTCGGCGCGCACTCGTCATCCGAAGTGACTGGGAGTCCACGGCGCTCATTCCCGCTCATCGCTTCAAATACGCATTGAAGATGTAATCTTTTGCCGGCCCCGCGATTTCATGGCAGCTGGCGCCGCACTTCGTGCCGGTGACCGCGGGCTTGAACGTGTCGGACGCGGCATCATAGGCAAACTCAGCGTAGCCCCAGCCGCGGCTGTCCGGGAATCTTTTGGTATCTTTCTCGATAAGCTCGACGACCTTCAGGGTGTCCGCCATCGTGTCCGGCGCGCTCGCGGACCAGGGCGCGTCCGTGATCTTTTTCTGTGTCCACTCCAGCTTTGCAATCTTGGAGCCGTTGGGGAAAGGCTTGCCATTGTCCGGAATGCCCGCCCGATACGCGTTGATCATCACGGGATTGGCGACGATCGCTCTGAGCAAGTTTGCGGATTCGAGCTGACTGACGGCGACAGTCTGCCAGTCTTCGTATCCTCTGAAGTCGGAGAACGCGAGCCCGTCCGGCACTTTCACAGTGTACTTGTCTTGCGCCGCAAGGACGATGGTGCCCCCGATAGCGGTGAATACCAACAACGCCAGCGCGGCTAACCGGCCGCCCGGAAAACGGGATGTCGGAATGCTCGTCATGATCAGCCTCCAATAATGGCCGAAAGCGTAACAGATGCCGCGATACCGCGGAAGTTAGGACCGGTTTGGCAAATCGGAAATTTCCTCGCGCGCCGTCAAATAACCGAGAAAGGGGCGGCAGCGTGAAATTGCCGCCGGTGCCGTGAAATTTCGACGTCCGCTTCGGGTCGATGGGGTGCCCCTGTTGCTCGGAGCACCGTAAGCGATGTTACCCCTTCCGCCTCGCGGTCCGCTGTTCCAGCTATTCGCGCCCGCGGTCGGCTCTCAATATCCGCATGTGTCTTTGATATAGCGGCATGATCGCCAATGTGGCGATCAGCCCAACGACGAGCCGTAGCGTCGCGATCAGAAAAATCTGCTGTGCCGTCATTTTCGCGCCGAACGCGAAGCCGCCCAGCAACTGCCCAAGCGCGCCGCCGATCCGCCCAATCGCGAAGTTCGATCCCACGCCCCACGCTCGAATATAGGTCGGATAGATATTGGCTTCGGTTGCGATATTCCCGAATTGAAGTCCGAGAATGCAGAATCCGGCGCCAAACAGAAGTGCCAAGAGAATATAAGGCGAAAGATTCGGAATGCCGATACAGATGGCGATCGGTATCGAGCAGGCAAAGAGAATAGGAACCGGGATGAATCCGGATTTATCAAGAAAGCGCATCGAGATAAGACCGGCCAACGTTCCTCCGAATTGAAACAGCGTCGTCGCGATCGCTGCCTGAGCTATCGGGACACCGGCGGAAGAAAGCACCGTCGGCATCCACTGATTCATGAAGTAGAGACTCATCACGGCGACAAAATTCGAAATCCAGAACAGCGGCGTAAGTACCGCGAGCCGGCCTTCGAGCAAGGCCGCCATTGAAAAACGCGAACGGTTCTCTTCCCCGCTGATGACAAACGCGGTGTCCGACCGCGAGGTCGGGGCGTAGTGCTTTGAGCAGCGCGACCAGTTCGTTGCGGCGCGCCGGGCGCAGAGCCAGAAACTTGATCGACTCCGGGAGCGTGATCGCAAGAATCGTGGCGAAGACGATCGGGGCGATGCCTCCGATCCAAAACAGACTGCGCCAGCCATACTCGCCCATAAGCTTCGCCGCGACGAACCCCGGTAGCCCGCCGCCGAAAGTCACGCCCGTGAAGATCAGCACAACCAGGGTCGCGCGGACGCGCGCCGGAGCGAATTCATTGTTCAACGTTACGACGATCGGCAGCATTCCTCCGAGGGCGACGCCGGCCAAGACACGCACGACGATCAATTCGTTGAGGCTCGTGGTCAGCACCGCCGCCATTGTGAAGAGACCGAAGAAATAGGCGCCGCCAACGATGACACGCTTGCGGCCAAATTTGTCCGACAGAAATCCAAAAAGCGGCGGGCCGACAAAGCCGGCCGCTATCGAACTTGAGAATAGCGCCCCGAGTTCCCGGCCGCTCAGGTTCCATTCCTTGAGAATGCCCGGTCCGGCATACGCGGCGGCCCCGAGATCGAACCCGTCGCTCATCAACACCAGAAAGGACAACAGCAATAGTTTGATGTGAAAGGCGCCAATTCTCTGGTCGTCAAACACTCGATCGATGTCGATCACCTTGGCCATGGTCGTTTCCCACCCTATCTTTTCGATTCGTTCCGAGGCTACGGTCCGGCCGGAACAGTATGTGTGCGGCTCGCAGCTCGCGTTTTCGCGGCGGCGATTGCCTGCCAGATCCGCGACGGTGTTGCGGGCATTTCGACATGCGTCACGCCGAACCCGCCCAGCGCGTCGACGATGGCGTTGATCGTCACGGCAAGCGCCGGGGTTGTTCCGCCTTCGCTTCCGGGGCGGAAGCCGAGCGGATGGCTGCTCGCCGGAACCTCGCTCAATGCCGTTGTGAAGGACGGCAAGTCCGTCGCCCGCGGCAGCGCGTAGTCCATGAGCGACGCCGATAGATTCTGGCCCGAGTCCGGGTCGAAATAACATTGCTCCAACAGCGCTTGGCCGACGCCCTGCGCGATTCCGCCGTGGGTCTGCCCGTGCAGGATCATCGGATTGAGCGCGCGGCCGACATCGTCGACCGACGTGTAGCGTTGGATGAACAGCGCGCCGGTTTCCGGATCGACCTCTAGTTCGCAGACTGCGGTACCGTAGGGAAATGCCAGACCGGGCCGCGTCTGATCGGATATTGCAGCCAGCGCGCCTTTCAAGTCATCGGGTAGCGCGCTCTCCTCGGCTGCGGCGCGGGCAACCGCGAAGATGTCGATCGCGCGATCGGTCCCGGTTACCCGAAAATGGCCATCGGCGAAGATGACGTCGCCCGGATCGGTTTCGAACAGCGCGGCTGCGATCCGCCGGCCTTTGTCGATTATGTCGGTCGTGGCCTGATGCATCACGACGCTGGCCTGCCGCAGCGATCGTCCCGAATGGCTGCCGCCGCCGGCCTTGACGAATGAGGTGTCGCCGGTTCGCAGCACCACCGCGCCAGGTGAGACGCCGAACCATTCGGCGACAAGTTGCGGGAATGCGGTTTCGTGGCCCTGACCCGTGCTCTGCGTGCCAACGATCACCTCGATCGTCTGGTCGGGACGGACCAGGATTTCGGCACGCTCGCGCGGAGCGCCACTCGTCGTCTCGATATAGTTTGCGATCGCTATTCCGCGGCACAGACCGCGTGCGCGCGACGCTTCGCGCCGCGCCGGGAAGCCGGCCCAATCGGACAGCTCGAGCGCTTTCCGCATGACGCCTTCATAGTCGCCATTGTCGTAGGTGACGCCGAGTGGATTGCGATAGGGCTGCTCCGTGCTTCCGATGAGGTTGCGGCGCCGCAAGGCGATCCGTTCGAACCCGCACTGCCGCGCCGCGAGATCTATGAGACGTTCTATGGCGTAGATCGCTTCCGGACGGCCGGCACTGCGGTACGGTATCGTCGCCGGCGTGTTTGTCACAGCGGCGCGCGCGGTCACGTGCGCTGTTGGAATGCGGTAAAGGCTTGGCATCAGCTGCGCCCCTTTGTTCAAGGGAACGAACGAGGTCGTATAGGCGCCGTTGTTCGCCGTATTCACCGAGCGCAGCGCGAGGAAATTTCCCGCCGCGTCGAGTGCAAGCTCGGCGTCAATGTGCAGATCTCGCCCCTGGAAATCGGACAGAAAGGCCTCTGTGCGTTCCGCCTTGAATACGATCGGGCGCGCCAACCGCCGCGCGGCCCACGCGACCAATGCAAACTCCGGATAAGTCGCGTTGCGGGTCCCGAAATTGCCCCCGACGTCCCGGGGAGCTATCACCCGCACCCGCTCCGGCGGCACACCGAGTATTGCCGCCAACTCGTCGCGCATTTGCACGACGCCGATCCCATGCGACGCATGCACCGTGTAGAGTTCGTTCACCTCGTCCCACGCCGCAACGACAGCGCGAGGTTCCATGTGCGTTCCGGTGACGCGCTGCACCCAGCTGTTGAGACGAACGCGGTGAGCCGCGCACGCGAACGCCGCGGCGGTCGCCGCTTCGTCGCCGAGATGCGCTTCAAGCGTGCGATTGCCCGGGACGTGGTTCCACAGCTGCGGTGCATTGGCCCCGAGCGCATCGACTGCGTGAGTGACCGCTGGAAGCGGCTCCCAGTCAATCGCTACCGCCTCGGCGGCGTCCTTGGCCTGCGCTTCAGTCTCCGCGACGACCATGACGACGGCTTCTCCGACGAAGCATGCGCGGTCAACCGGCAACGGCCGCTGTCGGGTGACTATTCGCTCGGATCCGTCGCGATGGACAAGCGGCATATCAGACCCGACCTTCGAACTGCCGGTCGCATGCGGAATTGCCTGTAGTCCGTCGGCGAGCGCGTCGACGCCTGAAAGAACCGCCAACACCCCGGAGTGGGCCAGAGCACGCGTCATATCCACGCTGCGGATGGCGGCATGGGCGTGGGGCGAGCGCACCATCACCGCGCGGGCCGCCCGCGCCAGATTAAGATCGTCGGCGTATTGCCCGTGTCCGGTAACGAGTAGCAAATCTTCTCGGCGAAAGGTCGGAAACTCGCCGTGCAAACGAGCCTCGGGCTTCATCCGCATTCCGCCACGTTCCGACGTCCGCTTCTCTCCCGATTGTGTTGCACAACTCGGCTGCCTTTTGCCGCCGGGCTGGATATTGAGCG
>CAYWNY010000168.1:0-7878 GCA_964459765.1 uncultured Hyphomicrobiales bacterium | reverse complement strand
TGCTGCACGATCCGCGCGTGCGCGTCGTGTCGTTCACCGGCTCGACCGAAGTCGGGCGCAAGCTTCTGCATGAAGCGGCCGACAACATCATCCGCCCGGCGATGGAGCTTGGCGGCAATGCTCCCTTCATCGTGTTCGACGATGCCGATATCGATGCCGCCATCGACGGCGCCATGATCGCGAAGATGCGCAACATGGGCGAAGCCTGCACCGCCGCCAATCGCTTCTACGTGCACGAAAAAGTGCACGACGAATTCGCCAAAAAACTCACCGCCAAAATGACGGGACTGAAGATGGGCAACGGCCTTGATGACGGCGTGGCGCTGGGCCCGTTGGTCAACAAGGAGGGCCTCGACAAGGTCATCGAGCTCGTCGACGACGCGGTGCAGAAGGGCGCCAAAGTATTGACCGGCGGCAAGGCGCCCGGGGGCGCGGGATTTTTCTATCCGGCCACCGTGCTTTCCAACGTGCCGGACGATGCCAAAATGCTCAACGAGGAGATTTTCGGTCCGGTGGCTTCGTTGCAGACTTTCAAATCCGAGGACGAGGTGATCACGCGCGCCAACGATACCGAATACGGCCTCGTCGCCTACCTCTACACCAAGGACTTGAGCCGCGGCTTGCGGGTTTCCGAAAAGCTCGATTTCGGCATGATCGGATTGAACCGCGGCATCGTCTCCGATCCGGCGGCGCCGTTCGGCGGCGTGAAACAATCCGGCCTCGGTCGCGAAGGCGCTCATGAGGGGTTGATGGAATTTTTGGACACGCAATACGTGTCGGTCACGTGGTAATCGCCGGCGGGCGTTGAAATGAACATTCTGATGCCGCAGCTCGGCGAAACGGTCGCCGAGGGCAAGATCACCAAATGGTTCAAGGCGGCCGGCGACGCGGTGGCCCCGGGCGACAATTTGTTCGAGATCGAGACCGATAAGGTATCGATGGAAGTGCCGGCGACCGAAGCCGGGATCTTGAGCGAAATCCGCGTGCCCGAAGGAGCGGTGGTGCCGGTCGGCGCGGTCGTCGGCGTGATCGGCGACGGCAGCGACGCCGTGGTGAGCGCGCCGGCGAAGGCAGCGGCACCGCCTGCAGCGGCTGCGGCCAAGTCCCCTCCCCCACCGACCGGATACGAAACTCAGCCCCCGGCTCAGGTCGCGGCCGCAGCGACGCCAACTAGGCTCGATCCGTTCTTCGAGGTGCGCACGCCGGCGCGCAATTTCGGTCCGGCCAAGCTTTCCGGTGGCATTACGGTGACGCCGCTGGCGCGGCGGCTGGCCAGCGAAGCCGGCATCGATCTTTCCAAGCTGCGCGGCACCGGCCCGCACGGGCGCATCGTCGCGCGCGACATCGAGAGTGCGCCGCCGGTAGCCGCGCTATCAGCCGCTTTGGCGCAAGGCCCGAGCGCCGGTGAGATCAAAGCGCTCTACGATCCGGCCGGTTATGAGGAAGTGCCGCTGGATGCGATGCGCAAGACCATCGCGTCGCGACTGCAGCAAGCCAAACAGACCATCCCGCATTTCTATCTGACCGCGGATATCGGCATTGATCGCCTGATCGCGGTGCGCGAAGAAGCCAACGCCGCCGCGCCCAAGGATCGCGACGGCAAGGCGCTGTTCAAACTCTCGCTCAACGATTTCACCATCCGCGCGCTGGCGATCGCCTTGCAGCAGGTGCCGGCCGCGAATGCCGCCTGGGCGGGCGACCGCCTTCTGCGCTTCAAACATTCCGACATCGGCGTGGCGGTCGCGCTCGAGGGCGGACTGATCGCGCCGATCATCCGCAACGCCGAGACCAAGTCGCTGACCGCCATCTCGGCCGAGATGAAGGACCTGGCGACGCGCGCGCGCGACAAGAAGCTCAAGCCCGGCGATTATCAGGGCGGCTCGTCGGCGATTTCCAATCTCGGCATGTATGGCGTGCGCGAATTTTCGGCCATCATCAATCCGCCGCAGGCGACGATCCTCGCGGTCGGCGCCGCGCGCCGGCAGGCGGTCGAGACGGCCGACGATGGCGTCGCCTTCGCCAGCATGTTGACCGCGACTTTGTCTTGCGACCATCGGGTGGTCGACGGCGCACTCGGGGCGCAGCTTCTTGCTGCAATCAAAGCTCTGATCGAAACTCCGGTGACGATGCTGGTGTGACTTCGGAAGGACGATGGCCGACAAGCCGGACGTTCTGCTAATCGGGCCATTGCGGCCGGTGCTCGCCAAGGGCTTTGCCGACTTCTCGGTGCACAAGCTTCCGGCTGACAACCGCGCGGAGTTTTTTGCCGCCAATGCGGGCCTTCGCGCCATCGCGGTCAGCGCGCCGGTCGAGCTTGTCGATGACGCCCTATTCGCGCGTTTGCCGAAACTTCAGATCATTTCGAGCTTCGGCGTCGGCTACGATCACATCGACGCCGTTGCCGCCGGAAAGCGCGGCATCGTCGTCACCCACACGCCCGACGTGCTCAACGAGGAAGTCGCCGATACCGCGATCGGGCTATTGTTGTGCACTGCGCGTGAATTTCCCCAAGCCGACCACTACGTCCGTGCCGGCAAATGGCGCGAGCGCAATTATCCGCTGAGCAAGGCGACCTTGCGCAACCGCACAATCGGCGTCGTCGGCATGGGGCGCATCGGCGTGGCGATTGCGCGGCGGCTTGAAGCGTTCGGCGTGACGATCGCCTATCACACGCGCAAGCCGCGCCCGGAACTCGGCTACCGGCATTATCCCCAGCTGATCGATATGGCCTGCGACGTCGATACTCTGATCGTCATCGTGCCGGGCGGCGCGGCGACGCGAAATTTGATCGATGCCCGCATTCTGGAAGCGCTCGGCCCCGACGGCATCCTCATCAATGTCGCGCGCGGCTCGGTGGTTGACGAACCAGCCCTGATCGAAGCGCTGAAGCAGCGAAAGATTTATGCGGCCGGACTCGACGTGTTCGTCGACGAGCCAAACGTCCCCGAGGAGTTATTGGCAATGGACAACGTCGTACTCTTGCCGCATCTCGGCTCGGCGTCGGTGTTCACGCGCGCGAAAATGGATCAGCTGCTTGTTGATAACATCCGCGCCTGGGCGGCCGGAAAACCGCCGCTGACGCCGGTGCCGGAAACGCCATGGCGGTGGTGGAATTAGGCTGCGAGCCGACCTGCGTCGTTACTCCGCCGCGATGCGCACTTCCGGCGCGGCGGCGCGGACGTCGGCTTCGACGTGACCCTCGAACTGGACGAAATTCTTCTGGAACATGCCGACCAGTTTGCGCGCGGTCTCATCGAATTCGAGTTTGTTCTGCCAGGTCTTCTGCGGATAGAGCAGATGCGGCTCGACGCCGGCGAGCTGGGTCGGAACCGAGAAGCCAAAGTACGGATCGGTTCGGAATTTGACGTTCCTCAACGAACCGTCGAGTGCGGCGGTCAGCAGCGTACGCGTCACCTTGATCGGCATGCGCCGGCCGACGCCGTAGATGCCGCCGGTCCAGCCGGTGTTGACCAGCCAGCAATCAACGTCGTGCGCGCTAATCAGTTCGCGCAACAGATTGCCGTAGATCGAAGGATGGCGCGGCAAAAACGGCGCGCCGAAACAGGTGGAGAATTCCGGTTCGACGCCGACCAACCCCTTCTCGGTGCCGGCGACCTTGGCGGTATAGCCCGAAAGGAAATGGTACATCGCCTGCGCCGGCGTCAATTTGGCGATCGGCGGCATGACGCCGAAGGCGTCGGCGGTGAGCAGCACGATGTTCTTCGGCATGCCGGCGCGTCCGGTGCGCGACGCATTCGGAATGAATTCGAGCGGATAGGCGGCGCGGGTATTTTCGGTTTTCGAATCGTCGTCGAAATCGCAGATCCGGGTTTCGGGATCGAACACAACGTTCTCAAGCACGGTGCCGAAACGATGGGTCGTGGCGTAAATCTCCGGCTCTGCTTCGGCTGACAGCTTGATGCATTTGGCATAGCAGCCGCCTTCGAAGTTGAAGACGCCCTGCGGGCCCCAGCCGTGCTCGTCGTCGCCGATCAGGGTGCGCTTGGGATCGGCCGACAGCGTCGTCTTGCCGGTGCCGGAAAGGCCGAAGAACAGCGCCACGTCGCCCGATGGTCCGACATTGGCCGAGCAATGCATCGGCATCACGCTTTCGGCCGGCAGATAATAATTGAGCGTGGTGAACACCGATTTTTTCATCTCGCCGGCGTAGGAAGTGCCGCCAATCAGGATGATGCGCCGGGTAAAGTCGATGGCAATCACGGTTTCGGTGCGCACGCCGTGGCGTTTGGGATCGGCCTTGAATGACGGCAGCGACAGAATGGTAAAGTCAGGTACGTAGTGGGCAAGCTCGGTGCGCTCGGGGCGGATCAACAGCGCACGAATGAACATCGAGTGCCAGGCAAGCTCGTTATAAACGCGGACTTTGATGCGGTATTTCGGATCGGCGCCGCCATAAAGGTCCTGGGCGTAGAGCGCTTTGCCGTTGGCGTGGGCGAGGAAGTCGTCGAACAGGAGCTGAAATTTCTCCGGCGCCAGCCGGCCGTTTTTCTCCCACCAAACGGTTTTTTCCGTCTGCGCGTCGGCGACGACGAACTTGTCTTTCGGACTGCGGCCGGTATGCACCCCGGTCTCGGCGCAGAACGCGCCGCCGTGCACCAGCGAACCTTCGTTGCCGGCGACCGCGTGCTCGACCAAAACGGCGTCGGGCAAGTTCCAGTGGACCGCTGCGAGATTTTTCAAACCGAATTTGTCGGCGCCATAGGCGCTGTTGCGCAGACCGGTTTCCTTCACACTTGCCTCCACAAACTCATCGGCGCTTTTTGGGGGCCGCGGTAGCCACCTTGATCGAATGGTCGGGGGACATGCGCCCCTATATCGGGCATCCTAGCATCTGCCAAGGCCGATCCCCACTGAAAGGCTAATCGGTTTCCTCGCTCGCGACGCTGCATTGCAAAACCGCGCGTTCGCTATTTGGCCTGCGCCGCGGCCGCCAGCTGCACCAGCACGCGGCGCAACGTCTCCGCGCTGGTGACGCGCTGCGGAAAGCGTAACCGCAACGCGGCGTCGCCGAGCGCCAGATCGGCGCCCTCCGGATCGATGCCGGTGAGCCGCCACGGCCCGTCGTCGCCGTTAAGAAGCTTAGTCGCGTACAGGCGGACTGCGTCGGCGTGATCGTCATTCATTTGGCTCGCTGCGCCGACTTCAGCGTCAAACAAATTCTCCGCGCCCGAGACGTCGGTCAGCACGTCGGTCGCTTTCAGATCGGCCGCGCGCGCGAAGCCGGCGTTGAGATGCGCGGACGCGACCTCGAGCCGCCAGAAAGTAAAATCGGCGAAGCCGGCATAAAGTTCCGACTTCGGATGGCGGGCGAGGAAGCGGCGGCGCAAGCGGGCCTCGCTCGCATCCTCGCGGGCGACCGGGCCAAATGCGCCGAGCATGGTCAGGCGCGGATGTGCGAGCGGATCGCCGCGGCCGATCGCGGCCAACAACACCGATGCGCGGCCTTCCTTTTCCAGATTGGCAGTGTGGGTCGCCAGCCGCGAGATCAGGATGAGCGGCGAGCCGTCAACATCAGTCGCGACATTAACCAAAGATGCGAAGGGGTGGCCGGTATTGCGGTCGATGGTCGCAAGCGCTCCCCAGCGCGCTGTGCGTAGCAAGTCCTTGGCAACGGCGGGCGCATCAAAATCCGCCGCCGGCGCGCCTTCCGGAAGCCTTTTTGGCATGGCGCCGGGCAAAGGCTCCGTATCTTCGGCTTTGGCCATCGAGCGGGGCTCCAGCGGGTTAACTCTCGGTAATTGCCGCGATTTTGCCTTGTGTCGTCACACTTCCGCCCCTACATGAGTCTTCAAAGGTATTGGGGCCGGGGCTGATGATGCTTGCGGCCGACTCATGTTAGAAGGCCGCCATGCCGACAATCGCTCTCGTCGACGACGATCGCAATATCCTCACCTCGGTGTCTATTGCGCTCGAGGCTGAAGGCTATCGGATCACGACTTACACCGACGGCGCATCGGCGCTCGACGGCTTCAAGTCGGCGCCGCCCGATCTCGCCATTCTTGATATCAAGATGCCGCGGATGGACGGCATGGAGACGCTGCGGCGGCTGCGGCAGAAATCCGACTTGCCCGTCATCTTCCTCACCTCCAAGGACGAGGAGATCGACGAATTGTTCGGCCTGAAAATGGGCGCCGACGATTTCATTCGTAAACCGTTCTCGCAGCGGCTTCTGGTCGAACGCGTCAAGGCCGTGTTGCGCCGCGTCTCGCCGAAGGACGGCGCCGCGCCGAAGGAAGTCGACAGCAAAGTGCTGGAGCGCGGGCTTTTGCGCATGGATCCCGAGCGCCACACCTGCACCTGGAAGAATGAGCCGGTGACGCTGACGGTGACCGAGTTCCTGATCCTGAATGCGCTGGCGAGCCGGCCGGGCGTCGTGAAAAGCCGCAACGCGCTGATGGACGCGGCCTATGACGATCAGGTCTATGTCGACGACCGTACCATCGACAGCCACATCAAACGGCTGCGCAAAAAATTCAAGGCCAGCGACGACGAATTCGACATGATCGAGACGCTCTACGGCGTCGGTTATCGGTTTAAGGAAGTGTAGCGGTCCGATTCTAACATTCGCATCCCGGTTCGGCATGCGGTCACGCGAATGTTAGAATCAAAGGGCCACTAGAAACTATAAGTGCTAGTGGAGCTTTGGATTTGACATTCGCTTCACGAGTTTGCGGCCCAGTGGGTAGCGAATGTCAAATCCGCTCCACTGGGCGCCGCACGGGCGCGACGGGTCACGGGTCATGGACGCGTCTTTGACCGTATTTGGGCCTGGATTAGGCCCTGACTCGGATGGCTGACGTGCGGTAGTAATGCCCCCGGCCACCGCCGGCCCCTTCTCGAGTGGAAGGGAAGGGCTAAGCGGGGCCGAGCAAACCCCGGCAGACGACGTGCTCGATCGAACCACAGACGCCGCAAAGGCTGAAACGCAAGCGCAGAGCCCGCCTCAGGTTGCGGCGCAAATTGAGGGCGACGCGGCCCGCGATGAAACTTTGCCGCCGCCGCGCGCCCGCGGTTTGGCGCAGGTCGGCAATTGGTTGCAGCGCGCCTGGCAGTTCTTCATCACCTGGAGCTTTTCCAGTCTCACCCGGCGCATCGTCTTTCTCAACGTCACCGGCCTGCTCGCGCTTTCCATCGGCATTACGGTGTTGTCGCAATTCCGCGCCGGATTGATCGACGCGCGCATCGAGAGCTTGTTGGTTCAGGGACAGATCATCGCCGGCGCCATTGCCGCCTCCGCGACTGTTGAGACCGATTCATCGATCACGATCGATCCGGACAAGCTGCTCGACCTGCACCCGGGCGAGAGTTACGGCCCGTCCGAAGAAGCGCTCTACGGCATCGACTTTCCCATCAACCCGGAACGCGTGGCGCCGGTGCTGCGGCGGCTGGTGTCGCCGACCAAAACGCGGGCGCGCATCTACGACCGCGACGGCGTGCTCCTGGTCGACAGCCGCAGTCTTTTCGGCCGCGGCGATGTGCTGCGTTACGACCTGCCGCCGCCCGATGCCGAGAAGCCGGGATTTTTCGAACGCGCGTTCCTCGCACTGCGCCGTTGGCTCGGACGCGGCGACCTGCCGCTTTATCATGAGCTCGGTCCGGCCAACGGCCGCGGCTATCCCGAAGTGGCGCAGGCGCTCAACGGTCAGAATGCCAGCATGGTGCGCATCAACGACCGCGGCGACGTGATCGTCTCGGTGGCGGTGCCGGTGCAGCGCTTCCGCGCCGTGCGCGGCGCGCTCATGCTCTCCACCCAGGGCGCCGACATCGACGACATGGTCGAGGCGGAACGGCTCGCCATCCTCAAAGTCTTTCTGGTCGCCGCCGCGGTGATGATCGTGCTGTCGATCCTGCTCGCCG
>CAYWNY010000167.1:0-7948 GCA_964459765.1 uncultured Hyphomicrobiales bacterium | reverse complement strand
TCTAACTGAGGCCGTTATAAGTAATATTGGGGCCGCGGTATTCATATCATCTATAAGCAAGCTTGACCTTGGCCGACCCGCCGTTCCGGGTCCGCTTTCGCCGAGCGCGACAAAAAAGAAATGTCAGACAGAGCGCGGTCGCGAATGCATCGAAAGTCAGCCGAAGTGCGGTCGCGCAGTGGCAAGTCTCGGCGACGGAAGGCGAGTGCCCAATATTACTTGGGACGCAATCAATAGGACAACGGTGTAATCCCAGTTTCGGCGATAGGCCGTTTAAACTCGGGCAGCTTAGTCAGAACCTTCCCGGCTCGCGTTGGAATAAATTATTGTTACCGAGTTTGTGTATCGATCTCGAAAATGGACGTGTTCGCGAGGGTATTTTTCGTCGCAAACCGTCAAGCGTAAACAGAATTTGGTCGACTTACCGCAACTGCTCAAGCTTGATCGCGCCGCCGCCCGGCGTAATCGATCAATCGCAATCATAGGTAGATAATAATAGACTTATAAGTTTAGATTGTTAAATTCGAAACGAAGCCAATTTTTACGCTGTCTTTCAATGGGATAATTTTTATGATTTTGGCAGGACGACCAAAGGTATCGGGATTTCTAGTGCGAGTTTGGCAGAACGAACTTACGCTTGTCGTCGCGCCAACTCCAACGGCCCGCTGCCCGGTCACCCGAGTTCGGTGATGATTTCGGGAAAGCGATGCAGCCGCTCGCTCGGCCCGTTCGCCTCGATCAGATAATTGTCGCAGACCCACGACAGCACCTTGCCGCGGAAATAGGTGGGGTGCACGACGATGCTCATATGCTCTTCGATCCGCATCGGCTCGTCGTGGCGGATAAGCGGCCGCTCGACCAGGTCGTAACCTTGGCCATGAGCGTAAAGCCGCTTCTCTTCGGGCCGGTCGTTCTGGCGCATAAAGCCGTTATAGGCCTCGTAGATATCGCTCGACAGTGTGCCGGGCTTAAGGAGCGACAAGGTGAATTGCCGCGCTTGCAGCGCAAACGCGAATTCATCCTTCAGTTCGGCCGACGCCTTGCCGACGACGCAGGTGCGGCCAAGCTCGGTATACATGCCGCCGGGACCCGAAGCTTCGATCAGCAGTGCGACAATGTCGCCTTCGCGGATGATGCGATTCTGGTAGTGCCGGTGGGCGATCGGTGCCGCCCGGTCGGGCGGCATCGAGGCACAGTAATGGATGCCGTTCTCGCTGCCATGCCGCTCGCAGTAGCACTGCGCAATGGCGGTAATGTCGCGATCGCGCAGGCCAGGCTCGATCGCGGCAAACGCGGCGCGCATGGCGCCGTCCTGCATCGCCGCGGCGCGGCGGACGAGGGCGCGCTCTTCGGCGCTTTTGATCGCCTTGATACGATCGAGCATATCGGACGCATCGATGAAGCGCGTGTTGGAGAAGCGCCCTTTCTGCAGATGATCGATCAGCGCGAAAGAAACCTGCGCCGGACCCAAAAGCCCGATGGTTCCGTCGGAATAGGGTGCGAGCGCCTTGGCCGCGAGCTCCGGGTCGTAGTCAGCGGTGTAATAGCAGGAGGCGAAGTTCGACGTCGTCAGCCATTGCTTGACGCCGCGATGAACGCCGTCGCCGCTCGACCGAAAATCGTGGACGCCACCGAACGGACCCTGGCTCACCAATGTCATGAGGTCGTCGCGCGGGAAGACCACGGTAAGCGGATAGCCGTCGATTGCCGGCAGATCGGTGAGGTATTTGACATAGCCGCCGAGCTGGTCGTTGTTGCTTTGCGTGAGCAGGACGTCGATTTTTTCGCGCTCCATCGCCGCGCGCACCGCCGCCCAGCGGCGTTCGAGCTCGGCCGTCGATATGGGGGTCTGCAAGCGATCCGAAAGCTGGTCCATGCGGCTTTTTAGTCTCCCTGTCGCCACGATCGCCGCCGGCCTGGCGCCGATATTGGGCCGAAGCGGCTTTATGTGCTAAGCGGCGCCCAGGCGTCGCCCGCAGGTGTGGCGCCCGCTACACTATTGATAAACTTGCTTTGCGAGGAGCACAAAAATGCCTATCGACCTGTCGGCCGTAAATTGGCTCTTTGTTATCCTGATGGGGGTTATGGCTTTCGTCGCCGCATTGCTGGGCAGCGTGATCGCCTTCCGCAACCGGTTTGTCGGCGCCATCATTGCTGGCATTTTGTTCGCCGCCGGCTTCGTCGCCTGGAACTATTATCCGCACAGCTTTGGGCTGCCGATCATCAAGGCGATTGGTCCTGACGGCACCGCGGGCTAGTTGACGTTTGCGCCGGCCCCGGTAAGCCTAGTTTACATTGCATTGGTCGGGTGAATTGGAGGGGTCATGAACAAGGTCTATGCGGACGCACGCTCCGCGTTGGCCGGTTTGCTCAAGGACGGGATGATGATCATGGCCGGCGGGTTCGGCCTGTGCGGTATTCCCGAGACCCTGATCCTAGCGATCCGCGATTCCGGCGTTAAGAACCTCACCGTCGTTTCCAATAATTGCGGGGTCGACGGCAAGGGACTGGGCGTATTGCTGGACACCCGGCAGATCAAGAAGATGATCGCTTCCTATGTCGGCGAGAACAAAACCTTCGCCACGCAATATCTCGCTGGCGAGCTCGAAATCGAGTTCAATCCGCAAGGCACTCTGGCCGAGCGCATCCGCGCCGGCGGTGCCGGCATCCCCGCCTTCTTTACCAAAACCGGCGCCGGCACGCTGATCGCGGAAGGCAAAGACGAGCGTGAATTCGATGGCGCGCGCTACGTCATGGAACGCGGTCTGGTTGCGGATTTGTCGATCGTGCACGCTTATTTGGGCGACACCGAAGGCAATCTGGTTTACCGGAAAACGGCGCGCAACTTTAATCCGATCATGGCGACGGCCGGCAAGGTTACGGTCGCCGAGGTCGAGCATCTGGTGCAGCCCGGCGACATTGACGGCGACCGTGTGGTCACACCGGGCATTTATGTGCGGCGCCTGATCTACGTACCGAACGCCGTCAAACACATCGAGCAGCGCACCGTGCGCAAGCGCCAATTGGCGGATGCGCCGGCCGGAGCAGGGGAGGAAGTCTGATGCCTTGGACCCGCGACCAGATGGCGGAGCGCGCCGCCAAGGAATTGCGCGACGGCTTTTATGTTAATCTCGGCATCGGCATTCCCACATTGGTGTCGAACTACATTCCCGACGGCATGAGCGTGCAGCTGCAGAGCGAGAACGGCATGCTCGGCTTTGGTCCGTTTCCGTTCGAGGGCGACGAGGACGCCGACCTGATCAACGCCGGCAAGCAGACCGTCACCGAGCTGCCGACGACGAGCTTTTTCAGTTCGGCGGATTCGTTTGCCATGATCCGCGGCGGCCACATCGACATTGCCATTCTCGGCGCCATGCAGGTGGCGGAAAACGGCGATCTCGCCAACTGGATGATCCCGGGGAAAATGGTCAAGGGCATGGGTGGCGCCATGGACCTGGTCGGCGGCGTCAAAAAGGTCGTCGTCGTCATGGAGCATTCGGCCAAGAACGATCCGAAGCTGTTGCATAAGTGCACGTTGCCGCTCACCGGCGCCGGCGTCGTCGACATGGTGATCACCGATCTCGGCGTTTTCACCGTCGACCGCAACGGCGGCGGCATGACCCTGATCGAGCTTGCGCCTGACGTCACGCTCGATGACATCAGGGCTAAGACGCAGGCGAGCTACAAGGTCGCTAACACGCTTACACACTAGCGCTCCGCTAGGCCGGTGCGGTAACGTGGTTGCCCGGCGATGCGACCCTTATTGCCCTTTACGGGCGCCCTGAAGCCGCCGACAGTAGCGGCGTGGGGAGTTTGCGTGCCAGAAGATACAATCCTCGAAACCGAGGACCTGACCAAGGAATTTGCCGGATTCGTCGCGGTACGTTCGGTTAATCTGCGTGTTGCCCGCGGCAGCATCCATGCGCTGATCGGGCCGAACGGCGCTGGCAAAACTACCTGTTTCAATCTTTTGACTAAGTTTCTGGCGCCGACGCGCGGACGCATCATCTTCGATGGCCGCGACATCACCGCGCTGAAGCCCGCCGACGTCGCGCAACTTGGGCTCGGCCGCTCGTTCCAGATCTCGGCGGTGTTCCCGCATCTCACGGTGCTTGAGAATGTGCGCATCGCTTTGCAGCGGCGGCGCGGTACGTCGTTCGATTTCTGGCGCTCGAAGCGGATCCTGCAGGAGCTTGACGAACAGGCGAACGCGATCATCGCCGATGTCGGGCTTTCGCCCTATGTCAATGCGCTGGCGGTGGAATTGCCTTACGGCCGCAAGCGGTCGCTGGAGATCGCGACGACGTTGGCGCTCGAGCCGGAGCTTCTGTTGCTCGACGAGCCGATGGCCGGCATGGGACGCGAGGACATTGCGCGCATCAGTGCGCTCATCAGATCGGTCGCCGTCAAGCGCACGGTGCTCATGGTCGAGCACAATCTCAGCGTCGTCGCCGACCTTTGCGACCGCATCACGGTCTTGACCCGCGGCCAGGTTTTGGCCGAGGGCGACTACGAGACCGTATCCGCCGACCCGGCGGTGCGCGAAGCCTATCTCGGAACCGGCCATGCCTGAGCCCAACGCGCTGCTTGCGGTCAAGGACCTTCAGGCCTGGTACGGGGAGTCGCACATCCTGCATGGCGTAACGTTCGATGTGGCCGCGGGCGAGGTGGTGACGCTTCTTGGCCGCAACGGCGTCGGCAAGACGACTACGCTCAAGGCCATCATGGGCATTATCGAAAGCCGCACCGGTTCGGTGTGCTTTGAAGGCCGCGAGTTGATCCGCCGATATTCCGATGCGATTGCGCGCGCCGGCATCGCGTTCTGTCCGGAAGAACGCGGAATTTTTTCGACGCTCGATGTCAAGGAAAATCTGCTGCTGCCGCGACAAGTGCGGCCGGGCGGCCTGAGCCTCGATCAGATTTTCGAACTGTTTCCCAATCTGCGCGAACGGCTCGCGAGCCAGGGCACCAAGCTTTCCGGCGGCGAGCAGCAAATGCTCGCCATCGGTCGTATTCTGCGCACCGGGGCGCGGCTCTTGCTCTTGGACGAACCGACCGAGGGGCTGGCGCCGGTCATCATCCAGCAAATCGGCCGCACCATCGCTACGCTCAAAGAGCAGGGTTTTACGATTCTTTTGGTCGAGCAGAATTTCCACTTCGCCTCGACCGTCGCCGATCGCTATTACGTCATGGAACACGGCCGCATCGTCGACCAGTTCGCCGCCGCTGAACTAAAGGCGAATACGCAAAAGCTGCACGACTATCTAGGAGTCTGATATCAAGGAACGAACGGCGGTAAACGCCGTGCTGCAATCGGGCTCTCGCAGCCCGCAAGGAGGAAAGCTCGCCATGACACCAAACGCCAGGCTGACCCTAAACGGCGGATTGATGCTTACCGTTGCCGCGCTGCTGTGCACGGCGGTCACCACCGCGCAGGCGCAGGACGACGTCGTCAAGATCGGCGTGATGACCGACATGTCGAGCCTCTATTCCGACATCGGCGGCGCCGGCTCGGTTGCGGCCGCCAAACTGGCAGTCGAGGACTTCAATCCCGCCGCCCACGGCATGAAGGTCGAAGTCGTCAGCGGCGATCATCAGAACAAGCCGGACATCGGCGCCAACCTCGCGCGGCAGTGGTTTGACGTCGATCACGTCGACGTCATTGTCGATGTCCCTACCTCCAGCGTTGCGCTGGCGATCAGCGAAGTAACGCGCGAGAAGAACAAGGTGTTCCTCGGCTCCGGCCCGGCGTCTTCGGATCTGACTGGATCTAAATGCTCGCCCAATACCATCCAGTGGACCTACGACACCTGGATGCTTGCCAATGGTACCGGCAAGGCGGTGGTCAAGACGGGCGGCGACACCTGGTTCTTCCTCACTGCCGATTACGCCTTCGGCCAAGCGCTCGAACGCGACACCACCAAAGTCATTGTCGCAAACGGCGGCAAGGTGCTCGGCAGCGTTCGCCATCCGCTGCAGACCAGCGACTTCTCTTCGTTCCTGCTGCAAGCGCAAACATCGAAGGCCAAAATCATCGGCCTCGCCAACGCCGGCGGCGACACCGTTAACGCCATCAAACAAGGTGCAGAGTTCGGTATTACCGCAGGCGGCCAGCATTTCGCCGGGCTTTTGGTGTTCATCAACGACGTGGAAGCACTGTCGCTAAAGACCGCCCAAGGCCTGGTACTCACCGAGACCTTTTATTGGGACATGAACGACGCGACCCGCGCCTTCACCAAGCGCTGGCAGGTCTCTCGTCCCGGCAAGTTCCCGAGCATGGTGCCGGCCGGCGTTTACTCGTCGGTGATCCATTATCTCAAAGCAGTCGACGCTCTCAAAAGCCACAGCGACGGCCGTGCCGTCGTCGCCAAGATGAAAGAGCTGCCGACCGACGACGCGCTGTTCGGCAAAGGGTCCGTGCGCGCCGACGGGCGCAAGCTCCACCCGGCCTATTTGTTCGAAGTGAAGTCGCCGGCGGAATCGAAATATCCGGGCGACGACTACAAGCTGCGCGCAACCATCCCGGCGGACGAGGCGTTCCGGCCGCTCAAGGACGGCGGCTGCCCGCTGGTCGCGGACAAGTGAGCCAAAGCGTGGCTGCGGCCGCCGGAGCAATCCGGCGGCGCGGCGATTCAAGAGGCAAGGGGCAGCCGGGGGTGGTCGGCCAGTAATGTTCGAGATTTTCGGCATTCCGTCGCAGGCGTTGTTCGGCCAATTGTTGCTCGGCCTGATCAACGGCTCGTTCTATGCGCTGCTCAGCCTCGGGCTCGCCGTTATCTTCGGCATGCTCAACATCATCAACTTCACCCACGGCGCGCAATACATGATGGGCGCGTTCGCGGCCTTTCTGCTCCTACAAAATTTCGGCATCAATTATTGGGAAGCTCTGATCGTCGCGCCGATCTTGATCGGCGCGACGGGCATTCTGATCGAACGGCTGTTCCTGCAGCATTTGCGCAAGCTCGACCCGCTTTACGGGCTGTTGCTGACTTTCGGATTGGGGCTCGTGATCGAGGGGTTGTTCCGCAATCAGTTCGGCTCGTCCGGACTGCCCTATCAGGTGCCCGATGCACTGCGCGGTGGCCGCAATCTCGGTTTCATGTTCCTGCCCAATTACCGCGCCTGGGTGATCGTGCTGTCGCTAGCGGTGTGTCTTGCGACCTGGTTCGCCATCGAACGCACGCGGCTCGGCTCGTATCTGCGCGCGGCGACGGAAAATCCGGTCCTCGTCCGCGCCTTCGGCATCAACGTGCCGCGGATGGTGACGTTGACTTACGGCTTTGGGGTGGCGCTGGCGGCGCTCGCCGGCGTCATGGCGGCGCCGATCTATAATGTCTCCCCGCAGATGGGCTCGGATCTGATCATCGTCGTATTCGCGGTCGTCGTGATCGGCGGCATGGGTTCGATCCTCGGCGCGATCATCACCGGCTTCACGCTGGGCATCGTCGAGGGCCTGACCAAGGTATTTTATCCCGAAGCGTCAAACACCGTGATCTTCGTCATCATGGCTATCGTGCTCTTGGTTCGTCCGACTGGACTGTTTGGACGGAGCGCGTGATGGAGCAGGTGCTCGATCCGGCGCTGCTGGCGCGTAGCCGCGAGAACGGCCGCAGCCTTGCCGTGGCGTTTGCGGTGATGGTTGCGGTGTTCGCGATCGGGCCGTTCGTGTTCTATCCAGTGTTTCTGATGAAGGCCTTGTGTTTCGCGCTGTTCGCCTGCGCCTTCAATCTCTTGATCGGCTATGTGGGTCTGGCGTCTTTCGGCCATGCCATGTTCTTCGGCTGGGCCAGCTATCTCGCCGCCTATGGCGCAAAAGACTGGGGTTTGCCGCCGGAGCTTGCGATCATGCTTGGCACGGCAACGGCGGCGGTGCTCGGCGCCGTCGCCGGCGGCCTCGCCATCCGCCGGCAGGGCATTTACTTCGCCATGATCACGCTGGCGCTGGCGC
>CAYWNY010000166.1:0-8036 GCA_964459765.1 uncultured Hyphomicrobiales bacterium | reverse complement strand
TGAACGCGTGCGTCCATTCGTTCTTGGTGAAGCCGAGAATGCACCACAGCATGCATAGCGGCTCGATGGCGCGCGCCGCTTCGGCTTTGCCCATGTCGGCAACGTCCCAGCCGAACTGCTCGCAGATGCCGGCGACCGTCGCTTTGGCCTTGTCGTCGTTGCCGCAGATGAACATGGTCGGCTTGCCGGCCTTGTATTGCGGGTCGATCATCCGGGCATTACCGACGGAATTGAAGGCTTTGACGAAGTGGGCGTCGGGAAACGCGCTCTGCAGGCGTTCCATCAGCGATTGATTGATGTCGGTGAAGAATTTCAGCACGCCATTCTCGGGAGGCGCGTCCGCGATCGGATTGGTGGCGTCGATCACCGGTTTGCCGGAAAGGTTAGCTGCGCCCGCGGCTTTGAGCGCTTCGAGCGCCACGCCGCCTTTGACCGCGAGCACGACTGCCTCGCCGAACTTGGCCGCGTCGGCAAAGCTGCCGGTCTGTGCGCCGCGGTGCTGGGCGACGAAGTCCTTGAGCTTGGCCGTATCGCGTGTGCCCAGCATCACCTGATGGCCGTGCTTGAGGAAGCCGCCAGCCAACGCCTTGGCGACATCGCCCGAACCGAGAATTCCGACTTTCATGGCTTCCTCCCGCTGTGGCGATCATCCCAAGGTATGATGATCCCAAGGTATGTGGTGCTTTCGCCTGGCCAAATTTCTAAGTTGCTCTCAATAGGTAGTGGCTCTCGCCGACCGTTCTAGGCCGTTCGGCGCGTTGATCTGGCGCAAAGCTGCGCGACAATTTTGCCCCGATAAGTGGCTCGACAACTACGCTGGAACCACTCTAAAAAGAGCTTGCGGCTCTCTCCCTCAAGCCGTGCCCGGAGGCGGCAAACTTCATGGATTACAACGCGTTTTTCACCGATGCGCTCGGCCACTTGCGCAGCGAGCGGCGCTACCGGGTGTTTGCCGATCTCGAGCGGATCGCCGGCCGCTTCCCGCATGCCGTCTGGCATTCGCCGCGGGGGCGCAAGGACGTCGTGATCTGGTGCTCGAACGATTATCTCGGCATGGGCCAGCATCCGAAAGTGATCGGCGCCATGGTCGAGACGGCGACGCGGATGGGGACTGGCGCCGGCGGCACCCGCAATATCGCCGGCAACAATCATCCCCTCGTTGAGCTCGAGTGCGAGCTCGCCGATCTGCATGGCAAGGAAGCGGCGCTGGTCTTCACCTCCGGCTATGTCTCCAACGAGACCGGCATTTCCACGCTCGCCAAGCTGATGCCGAATTGCCTGATCCTCTCTGACGCGCTCAACCACAATTCGATGATCGAGGGCGTGCGCCAAGCGCATTGCGAGAAGCAGATTTTCCGCCACAACGATATGGCGCATCTCGAAGCGCTTTTGGCCGCAGCGGATCCGGCGCGGCCGAAGCTCGTCGTATTCGAGAGCCTCTATTCGATGGACGGTGACGTGGCGCCGATCAACCGCATCTGCGACCTCGCCGAACGCTATGGCGCCATGACTTATGTCGATGAGGTGCACGCGGTCGGCATGTACGGACCGCGCGGCGGCGGCATCAGCGAGCGGGACAACGTTGCAAGCCGCATCGACGTCATTGAGGGCACATTAGCCAAGGCATTTGGCTGTCTCGGGGGCTACATCGCCGGATCGGCGGCCTTGATCGATACCGTGCGCTCGTATGCGCCGGGCTTCATCTTTACCACGGCGCTGCCGCCGTCGGTCTGCGCCGCCGCGACCGCCGCCATTCGGCATTTGAAGTCTTCGCAGTGGGAGCGCGATCGCCATCAAGAGCGCGCCGCCCGCACCAAGGCCGTGCTCGCAGCAGCGGCGCTGCCGGTGATGACGAGCCCCACCCACATCGTGCCGGTGTTCGTCGGCGATCCGGAGCGCTGCAAAGAGGCGAGCGATTTGTTGCTCGCCGAACACGGTATTTATATTCAGCCGATCAACTACCCGACGGTGCCGCGGGGAGCGGAGCGGCTGCGCATCACGCCGAGCCCCTATCACGACGACGGGCTGATCGACGCGCTCGCGGAAGCGCTGGTCGACACCTGGCAAAAACTCGGACTGCCGTTCAAAGAGCGCGCGCTCGCCGCCGAGTGATCGTTATTAACCTCGACGGCGGTGTCGTCCGACTGACTCGTGCGCGGGTTAGTGGCGGTCGTCGTAGTGGTGATGGTGGTGCGTTCGGACTATAGCGTGATGCCGGTGTCGATCACCGACGCCGACTCCGACGCCACCAACGCCGACTTCGATGTTTTCCGCGACGATCATCGGTTTGTCGCCAGCGCTCGAAGCGCCGGCAAACGCCGGCATGGTCAGAAGCGGAACAACGAACAAGGCAAGCAAGATATTCTTCATGACGCTCCACTTTCTTTGGTTGGGGACTCTAGCGTCCCTATGCTCTCGATAATGACGCGGTCATTGCACTTGAAGTCTGTACCAGATTGACCAGTGCGACTCTAAAGACGCGCAATTCGGGAGGCGGCTAATCAGATCGAGTCGCGGAACGCTCGTTTACCAAATGCCGCGCCTGCGACCCCAGTATCCGCCGCCGCCGCCGAACAGCAGCACCAAGATGACGACAATCACGATTAACTCCATTAGAAGTCTCCATTGACGGTGCCGGGCTCACTTGCCGCGCACTGCGTCCTTCAATCCACCGATCGCGTTCTGTACTTTGCCGGCCGCCACGTCGGTCTTGCCTTCGGTTTCCAATTTCTTGTCGCCGAAAGCCTTGCCGGCCGCTTCCTTGACGCTTCCTTTGATCTGCTCTGCCGAACCTTTGATCCGATCTTTATCCACTGTCGTATCCTCCATGTTGTCGACTACACGGTAGGCGAACGGTGGAGGCGCGGCTGTGCAAAAGTGCTCACGTGAATTGCGGAGGCGAACGGTGGGGTGTTTTTGGATCAAAGCAGCCTAAAAAAATGGCGTAGCCATCTGCACAATAGCCTAGCTCCGGGAGCCAAATTGGGCGCGGACGCAGTTCGATCGTCCTGGGCGAGAGTGAGCAATTTTGCTCAGACGCGCTTAATTGGCATGCCACAATTGGGAAACTGTCGCGTCAATCGACGGCGCGCCTGCCTTGTTGGAGCGTACCATGAACATTTTTTACATCATCGGCGTTGTGGTCGTAGTAATCATAGTTGCAGGGTTCTTGGGCGTGCATCTCTAAAAAAGTAGATGCTGCCAAAGCGCCAAGCTCAACGTTCCCGATTGTTTCGGGAGTGAAAGCCGTCGATCTCGGCTCGGCTTCGACATCGCGCACCGGCGCAACCGAAATCGCTATTTCTCGGTCGCACAACAGGCTGGTCCATGGCGATTGAACGTGCGCGCACGCGTGCCTTACCGAAGCCGTGGGGCGTTGAAGATCTCCGTCCATGGAGCACCGCACGCCACGACGGCGCCGCGATAGGCGAGATTTGGTACGAGCGACCCGATATCGCCGGCGCAGATTCTTCGCTCTTACTCAAGTTGCTGTTTACGAGCCAGCCACTCTCGATCCAGGTTCATCCGGACGATGCGATTGCGCAGTCGATGGGTCTGCCGCGCGGCAAGACCGAAGCCTGGTACGTTTTGCGTGCCGACCCTCAAGCCAAGGTTGCGCTCGGTCTAAGTCGACGTCTCACGGAGCAGCAACTCCGCGAGTCCATCGACAATGGCTCGATTTCGGATCTCGTCGTTTGGCACACGGTATCAACCGACGACATCATTTTCGTGCCCGCAGGAACCATCCACGCGATTGGCGCGGGTCTGGTCATTGCCGAACTCCAACAGCGGAGCGACGCGACATTCCGTCTTTTTGATTTCGATCGGCACCGTGAACTTCAAATCGAAAACGCCATTGTGGCGGCGAACGCCGGCCCGGCCGCTTTTCAGGTACGGCCCAGTCAGCTTACCGGAGAACGAAGACTTCTGGTTTCTGGTCCTTACTTCGTATTCGAGCGGATCGATCTGGCCCCAAACACTTCCTGGGGTCTGGATGCAGATCGAGAAACCTGGCTTCTCGTTCTCAGTGGGAGTGCTGTCGCCGGATCGTTCGACGTTACCACGGGCGATGCCCTTTTTGCGCAATCGGATCGCGTCGACATACGCTCCGGCGCCATCGGCACGACCGGCCTCGTGGCGTACCCGGGCAGCCGCCCGATTCCAAACCTGCTGCAGCGTCTCCCGCAGTTGGGCACAATTAATGTCAGCCAATCAAAGGAGATGGAGGAGTCTACTTCTCTCGCTGGAATAAAGAATCTCTCACCGGCCGGTGACGTGGAATTGACAAAATGAAAGTTTCTCAGCGTGTTGCCTTCGTCGGAAACTATCTTCCGCGCCTTTGCGGAATAGCTACATTTACCCAAGACCTGCACCGGGCAGTTTCGGCTGCTGGGCCGGACCTTGAGACGTGCGTCGTCGCGATGACGGATTCGGATCGCGCCTATGACTATCCGCCGGCTGTGCGTTGCGAGATTCACGAAGACACGATCGACGATTACGTCAAGGCGGCCGAATTCCTCAACGGCGAGAGCGTTGATGTTGTCTCCCTTCAACACGAATATGGAATCTTCGGTGGTGAGGCCGGCGCCAACATCATTGAACTCCTGTCGCGTCTTGAAATGCCGGTTGTCACGGCGCTGCACACGGTGCTCGCCAAACCGACAGCCCGGCAGCATGACGTGATGAGTCGGATCATAGATATTTCGGCGAAAATCGTCGTCATGTCGGAGACAGGTTATGAGTTCCTCCGTTCCGTCCATGACGTGCCAGCTCGCAAGATTGAGGTCATACCGCACGGAATACCGGATTTTCCGTTCCTGGAACCACATCATGCCAAGACCAAATTCGGCTTCGCCGGAAAGATGATTATACTGACCTTCGGTCTTCTGTCTCCGAACAAAGGCATTGAGATCGTACTCAATGCGATGCCCGAAATCATCAAATCGTGCCCGAACGTCGTCTATGTCATTCTTGGAGCAACTCATCCTAATCTGGTGCGGCAAAACGGGGAGACATATCGCGAAAGCCTGACGAAGCGCGTGAACGATCTTGGCATCCAGAACCACGTCGTTTTTTTCAACCAGTTCGTGAACCAAGCCACACTGCTGGATTTCATTTCGATGTGCGACGTTTATGTGACGCCCTATCTCAATGAAGCCCAGATGACGTCGGGTACACTCGCTTACAGTTTCGGATTGGGTAAGGCCGTCGTATCGACGCCCTACTGGCACGCCGAAGAGCTGCTGAGCGACGGGCGCGGTATTCTGGTGCCTTTTGGCGATGCCAAAGCTCTAGGCGCAGAGATCACGGGCCTGCTGACAAACGACGCCCGTCGTTATTCCATGCGCAAACGTGCGTATGCGGCAAGCCGATCGATGACGTGGGTGCAAACGGCCAAGCGCTATCACAGCGTGTTCGAAACTGTGAGCGGGAATGCCCGGCCTCTATTGCCGCCTCCCACTGTTGCGTTCGCGGCTAAAAGAAACGCGCACGCCATACCGGACATTCGGACCGAGCATTTCCTTTCGCTCTGCGACAGCACGGGCCTGATCCAACACGCTGTCCATTCAGTACCAGATCGGTCCCACGGGTACTGCGTCGACGACAACGCTCGCGCGTTGCTGCTCGCGGGCTTGCTCACGAATTTCGGCGAAGTGCAGTTTTCAAAAGCCGTCACCGCACGCTTCGCCGCTTTTATACAGCACGCTTGGAACCCGGATACCCGTCGGTTTCGAAATTTCATGAGCTACGACCGCCGCTGGCTCGAGCCGCAAGGCTCGGAAGATAGTCATGGCCGGACGCTATGGGCATTGGCCGAATGTGCACGCAACGACATCGATCCGTCTCGCCGCAGATGGGCCGCGGCGCTGTTCAGGACCGCACTTCCCGTCGTCGAGGAGTTCTCGTCGCCGCGAGCCTGGGCATTCTCGCTCCTGGGGTTGGACGCCTTTTGCGCACTGGTCGGTGGCGACGTTCTCGCCAACCGTCTGCGGATACTATTGGCCGACAGGTTGATGTTGCTGATTTCCGTTAGGGAAACCAAAGATTGGATCTGGTTTGAAGATGTGCTGGCGTACGACAACGCACGGCTTCCTCAGGCACTGATTCAAACCGGACTGGCGACCCGCACATCGCCATACGTCGCGGCTGGGCTGCGGTCGCTCAGTTGGCTTAACGGACTTCAGACGACGGCATCAGGCTATTTCAGGCCTGTCGGTACCAAGAGCTTTGGCAGACACCGCCGCAAGCCCGAGGCGTTCGATCAGCAGCCAGTGGAGGCATCGGCAACAATATCCGCTTGTCTCGCCGCGGCGCGCGCGGACGACAGCGCCGAGTGGCCGATCGAGGCGTTAGGCGCGTTCGAATGGTTTCTGGGCGAAAACGACCTGCAGACAGCATTAATCGATCCGGTAACGGGCAGTTGCTCCGATGGGCTTCATCCGGATCGATCCAATGAGAACAAGGGGGCAGAATCGGTGCTATCGTATCTTTTGGGTCTTGTGGAGATTCGCCAGCTCAAGCGTCTGACTGCGATGGACCGGCCGCGACCCGCAACCAAGTTCGCAGGCAACGGCGCTAGTCGCACGATCCCACCTCAAACCGCGCCAGGGAGTCTCTTTGTCCCAACTTCGATTCACGAATCGCCAGAACTTATATCTGCGTCCGGATCCGGCAAGGGTCGTCGTTAGACCGTTCAAACCGGCAACTGAACCCCGAGACCTCAATCCCACCGATAAGGTTCGCGCCAATCATATCGTTGGCAGGGTGCTTCGGCTCGATCCCGAAACCGCCGCCCAACAATTGAGCGAGGTGCTAGAAAATTTTGAAGGCCGTCACAGGAATCTGATCGATATTTTCGAGACGCGCGCTGCAGAAATGGAAGACGCGCTCGAACCACATGCCGAATTGAACAAGACGCAACGCCGCCTGATTGGCGCGTATTTTCTCAACGAATACTCATTTGAGGCGTCCGCTCTGTTCAACCCGAGCATCGTGCGACACCCGGACCAGACGGGTGCGCCAAAAGACGGGTGTCGTTTCATCTTGAGTTTGCGCGCCGTTGGCGAGGGACATATTTCGTCGCTGACGTTCCGCTCCGGTACCATAGCCGCCGACGGTAGCGTCGCCATCGACGCACCCGCGCGCCTCGCAGCGGTGCCGAAGGTTCGAACGCGGACGCCGTCGCCAAACGGCGACGACATCGAAGTAACGTTCGGGGATGACGAAGAGCTGAGCGAACGCGTCATTTTTCCGATCACCGCTGCTCAGGCCAACGGCATCGAGGATGCCCGATTTGTCGAGTTCAACGACGGTGCACGAAGAACGTTCTACGCGACGTATACGGCGTACAGCGGGCGGGCAATTCGCTCTGAGCTGATCGAAACGACGGATTTTAAGACATTCCGGATGACTCCCCTCAACGGCGGCGCGGCACGCAACAAGGGGATGGCTCTGTTTCCTCGGAAAATCGATGGTCGTTATGCGATGATCGGGCGGCAGGACAACGAGAACCTCTATTTGATCTATTCCGACGACCTTTACACATGGGACGGCGGCCATTCGATCCTGCAGCCCGAGTATCCTTGGGAATTCGTTCAGATCGGCAATTGCGGTTCGCCCGTCGAACTGGACGATTGCTGGCTTCTGCTGACGCACGGAGTCGGTCCGGTCAGGAAATATTCGATCGGGGCGGCTCTCCTGGATAAAAAGGATCCGTCGAAGGTTCTCGCTCGTTCGCGCGAGCCATTTGTCCGTCCCGAGCCTGCCGAACGCGGAGGTTACGTGCCCAATGTTGTCTATACCTGCGGCGCTATGCGTCACAGCGACCAAATTATCTTGCCGTACGCGATATCCGATACCTTTTCCAATTTCGCCACGGTAACGATTGCGGGGCTGATGCAGGCCCTCGGTGCCTGATGGAGCGCCGCTGAAATGCAAGCGCTCTTCATCGGCCAGACGTATATCGACGTGACTTTCTTGACCGTTCGGATGCCGAACGGAGACGAGAAGCATGTCGCGTCGGATTACGCCATCTC
>CAYWNY010000165.1:0-8080 GCA_964459765.1 uncultured Hyphomicrobiales bacterium | reverse complement strand
CGTAGACGTAGCCCTGGGTGAGAAACAGCGCTTCCGACGTCTCGCCGAATTGCGAACGCAGCGTACCCGAATGGACCAGACGCGTTTCGGGGCGGTATCGATCAGGCGCGGACGCAGTCATGTGGCCCTCCTTGGCCAAAAACAAAACCCGGCCGGGAGGATCAATCCTCGGGCCGGGCTCAAGCGTCCCCGGCCTTTTAGCTATTTGTTTTACGTGGCTGCAAGCCGGCCGGCTCAAATGACCACGGGATAAAGTCGCTCTTACGCCGCGCGCGTCTTTCCGTCAAGCCGGTCATCGGGTTAGATCGGTTGCACCAAAATAACCCACCACCGCTCTGCGCGGTGGGCCGCCTGTGGAATTCGCGTGCCGCTGTCGTTGACGCCGTCCGAACGGGGCATTCTTCCCGACCGTATGATCGCCGCCTTGGCGCATGACGGGGGGATCGTGCCCACGCGGCCGTTCGCCGAGGACCAAATTCAGCCGGCCAGTCTCGACCTGCGCCTAGGCGCCATCGCGTATCGGGTGCGCGCGAGTTTTTTGCCCGGCCCCGGCACCGCCGTCGCGCGCCGCATCGGCGAGCTGAAACTGCATGAGTTCGCGCTTACCGGCGGCGCGGTGCTGGAGACCGGTTGCGTCTACATCGTTCCGCTGATCGAAAGCCTGGCGCTGCCGAGCAACATTGCCGCCGCCAGCAATCCGAAAAGTTCGACCGGCCGTCTCGACGTGTTCACCCGCGTGATCGCCGACGAGACACGCGGCTTTGACCGCGTCGAAGCGGGATATCACGGGCCGCTTTACGCCGAGATCAGTCCAAAGACTTTTCCGGTCCTGGTGCGCGAAGGATCGCGCCTGTCGCAGATCCGCTTTCGCCACGGCGAGGCCGCGCTCGACGGTGAGGCACTGCGGACGCTGCATGCGCGCGAGCGGCTGGTCGATCGCGCCGAAGCGGTTATGGGCGAGGGCGTCGCGGTCAGCGTCGACCTGTCCGGCGCGTCAGCCGGAAACGGCGAGGGCATCGTCGGCTATCGCGCCAAGCGCCATACGGCGGTCATCGAGGTCGAGCGCCGCGCCGCCTACGACGTCGCCGATTTCTGGGAGCCGATAGCCGCGCGCGCCGACGGCAGCCTGATCCTCGATCCCGATGAGTTCTATATTCTCGCATCGACCGAGGCCGTGCAGGTGCCGCCGGATTATGCCGCGGAAATGGTGCCGTTCGATCCGCTGGTCGGCGAATTCCGCGTCCACTATGCCGGCTTCTTCGATCCGGGCTTTGGTTACGCCGGCGCCGGAGGCCTTGGCGCCCGCGCGGTTCTGGAAGTCCGCTCGCGTGAAGTGCCGTTTATTCTCGAACACGGCCAGATCGTCGGCCGCCTGGTCTACGAGAGGATGCTGGCGCGGCCCGATCATCTCTATGGCGCCGGCATCGGTTCGAATTACCAGGCGCAGGGGCTCAAGCTTTCCAAGCACTTTCGCTAGGTGTGCGCAGCCCGCCGTCGCGCAGGCTGCTTTAGATTCTTCTGGTATTTCGCCGGCAACGGCGGTCTTCTGTGTCGGGGGACGTCGCAAGATCAACGCGCGAGGGGCGTATGCGCGCACTCACCTTGAGCTTTGCCGCCCTTGTGTTCGCCGCTTCCGCCGGCTTGGCGCTTTCCGCCCTCGCCCAATCGGGCTTCGACCGGCCGGGAGGGGATTATGCCAGCGCGCCCGTCACAAACGGCGATCCCGCCGTTTGTGCGACGCGCTGTGAGCACGACAAAAACTGCCGGTCGTGGAGCTTCTCCTACCCGTCCGGGTCGGGCGAGCCGGCGATGTGCTGGCTCAAGCGCGACGTGGTGGCGCGCGTGCCAGCCACATGCTGTGTGTCCGGGGTCCGCGGCGGCGGCGTTCTCGAGCCGCGGCTCGGCGAGGTCGAGTTTTCGACCGATCGCGGCGGCGGGGACTACCGCTCCTTCGAGACACCGGCCGATCCGCAAGCCAAAGCCTGCGCCGGCACCTGCAAGGGCGAACAACGCTGCCGCGCCTGGACCTATCGGCGGCCCGGTTACGGCTCAACCGCTCCGCGCTGTTACCTGAAAGATGTCGTCAAGCCGCCGCGCCACCGGCCGTGCTGCATTTCGGGCGTAGTGCGCTAGCCAGATTCGAGTTTTGTTTTAGCCGCCAGTGCCGCCGACGGTGATGCGTTCCATGCGCAATGTCGGCTGGCCGACGCCGACCGGGACTCCCTGGCCGTTCTTGCCGCAGGTGCCGATGCCGTCGTCGAGCTTGAGATCGTCGCCGACCATGGAGATGCGATTGAGGTCGGTCGGCCCGTTGCCGATCAGCATCGCGCCCTTGATCGGTGCGCCCTGCTTGCCGTTCTCGATGCGATAGGCCTCGGTGCATTCGAAGACGTATTTGCCGGACGTGATGTCCACCTGGCCGCCGCCGAAATGCACGGCGTAGACCCCGTTCTTCACCGACGCGATGATTTCCTCGGACGGGCGCGTGCCGGCGAGCATGTAGGTGTTGGTCATGCGCGGCATTGGCACATGCGCAAAGCTTTCGCGGCGGCCGTTGCCGGTCGGCGCCATCCCCATCAGGCGGGCGTTCTGCCGGTCCTGCATGTAGCCAACCAGGATGCCGTCATCGATGAGCACGGTGCGATTGGTCGGCGTGCCTTCGTCGTCGATGGACAGCGAGCCGCGGCGCAGTGCAATGGTGCCGTCGTCGACCACGGTGACGCCCTTGGCGGCGACGCGCTGGCCCATCAGTCCGGCAAACGCCGATGTTTTTTTACGATTGAAATCGCCCTCGAGGCCGTGGCCGACCGCCTCATGCAGCATGACGCCGGGCCAACCCGGCCCGAGCACCACGTCCATCTCGCCCGCCGGCGCCGGCACCGCTTGCAGGTTGACTAGGGCCTGACGCACCGCGTCGTCGACGGCGTGTTGCCATCGGTCGGTGACAATGAAGCCCTCGTAGCCCTCGCGGCCGCCATAGCCGGCGCTGCCGGTTTCCTGCCGGTCGCCATCGCCGACCACGACCGAAACATTGACCCGCACCAACGGACGGACGTCGCGATAGGTCTCGCCGTCTGCGCGGACTATCTCCACGGCTTGCCAAGTGGCGCCCAGGCTCACCGAAACCTGCCGCACCCGCGGATCCTTGGCGCGGGCATAGGCGTCGATAACTTCCAGAAGCCGCGCCTTGGCGTCGAATGCGGGGCTGCCGAGCGGACTTTCGTCGCCGTAAAGCTTTGAATTGGTGCGCGGCGGCGCCCCGGCATAGTTACCGCTATAGCCGCCTTTGACGGCGCGCACCGCGTCCGCGGCCCGCGCGATCGCCGCTTCGGAGACGTCGGAGGCATGGGCGTAGCCTACCGCCTCGTCCTTGACCGCGCGCAAGCCGAACCCTTGCGAAGTGTCATAGGTCGCCTGTTTGAGCCGGCCATTGTCGAACACCAGCATCTCGGCCTGGCGGTATTCGAGAAACAGTTCGCCGTCGTCGGCGCCGTCAAGACCGCGGGAAATGATCTTGGCAAGGCGCGGCCGATCGAGACCGGCGCGGTCGACGAGCGAGATCGGGTCGGTAGCCATGCGGAACTCCAAGGGCGTTTCAAAAGGGCGTTTCAGGGGCTTTTCTTATGGTTCCGCCTAGAGATAAGCGATCTGACGCCGCTTTGCTACTTGGTTGGCGGGAGCCTTATCCTGACAGCCGCTCGATCGCCGCACCGCAGCGGATGAGCTTGTCTTCCAGCCGCTCGAAGCCGCGGTCGAGGTGATAGACGCGGTTGATGATGGTCTCGCCTTCCGCGGCGAGCCCCGCGATCACCAGCGACACCGAGGCGCGCAGATCGGTCGCCATGACCGGCGCGCCCTTGAGCCGTTCGACGCCTTCGATGGTCGCGCGCTCACCTTCGAGCTGGATGCGCGCGCCCAGCCGCACCAGCTCCTGCACGTGCATGAAGCGATTTTCGAACACCGTCTCGACAATGTGCGACGTACCGCGCGCGCGCGTCATCAGCGCCATCAATTGCGCCTGCAGGTCGGTCGGGAAAGCCGGGAAGGGCGCCGTCGTCACTTCGACCGGTTCGAGATAGCTGGCGTTGCGGGCGATGCGGATGCCCTGGTTGGTCGGCGTGACGCTGACGCCGGTCGCTGCCAGCACGTCGAGCGCGGCTTGCAGCAATTCCGGACGCGCGTTCTGTAACAGGATGTCGCCGCCGGCGATGGCGACGGCCATGGCATAAGTGCCGGTCTCGATGCGGTCGGGCAATACGCTGTGCCGCGCGGGTCCGAGCTTGGCGACACCTTCGATGACAATGCGCGTCGTGCCGGCGCCGGAAATGCGCGCACCCATTTTGTTAAGGCAATCGGCGACGTCGCCGATTTCCGGCTCGCGCGCCGCATTCTCGATGACGGTCGTGCCGTGGGCGAGGCTCGCCGCCATGATCGCGGTGTGGGTGCCGCCGACTGTGACTTTGGGAAACGAGATTTCGCCGCCCTTGAGCCCGTGCGGCGCGCGCGCCACGACGTAGCCAGCATCGATGTCGATCTGCGCGCCGAGTCGCTCCATGGCCATGATCAGGAGGTCGACCGGCCGCGTGCCGATGGCGCAGCCTCCCGGCAGCGACACCCGCGCCTGCCCCATACGCGCAAGGAGCGGCGCCAGCACCCAAAAGCTTGCCCGCATTCTGGAAACCAGCTCATAGGGCGCGGTGGTATCGACGATGTTGGCCGCGGAAATATGCAGCGTCTGGCCGTTGTCGGCGGTCTCGCCGGCCCGTTTGCCGCCGACGGTGACGTCGACGCCATGGTTGCCGAGGATGCGCTGCAGCAGCGCCACGTCGGCGAGCCGCGGCACGTTGTCGAGCGTGAGCGTCTGGTTGGTCAGGAGGCTCGCGATCATCAAAGGGAGCGCGGCGTTTTTTGCTCCCGAGATCGGTATGGTGCCGCTCAGCCGGCGGCCGCCTTGAATGCGAATTCGATCCATCTGCCCCCGGCGGCCGTCGCTGGCCGGCCAATCTCTACTCGCTGCCCCGATTGCGGCGAAAGTCTGGAGTTTGCGGCGCACTTTGGGCGTTGACAGGGCCGGCGGTATCGAGCTCGCCGCCTGTGCGGGCGCGCACCTGCGCCTTGCGGCGTTTGAGGTTTTCGCGCAACGCCGCCGACAGCCGCGCCTTTTGCGCCGCTTTCCGCTCCGCCTTGCCGCGGGACATCATCGCCGCTCCAAAGTTCTGCCCATCCTCATCGCCCGTCCTTCCATACGTGCTGGACGGTTTCAAGCGCGCGGATGGGCGCTGCGATAGGCCTCGATCAGCCGCTCGGCGTCGACTTCGGTGTAGATCTGCGTCGTGGACAGCGACGCGTGGCCGAGAAGCTCCTGGATGGCGCGCAGATCGCCGCCGCGCGCCAAAAGATGCGTGGCGAAGGAATGCCGCAACGCATGCGGCGTCGCCGTCTCCGGCAGGCCGAGCGCGCCGCGCAGCCGCGCCATCGCGAGCTGAACCACACGCGGCGACAGCGGCCCGCCCTTGGCGCTGACAAACAGCGGCCTATCTGCCGGGAGATCGTAAGGGCAGAGCGCGACATAATCGGCCATGAGTTTTTGGACCTGTGCGAGCACCGGCACCATGCGCTGCTTACGGCCTTTACCCATCACCGTGATGGCGTCGCGGGCGCCGTCAACGTCGCCGCGTTTGAGCCCGAGCGCTTCCGAGATGCGCAAGCCCGAGCCATAAAGCAGCGTGAGCACCGCAGCATCACGCGCGGCGATCCATGGTTCATGCCCGTCGCCCGCAATATCGACTTCGGCAAGGCGCCGCGCCGCGGCGATAGGCAACGGCCGCGGCAGGGTCGTGCCGATCTTCGGCGTACGCACGGCGGTGAGCGCGCCGACTTTGCCTTTGCCGTTCTTTTCCAGATAGCGGGCAAAGCCGCGTATGCCGGCGAGCCCGCGCATCAGCGAACGGCTGCCGACGCCCTCGCCGCGCCGCGCCGCGAGGAAGGCGCGCACGTCCGCGGGCGTGAGTGCGGCAAGGTCCTTTAGCGTCGCCGCGCCGCCCAAATGACCCGTGAGGAAATTGAGGAATTGGCCGACATCGCGCCGGTAGGCCTCCAGCGTTTTCGGCGAATAGCGCCGCTCGTCGCCGAGGTGGCGAAGCCAGTTCCCGAGCTCTGCCGCGACTTTGGGGGCGACCGCCGAAATGGCTTGGGGGGTGTCAGACCGCATGGCGGCACACTAAATCCCAGGCCTTTCCCCTTCCTAAATGGAGTGGAATCGGCACAACCTGAGCATGATCCGGAAAAGTGGACGCCGGTTTTCCGAAAAGATCATGCGCCACTAAAAAGCCTATGCCCAAACGCGTTGTCGATGTCCTCGTCCCGGTCGCGCTCGACCGGGCCTATTCCTACCGCGTGCCGGAGGCGCTCACGCTAGCTCCCGGCGACATCGTCAACGTGCCGCTTGGCGCCCGCGAGGCGACCGCGGTGGTGTGGGCGGAAAATCCAAAGCCCAATCCGCGGCTGGATAACCGGCTCAAAGACGTCGAGGAAAAACTCGACATCCCACCCCTCAAGGATGAGCTGCGCGCCTTCGTCGATTGGGTCGCGAACTACACCTTGAGCTCGCGCGGCATGGTGCTGCGCATGTGCCTGCGCATGGGCGAGCATTTGGGCCCGGCGCGCGAGCGCACTGGCGTGCGGCTCTCCGGCGCGCCGCCGCCGCGGCTCACCGCGGCCCGCTCGCGCGTACTCGCGCTCCTCGCCGACGGCATGGTGCGCGGCAAGAGCGACGCTGCGAAGGAAGCCGGCGTCAGCGCAGGCGTCATCGACGGTCTGATCGACGAGGGCACCATCGAGACGCTGGTACTGCCGCCCGAGCCGGTCGCCGAAAAGCCCGATCCGGATTTTGCCACGACCGAGTTCTCTTACGATCAGAGCGCCGCCGCCGCGGAGCTGAAAAGGACCGCCGCGCGCGGCGGCTTCTCGGTGACGCTGCTCGACGGCGTCACCGGCTCCGGCAAGACCGAAGTTTATTTTGAAGCGGTCGCCGAAGCGATCCGCCGCGGCCGGCAGAGCCTGATCCTGATGCCGGAGATCGCGCTCACCGCGCAATTCCTCGACCGCTTCGCCGCACGTTTCGGCGTGCGGCCGGCGGAGTGGCATTCGGAATTGTCGCCGCGCAAACGCGCGCGCACCTGGCGGGCGGTCGCCGACGGCGAAGTTTCGGTCGTCGTCGGCGCGCGCTCGGCGCTGTTTCTGCCCTATGCCGATCTCGGGCTTATCGTGGTCGATGAAGAGCACGACCAGGCCTACAAGCAGGAAGACGGCGTGCACTATCACGCCCGCGACATGGCGGTGGTGCGCGGCCATATCGCCCGCATCCCGGTGGTGCTGTCGTCGGCAACGCCGTCGCTGGAGACCGAAGTCAACGCCCGGCGCGGCCGCTACAAGCGGCTGACATTACCCGAGCGCTTCGGTGGGCAGCGCATGCCGGCGGTCGAGGCGATCGATCTGCGCCGCGACCGCCCGCCGCCCGGCCGCTTCATCGCCCCGCCGCTTGCGGAAGCCGTCAAGATCGCCCTCGAACGCGGTGAGCAGGCTTTGTTCTTCCTCAATCGCCGCGGCTACGCGCCGCTGACGTTGTGCCGCGCCTGCGGCTTCCGCTTCTCCTGCCCGAACTGCGACGCCTGGCTGGTCGATCACCGCTTCCGCCGGCAGCTCGTCTGCCACCATTGCGGCTTCGGCATGCCGCACCCGGCGAACTGCCCGCAATGCCAGGCGGCGGATTCCTTCGTCGCCATCGGCCCGGGTGTCGAGCGGCTGGAGGAGGAAGTGCGCGCATTGTTTCCGGCCGCGCGCATCCTCGTGCTGTCCTCCGATCTGGTCGCCACCGTCGAGCGGCTGCGCGAAGAGCTCGACGATGTGGCCGCCGGCAAATTCGACATCGTCATCGGGACGCAGCTGGTGGCCAAAGGCCATCATTTCCCGAAACTCAATCTGGTCGGCATCGTCGATGCCGATCTCGGCCTGTCGAACGGTGACCCGCGCGCCGCCGAGCGCACCTTTCAGCTCCTGCATCAGGTGGTCGGCCGCGCCG
>CAYWNY010000164.1:0-8189 GCA_964459765.1 uncultured Hyphomicrobiales bacterium | reverse complement strand
TGCAGGATCTGCGGGAACATCGACACGCAGAATCCGTGCACGGTCTGCACCGATCAGCGGCGCGACCCCTTGGCCATCGTCGTCGTCGCCGACGTCGCCGACCTGTGGGCGCTGGAACGCGCGCATGCCATCAACGCCCGCTACCACGTCCTGGGCGGCACGCTGTCGCCGCTCGATGGCGTCGGACCCGATGATCTCACCATCGATGCGCTGGTCAAGCGTGCACACGATCCGTCGGTGCAGGAGATCATTCTGGCGCTCAACGCTACGGTCGACGGCCAAAGTACCGCCCACTACATCACCGACCTGCTGCATGAGGCCAAGGTGAAGGTCACGCGGCTCGCGCATGGCGTGCCGGTTGGCGGGGAACTCGATTATCTCGACGAAGGGACGCTCGCAGCAGCAATCCGAAGCCGGACGCCTTTTTAGGCGCACTTTGCGGGGCTGCCTGCAAATTAGCCACTGGACGCGGAGTCCGGGCCAATCGTGCGGCACTAGCGCAGTAACTACAGCCGTGAACCGGTAATCTCATGCGGAATTCCGGGCCCGAGGCTCTTGCCGGCAGTTGGCCCGCCGCTTGCATAACCGTGTCTGCGATCTCGATCTCACAACTCGTGTTGAATGAGGTTGCTTGGAGCCCCGGCGATCCCGGCACCGGGGCTCCATCCTTTTTCGGAGCCCCTCCCGCAAACTATTGAGGGGACGGCAACCGCGTATCCTTCTGGCGAGCGCGGAATTGACGGCGATGCGGCCAGCGGCCAAAAACCCTCGATGCAACGCCATCGCGGGACTGCCCGCCGCATGAACGACGATATTCGCTACAATAAGGTCTTCGACCTGGTGCCGGGCCAAGCGACCGAAATCGCGCCCGGCGTGCGTGCGCTCGTCGCCAACAATCCCGGGCCGTTCACCTTCAAGGGCACGGTGAGCTACGTCGTCGGCCGCGGCAGCGTTGCCATCGTCGATCCCGGCCCCGAGGACGACGCGCACATCGCCTCGCTGCTTGATGCCGTGCACGGTGAGACTGTGAACGGCATTTTCGTCACGCATACCCACCGCGACCACTCGCCGGCTGTGCCCAAGATCAAGGCGGCGACGGGCGCTACGGTTTACGCCGAAGGCCCGCACCGCCCGGCGCGGCCGCTGCATATCGGCGAAACCGAGCGGCTCGATGCCAGCGGCGATCTCGATTTTTGCCCCGACATAGCGCTTGCCGACGGCGACGTGGTGACCGGCGACGGCTGGACCATCGAAGCGATCACGACGCCCGGGCATACCGCAAACCACACCGCTTATGCGTTCAAGGAAGCCGACCTGATCTTTTCCGGCGACCATGTGATGGCCTGGTCGACGTCGATCGTGGCGCCGCCGGATGGCGCCATGAGCGATTACATGGCGTCGCTGCAAAAACTCGCGCGGCGCAGCGAGCCGATTTATTTACCTGGCCACGGCGGACCGGTGCGCGAAGCACCGCGCTTTGTGCAAGGCTATATCCGACATCGGCAAGGGCGCGAGGAATCGATTTTGCGGCGGCTCGCCAAGGGCGCGGCCGATATCCCGACTTTGGTACGCGCGATCTATATCGGCCTCGATCCGCGGCTTAGTGGCGCTGCCGCGCTCTCGGTACTGGCGCACCTTGAAGACTTGGTCGCGCGCGGTCTCGTCGCCACCGAAGGCACGCCGTCGATCAGCGGCACTTACCGCTTGACCGAATTGCCTTTGCCCGCCGCCTGAGTGGGTTTTGGCGGCGGTGGCAGCTTCTTGTTGTCCGGCGCCGGAGCGGCCAGCACATCGTCAATGTCTTCAATGAGCGAGCGCACGCGCGCGGCATTAGCGCCGAGGTCATGACGGCCGTAGCGCGACGCCGAACGCACATCGATACGGGCGCCTTCCTGCGTCGCGCGCACCCGCACCACCACATCGTCGCGAAAGCCCAGGATCGGCGTGCGCGCGATCGCTTCGACGAGACCGTCGCGCGGCGCAGTCGCCTGCGGCGGTCGCGCGTCGACCACATGCCATTTGCGCTTGCCGACGACTTTGAGCACCGCGTCGTATGCCTCCTGCGGCGTCGCGGTCGTGAGATCGGGCTCGATGTCGGAATACGCCGCACGCTGCTGCTCGGCGACATGGAGGCCGGCATAGGCAACCGGATTGGCGTCGCGCGGCCGCAGCCGCGCAATCGCCTCGAAGCGCGGCGGGTCGATCGGGTCGGTAGTAACGTCGTAGATCGCCGGCAGCCGATAAGCCTTGAGGCCGACATAGGCCGGGTAAGCAATCAGCGCCAAGCCGACGAGCAACCCGGTGACCGCCTCGCCGACACCGCTGACGCCTTCGACCCAGATCGCGATGCCGGCGGCGAAAGCGAGCAGGATCGCCACGACCGCCAGCACCAAGGCACCGGCCAGCGTCGACAGTGCCGGCACGAGCTCCAGCGCCCCCGAGCGCACGACAATGATCGCGACGAAGGTCGCGGCGAGCGAAAACAACGCCACCCGGCGCGACCAGATCGCCAGCCGGGACTTTGGCTGTTCAGAGAGGCGGCGGCGGACCATCGTTGCTGTTCTCGCGACCCCTTGCCGACCAAGGGCGGAGACATAATGGCTTCGATTGCAGCTGGCAATTGGGCGGGGAAAGCCTAGCTCGCCCGCTTTCGGCCACGCCGCGCCTTTCCTTTGCCGCGCTTGACGCCGGCCATCGCTTCGAGCACAGCGCAAGTCGAGGCTGTATCCTGCATCGCGTAGCCCGTCGACATCGCGGCGGCGTAAATCGGCAGCGTCGCGGAAAATAATGGCGTCGGGGCACCGAGCGTCCGCGCAAAATCGCCGATCACCTCCATGTCCTTTTGCCAGATCGCGACTTTCATCGTCGGCTTGTCGTAGCGGCCTTTCACCATCATCGGCGCACGCAATCTGAAGATCTCCGAATTACCGGCACCGGCTCTGATCTTCTCGTAGATCAGCTCCGGCGGCAGCCCCGCCTTCATACCGAGCACCAGCGCTTCGGCACTCGCAACGTTATGGATCGCGACCAGCAGATTGGCGATGAATTTCATCTTGCTGCCGTTGCCGAAAGCGCCGAGATCGTGCAGGTCGCGGCTGAAATCGGCGAATAACGGGCGCAATTTCTTGAGCTCGGCGCTGCCGCCGGAGGCGTAGATCACCAGGTCCTTGACCCTAGCCTGGAAGCCGGTGCCGCTTACCGGGCAATCGAGGAGGACATGCCCGGCTTTGCGCAACGCGGCTTCGGCCGCCGCTTTGTCTTCCAACGTGAACGTCGAAGCCTCGATCACGACGCGGCGTGGCACTTTCGCGTCGACGATAGTGGCGACGGTCGAGGCAAGCGCCGCCGGCTTCGGCAGGCTCAAGATGATGGTCGGCGCTTGTTGCGCCACGTCGCCGGCATCGGCGGCGATCACAATGCCTTTGCGCGCCAGTGCGCGGCGGCGTGACCCGTCAACGTCGTAGCCGATGACGCGCCAGCCGGCGGCGTGAAGGTTCTCGGCGAAAGCGCCGCCCATGATGCCGAGACCGATGATCCCGACCGTGCCTTTTTTCCGTCTTGCCATGTGGATTTCCTGGTCGGCCTGCCGGCCGATCACATGCCCTTCATGTTCATCGCGACCGACCACAGCCGCTGTTCCTGACGCTTGCTCGTCATGCCGGCAGTCACGGCTTTATATTTCTTGAAATGATCGGTCGTCACATGCGCCTTGAGCGCCTCTTCGTTGTCGTAGACTTCGAGGATGAAGACGTGGTTCGGATCGGTCTGCGACACGGCGACGTCGAATTCGCGACAGCCCGGCTCCTTCACCGACGCCGCGCCATTTTCCGTGACCGCCGCCAAAAAGTCATCGACCTTGCCCGGCACGACGTCGTACTCGACCGCGACCGTGAAAAGCCGCACCGATTGTGCCGCCGCTTCGCGGCTTTGCATCGGCGACAACAGCCACGCCGTGATCGCGAGCGCAAGCGCGCCGGCCGCCATGATTGATTTTGACATGACTACTTCCTCCCTGTGTTCGGACTTCGTCGTTACTTAAGAAACCGGCGTCGGCCGGAGGAAATCCGAGCCGACAGGGTAGCGAGTCTCGGCAGGCCTCGGAAGCCCACCAGACCCAGTCGCGGTTTAGAGCGAGCTCTCGAGAAACCGCATCAGCCGCGGGATCGCCTGCGCGGCGTAGCTGTGCGGTTCGCTTTCGAACGGATCGGACGACCAGAAATGTCCCGCGCCGGGAATGATGATCCGGCGCACGAAGAAGCCGGCCTGCGTCAGCGCCGTCAGAAACGCGCCCGATTGGGATGGCGGATCGACGATGTCATCGTCGGTGCCATGGATCAGCAGAAAACGCACTTGGTTGTGGTCGAGTGTCGCGTAACTGATCGGGGAGGCATCGAAATAAACGCGGCGATTCTGCATCGGCGAAGCGCCGAGAAATTTTTCGACGATCTTGTCGTTGGGGCGCGAAAGCAGATCATGCGTCCATTGCGCGTGCATGTCGTAAACGCCGTAGAAACCGATCACGCATTTGACTCCGGCCGAGACGGCGGCGTTGGCGTCCTCGCGATAAGCCACGTTGAATTGATCGCCGCCGAGCGCAACGAGCGCCGCAAGATGGGCGCCGGCGGAATCGCCCACGAGAGCGATGCGATCCGGATCAAGGTCGAATTCGCCCGCCTTGGCCCGTATGAACTGGACTGCGGCTATGACGTCGTAGACCGCGTTCGGATAAACGCCGGCCTTGCCCAAGCGATAATCGATGGCAAACACCGCGTAGCCGGCGCGGGCGAGAAACAGACCCCAATAGCGGTAAAACTGCTTGTCGCCGACTTGCCAGCCACCGCCATGCACCGCTACCAGCACGGGCGCCTTGGATTTACCCTTGGGGAGATAAAGATCGCCGACGAGCTTGGTCCCCTCATGCTCGGCGAACACCAGGTCGCGGTGGCTTGTCATCTCGTACTCCGCTGCCGTCGCGCTGCCGGCCGCCAGCAGCATTGCCAATACGGCGCCGGACGTGAGCGTGGACAGCATCGGCTTCTCCGCGGGATCAAGACGAACGCAGTCAGCGTTAGCAACTTTCGCCGCGCGCCGGAAGCCTACCACCAGGCATGGAAATGATGCAGCGGCATGCGGCCAGAGCCGACGTCGAACCGGGCCGCCTGCACAATCGCGGCGCTGACATAGGCCTTGGCCTCCGCCGCCGCGGTTTCCAACGGCAATCCCTTGGCTAGGCCCGCGGCGATTGCGGACGAGAGCGTGCAACCAGTCCCGTGGGTTTCACGCGTGCGCAGGCGCGGCGCCGCGAGGCGTAGATGTTTGTCGGCCTCGACCAGAAAATCGACGCTTTCCGGGCCGTCGCCATGACCGCCCTTGACCAGCACCGCGGCGGCACCAAGCGTTAGAAGTTTTTGCCCCTGCGCAAGCATCTCGTTTTCGTCACGCGCCGGCGTCGTGCCCAAGAGCGCCGCGGCCTCCGGCAGATTGGGCGTCAGTACCTGCACCCGCGAGATGAGATCGCGTAGCGCACTCAATGCACTTTCCTGCAAAAGCCGTTCTCCGGAGCTCGCGATCAGCACCGGATCGAGGACGACATGCTGCGGGCGAAAGCGATCCAGCGCTGCCGCAGTCGCCTTGATCACCTGCGCGTTGTTCAGCATGCCGATTTTGACCGCGCTCACCTCAAAATCGGTGAACACGGCGTTGATTTGCGTGGCGACGAAATCGGCGGGCACGTCATGGATGGCGAACACACCACCGGTATTTTGCGCAGTAAGCGCGGTGATGACGCTTGCGCCGTACACCCCCAATGCTGCGAAAGTTTTCAGGTCGGCCTGAATGCCAGCGCCGGCGCCCGAATCCGAGCCGGCAATTGTAACTGCGATCGGAACGCTCATCGGGCCTGTTTGGCCTCTTCCACCCGATTGGTTTCGATTTTCCAACATAGCATCTGCATAGGCCAAATGCTGCGATGCATCCATTGTCAAAATTTAAGGTAGGACCGCCAAAAACCGCGCGCTGCGGCGCAGGTTCCCCTTGCACCGTGCACGCCAACGCTCACTTACTGCTATCGACGGAGGTCACACCATGTTGCTTAAACCCGCGGTCGCGCTGCTAACGGGCGCTGCTGTTCTTGCCGCATCCATTTGCGCTAACGCGCCCGCACTGGCAGCCCACGGCGGCGGCGGCGGCCATGGTGGTGGTGGCGGCGGTGGTTTCCATGGCGGTGGTGGCGGCTTCCACGGCGGCGGCGGTAGCTTCCATGGTGGCGGCGGATTTCATGGCGGCGGCCACCACGGCTATGCCGGTCACGCCGGTTGGACCAACGGAGGCGGCTGGGGCGGTCGATATTGGGGCGGTAGATACTGGGGCGCGGGATGGCGTCCCTGGGGTTTCTGGGGCGGCCCCGTGTTCTGGCCTTTTCTTTACGGCGACGTCTTCGCCTTCACGTTTTGGCCGTACGACTACTACGATCCGTTCTGGGAATACGGCCCTGATTTCGTGCTCGGCAGCGTCTTCGTGCCGGGGCCCACTCCGGGACCGAATGCTCCGCCGAGTGGCGGGCCGCCGCCGAGCGTAAACGCGCAGCAAAGCTGCACCGGGCTTGCTCCAGGCGTCAGCGATTTGCCGGTAGCGCAAATAAAGCAAGCGGTGCGACCGACCGCCGATCAGGCCAGCGCGCTCGACGCGCTCGCTGCCGCCTCGGCCAAAGCCAATGACATCGTTAAAGCCTCCTGCCCGACCTCGATCCCGTTGACGCCGGTTGCCCGGCTCGATGCCGCGGCGACCCGGCTCGGAGCTGTGATCGAAGCGGTGGACGTGGTGCGCGATCCGCTGGAGAAATTCTACGACCAGCTCAACGGCGAACAGAAAAAGCGGTTCGATTCGCTAAAGGGCGGCCCGCAAAACGGTCCGAAGTCTCCACCCGGCGGCAATCTCGCCGCTCTCTGCAGCGCGCAATCGGCCGACGTGATCAAGCCGCCGATCCAGCGCATTCAAGACGTGGTGCAGCCGAACCCGCAACAACAGGAAGCGCTCGAGGAGCTTCGCAAAGCCTCGGAAGACGCTGCCACGCAATTGCAAACGTCCTGCCCGACGCAGATACCGCAAACGCCGGTAGAGCGGATCGACGCCGTCAAGGCGCGGCTCGCCGCCATGGTTGAGGCGATGAAGAGCGTTCGCCCAAAGCTTGAAAGCTTCTACGCCACGCCCAGCGACGAGCAAAAAGCGAAATTCAACATCATGACGCCGCCGAGTGCGCCGCCGCCGCAACGGCAGACCACCCAGCACTAGCCGCGGCAGTGCCGCGGGGTGCTTACGTCCCCCGCTTCGCCAGCATGGCGTCGACGATCTCGCGGAGCGCGCTGGCCGCGGCGTTCGGATCGGGCGCCGACGATAGTGCCGAGATCACGGCGACGCCGTCGGCGCCGGCGGCAATGACGGCCCCGGCGTTGCCGGCATCGATACCGGCGATGCCGACGATCGGCAGACGCGGTGCGCGTCCCCGCAAGACGCCGCCAATACGCGCGAGGCCCTCGGGTCCGATCGGCGGATTTTTTTGTTCTTTCGATAACGTCGCGTAGACGCCGCCGACGCCGGCATAGTCAAACGACCCGACCGGTGCCGCTTGCGCCGCCTCAACGGACTTGATCGATACACCGATGATCGCGCCAGGTCCGAGCAATGCGCGCGCATCTTCGACCGCCATATCGTCCGGCCCGATATGCACGCCGTCGGCATTGGCGGCGAGCGCCACGTCGACCCGATCGTTGACCACGAAGGGAACGGCAAAGGGCGCGAGCGCCGCCTTGAGCGCGCGCGCCAACGCGACCATGGCGCGCGTTTCGTTCTTTTTGTCGCGCAATTGCACGAGCGTCGCGCCCCCGGCGGCCACCTGACCGACAAGGTCGACAAGGTCGCGGTCGCGGCTGCGCTCCGGATCGATGATAGCGTTGAGGCGCAGATCGATAAGCTTCATTCTAATCCTCGTGCACGGCCGCAGATCGTTACCTAAAATTACGGTTGCAGGTCCGCGAACACCGTCCACAAGCTAGTGGAGCGGATTTGACATTCGCCACCCACTTGGCCGCGAACTCGTAAAGCGAATGTCAAATCCAAAAGCTCCACTAGGACTGATACTTGCTAGTGGTCCTTTAATTCTAACATTCGCATAAGAGACTGCCGAACCGGGA
>CAYWNY010000163.1:0-8264 GCA_964459765.1 uncultured Hyphomicrobiales bacterium | reverse complement strand
TCTTCTCGCCCCGCTTCGGCATGGTGGCCGATAAATTCGGTGTCGGCTGGATGGTGCTTGTGGCACAGTAGTCCCCGAAGTTAACACGGGGGCGTTCCATGAGTACCGGGGGTGTCGATTTCGCAATCCATCGAGTCCTTGACGCCCCACGCGCACGGGTCTGGGTGGTGCTGACGTCACCGGAGCATATGGAGAAATGGTGGACGCCGCAGAACTTCACTATGATCGCCATGAACATGGATTTTCGCCCGGGCGGTTTCTTCCACATGGGAATGCAGTCCGGCGAGGGCTACAAAATGTGGGGCAAATTCGTCTATCAGGAAATCGTCCCGCCGGAGAAGCTGGTCTTCATCAATTCGTTCTCCAACAAGGATGGCGATATCACCCGGCACCCGATTGTGCCGACCTGGCCGCGGGAGACCAAGATCATGGTCTTCCTGCAGGAGGAGGGCGCGGGCAAGACGCGCCTCAACGTGCGCTGGTCGCCGCACAACGCCAGCGAAGCCGAACAAAAAACCTTCGACGTCTCCCATGTCGGCATGCAGGCGACCTGGGGCGGCACGCTCGATCGGCTCGCCGCCTATCTGGCGAATACCGGCTAGCGTCTCGCGCGGCGCTTACGCACAGCGTTTAATTCCCACTCCACCAAAATCGGTGGAGGACTATCATGCTCGACATCGAACACTGCCGAGCGCCGATGAATAAACTCGCCCGCACGCCACCGTTCGCCGCGCCCTATGCGCCGCCCGACGAGGATTTGGCGGCGGCTTTTCTGACCGGTACCGCGCGCGATCCCGCCGCCGAGCGGCGCATCGATGCGCGCGCCCGCGCTTTGGTCGAGGCGATCCGCGCCAAGGCTGGCGGATTGGGCGGCATCGAGGATTTTCTGCACGCGTATTCGCTTTCGACCAAAGAGGGTTTGGCGCTGATGGTGCTGGCGGAAGCGCTGCTGCGTGTCCCCGACACCACGACCGCCGACCGCCTGATCGAGGACAAACTCGCCGCCGGCCGCTGGTTCGACGGCGACGTCAAATCGACTGCGCTGTTGGTCTCGGCTTCTGCCTGGACGCTCGGCATCGCCGCGAAGATCATCCATCCGGGCGAAACGCCGGAAACGATCCTCGACGCCATCGGCAGGCGATTGGGACTGCCGGCGCTGCGCACGGCGACGCGGCAAGCGATGCGGCTCATCGGCTCGCATTTCGTGCTCGGCCAGACCATCGACGAGGCGCTGACGCGCGCCCGCGGCCACGCCGAATTCCGCTACTCCTTCGATATGCTCGGCGAAGGTGCGCGCACCGCGGCCGATGCGCAAAAATATTTCGACGCTTACGCTTCGGCTATCGCTGCCATCGGGGCACACGCCGGCAACGCGGTGCCGCCGGCGCGTCCGGGAATTTCGGTCAAGCTCACAGCGCTGCATCCGCGCTTCGAGGCGATCTCTCGCGCGCGCGTGCTCGACGAATTGCCGCCGCGCGTCATCGAACTGGCGCGGATGGCCAAAGCGCACGAACTCGGTTTCACGATCGACGCCGAAGAGGCGGACCGCCTGGAATTATCGCTCGAGGTGATCGCCGCCGTGCTCGCCGATCCGTCGCTACGCGGTTTCGAAGGGTTCGGGCTGGCAGTGCAGGCCTACCAGAAACGCGCGCAGGCGGTGATCAACTGGGTCGAAGAGGTAGCTGCCGCGTTCGGCAGCCGGCTGACGGTGCGGCTCGTCAAGGGCGCTTACTGGGACACCGAAATCAAGCGCGCGCAGGAACGCGGGCTCCCCGATTATCCGGTGTTTACGCGCAAAGCAATGACCGACCTCTGCTACATGGCCTGCGTGAGGAAGCTTCTCGCGGTGCGTGGAAACATTTTCCCGCAGTTCGCCACCCACAATGCGCTCACGGTTTCCAGCGTCATCGAGGATGCCGGCGGCGTCGACGGTTACGAGTTTCAGCGCCTGCACGGCATGGGCGAGGCGCTCTACGACGCGCTGCTCGCCGAATTGCCGGACGCCGTATGCCGGGTGTACGCGCCGGTCGGCGGCCATCGCGATCTGCTCGCCTATCTGGTGCGGCGGCTTCTGGAAAACGGCGCCAATTCATCTTTCGTCTCGGTCGCCGCCGATCCGAGCGTGCCGATCGAGGAGATTTTACGGCGGCCGCAAAGCTTCATTGCCGAGCCGCGCGACGCGCGCAACGCCAAAATCCCGCTGCCGCGCGATCTCTACCAGCCGGAACGGATAAATTCGCAAGGCGCCGAATTCGGGGATCGCGCAAGCCTCGATGCGCTCATTGCGGAAAGTCGCATCGGTGCGGGAGAGTCCGCGCAAGCCGCACCGCTGATCGATGGCGTTGCGCTTCCCGGGATCGAGCGCGCGGTATGTTCGCCGATCGACGGCCATACCGTCGGCACAGTGCGCGAAGGCGACGATGCCATCGTGCGCACGGCGATGGCCGCTGCCGCAGACGGTTTCCCCGCCTGGGCGGCGACGCCGACCGACGAACGCGCCGCGGCACTGACGCGCGCCGGCGATCTTCTGCAAGCCGATCGCGGCGCGCTCATTGCGCTCTTGCAGAACGAGGGCGGCAAGACGCTCGACGACGCGCTCGCGGAAGTGCGCGAAGCGATCGACTATTGCCGCTACTACGCGGCGCAGTCGCGCATCGCGTTGGCGCCGCAGGCTATGCCCGGCCCGACCGGCGAGAGCAACGTTCTGCGCTATCGCGGCCGCGGCTCCTTTGTTTGCATCAGCCCGTGGAATTTTCCGCTGGCGATCTTCCTCGGCCAAATCACCGCCGCACTTGCCGCCGGCAATTCGGTGGTGGCGAAGCCCGCCGAGCAGACGCCGCTCATTGCCGCGCGAGCGGTTGCGCTGCTGCATCGAGCCGGCGTGCCGGCGACCGCGCTGCACCTCGTGCCCGGCGACGGCAAAGTCGGCGCCAGCCTTATCGCCGATGCGCGCGTCGCCGGCATCGCTTTCACCGGCTCGACCGAGGTCGGTCGCCTGATCAACCGCGCGCTGGCCGCCAAGGACGCGCCAATTGTTCCGCTGATCGCCGAGACCGGCGGTGTCAACGCCATGATCGTCGACGCCACCGCGTTACCGGAACAGGTGATCGACGACGTCGTGACGTCGGCGTTGCGCTCCGCCGGGCAGCGCTGCTCGGCGCTGCGGCTTCTGTGCCTGCAAGATGACATCGCCAAGCCGGTTACGGAAATGCTGATCGGCGCTGTGCGCGAACTCAAAGTCGGCGACCCGCGCGAGATCGCGACGCATGTCGGTCCGGTGATCGACACCGACGCCAAACAAAAACTTGACGGCTGGATAGCGGAAAAGGAACGCGCCGGAGAATTGCGCTATCGCTTCGACGGCGACGAAACGTTGCCGGCCGGCGGGACCTATGTAACGCCGGCCATCGTCGAACTCGACCGCGCGCGCGACCTCAAGGAGGAAGTGTTCGGACCGGCGCTGCATATCGTGCGCTGGCACGCCGACGAGCTTGACGCGCTCCTCGACAACATCGCCTCAAACGGCACGGCGCTGACGCTTGGCGTCCACACCCGTATCGATTCCGTCGCCGAGCGCATCGCGGCGCGACTGCCCCACGGCAACGTTTATATTAACCGCAGCATGATCGGCGCGGTGGTCGGCACTCAGCCGTTCGGCGGCACGCTTCTGTCAGGGACCGGGCCCAAGGCCGGCGGGCCGAATTATCTGCGCCGCTTCACCACCGAGCAGACAGTGACGGTCAACACCGCGGCGGCCGGCGGCAATGCAGGCCTGTTGGCGCAGGAGGAATAAGGCACTGGGCGCTTGCGCTCGCCGTCGTACCGGGCGAAACTTTACAGAACACGTCATCATAAGCGAGGGAGGCAAAGATGACCGCAACCGCAGCCGCCCATTTAACAACAGAGCCGCTAATGACCGAGCCGCGCGCGGCCGGCGGAGCCGCCAACATTGCTGTTGTGCGCCGCTATTTTGACGGCTGCAATTCCGGCGAGCTTGCGGTCATCGAGAGCGCGCTCACGCCGGACGTGGTTCACTATTTTCTCGCGCCGCGCTTTAAGCCGATCCGCGGCGCCGAAGAGCTCGCCCGGCACTGGCGCACATTCAAACTGGCGCTCGACCCGATCTGGAATGTCGACCATGCCATCGCCCAAGGCGACGAAGTGGTGAGCGAATGGAGCTGCATCTGGACGCCGCGCGGCGGCAAGGCGCGGCTGATGCTCCGCGGCAGCGAGTGGTACGTGATGCGTGGCGGCAAGATCGCCGAGATCCGCGCCTACTTCCTCCACGACAACGCCGCCAATACCGGGCTTGCCGAGTTCCCCTACGGCGAGCGTGGCTATCTGACGATTTGAGCGCCACCTGCGGCCACCCGCGGACCAACAAAGGCCACCCAAGCCCGAACGTCCGCATAAAAACGCCGCCCAGTCGGCCGTCGGCCGACCTACCGTCTTGAAACTTTAACACAATTGCGACTTTATCGCGTTATTCTGTGTGCCCATGGCTGATTCGATCACCCGCCTGTACCAAGCCGCGCTTGCCTGCCGGCACGACGATCCGTCGACTTCGCGCACCGCGCGGCTCCTGCGCTCCGGCCGCAGCAAGATGGCCAAGAAGCTCGCCGAGGAAGCAGTCGAGGTGGTGATCGACTCCATGAACGGCGACCGCGACGCCGTGGTCAAGGAAAGCGCCGATCTCATCTACAATCTGGTGATCCTGTGGATCTCAACCGGCATCCGCCCCGAGGATGTGTGGAAGGAGATGGATCGCCGCGAGCGGCTGCTCGGCATCGCCGAGAAGGTGCCGAAGAAACCCGTGGAGAGCAACTCGCGCCGCACCGTCGTCGCGCTCGAAGCGCGCCGTCTGCGCAAGCGGCGCTGATCTTCACACCGAGCGCTGCTGCACCCTGCGGCCCATCCCCGGCGGCCCGGCGCCTAGAATTTCTTGACGATCCGCAATTCGGTCTTGAACTTGTAGACCGGGTAATCGTTGATAATCCCCACGGCGGTCTCCAATGAAACGGTCAAGCCGTCGGTGATCTTGCGGCCGACGGACACGTCGAACGGCAGGAACAGCGGGCCGGTCTGACCGGAGATCGGGCTCCCGAAGTTGATACGAATGTCGTTGCTCGGATAGAAGTCACGAACCAAAGGTTCGGCAGACCGACGTTCAACGTCGGCGCAATCTGCGGCTCGCTGATATTCCGCCGTGAAGGATCGCCGGCAAAGCTGACGGCGTAGCGGACGACCGGCACGAAATAATTCTCGGGCCCTGTCTCAAGAAAGGAATAGCGCACTCCGACGCCCGGCATGATTTGCCACTTACCGCTTCCCAACGAGTCTTCGGCGGTCGGAGCGACCAAACGCGCGCCGAAGCCGTACGCCCAATGCCGATCGATATCGTGGATCAGCGCGGCCTGAAGTGCGGCGTCGCCGATGCCGAATTCTTGGTCGGAGCCGGTGGAGCTCGATGTAGTTTTGTCGACGACCGGAACCTGACCTAAAAGTCCGAGTCTCCAGCCGCTGTTAAGTTCGACCTTCCAGTTGGTCCTCAGCAACCAGCTCCCACGGTCCGTCTGGCTGGTCGCCCCGGAAGACGTTTGGTATGTGAATCGCGTTTCAAAGCTGCGCTGCGGACGGGTGAAATCTTCGCCGTTGTAGTTGGGATCATCTCGATCCGATTGCTGAGCGTCGGATTCCTGAAAAGAGGCCCACATCGGCGGCGCTCGCCGGAGCGGAGCAACATATTACCGCCGCCTATGCGATCGACAATGCAAGGACATACGCACTACGCTCTAGCTCTGCGCCCATTCACAACAAAACTAACACGAACTGGACGCCCTAAAGCCATTCCCCATTGGTTGCCGCTCGAAAATAGCTGGTCCGTCAATCGCAAATGCGGAAAGCCCGAAAAGATTTGATTTGAGTAAATGCCGCTTCGAAGGTCGTAGTCTTCGTGAATGACGAGAGTGGTCTTACCTGTTGATCGTGGTCGGCTTCGAACATACTCGGCGCGAGGCGGCCGCATTTATCGATAAACTCGACAGAATTTACCGGACTGCTCCACCTCACCAAAAATCTCACGCGTGACAACATTGCCGAATAGCCATCCGCTTAAGAGCGAGGAGACGTCGATGTCGTCCCGTAACTTTCAGACCGGTGAAAGTTCGGCTGATCAGCATCGGCCCGAAGCGGACATGGTGCACGTTCCCGGCGGCACCTTTCGCATGGGCTCTGACAGCCATTACGCGGAAGAGGCCCCGGCCCACCGCGTTACGGTGGACGCATTCTGGATGGACCGCACGCCGGTGATGAACCGGCAGTTCAAGCAGTTCGTCAAGGCGACCGGGCACGTCACCTTTGCCGAGATGCCGCCCGACCCGAAGAATTATCCGGGCGCCTTGCCACACATGCTCTATGCCGGTTCGCTGGTCTTCGCGCCACCGTCGCGAGACGTTGATTTGCGCGACTGGAGTCAATGGTGGAGCTTCCACAAGGGCGCGGACTGGCGGCACCCGTACGGCCCGAAGAGCAACATCAACGGGCTCGACAATCATCCGGTCGTGCATGTGGCGTTCGTCGATGCGCTGGCCTACGCCGCATGGGCCGGCAAGGACCTGCCGACCGAAGCTGAATGGGAATTCGCCGCGCGCGGCGGGCTCGAAGGTGCCCAGTTTGCCTGGGGCGACGAGCTCACGCCGGGCGGCAAGCATCTGGCAAATACCTGGCAGGGCGAATTTCCGCGACAGAACCTTTGCTCGGATGGTTACGACCGCACCTCCCCGGTCGGCGCATTCCCGCCGAATGGCTACGGCCTCCACGACATGATCGGCAACGTCTGGGAATGGACGAAGGACTGGTATTCGACAAAGCACGAAGCCGACGCGCCGAAGGCGTGCTGCATTCCGGAGAATCCGCGCGGCGGACCGGAAGCGGCGAGCTACGACCCTCGCCTGCCGAACATCAGGATTCCACGCAAGGTGCTTAAAGGCGGCTCGCACCTGTGCGCGCCGAACTATTGCCGCCGCTATCGCCCGGCAGCACGCCACGCCGAGGCGGTCGATACCTCGACAAGCCATGTGGGCTTTCGGTGCATCGTCAGACATCAACCAACAGGGAGTGCTTCATGAGCAAAGACTCAACGCCGGGAAAACTCGACAACGGCATTTCGAAAACCGGCGACGGTTTCAAACGGCGCGATCTGTTGTTGAGCGGCAGTTCGCTGCTGGCGGCGTCGGCGCTGTCGGGTGCCGGCCTCGCGACGACCGCGCAGGCGCAGCAGCCGGCAAAAACGGCGCCGACGGGGAAACCGCCGAACATCATCGTCATCATGGGCGATGACATCGGCATGTGGAATATCGGCGCCTACCACCGCGGCATGATGGCCGGACGAACGCCCAATATCGACAAGCTCGCCGCCGAAGGCATGCTGTTCACGGATTACTACGCCGAGGCGAGCTGCACGGCGGGTCGCGCCAATTTCATCACCGGCGAGCTGCCGATCCGCACCGGCATGACCACCGTCGGTCAAGCAGGCGCCACCATCGGCATTCCGGCGCAAGCGGTGACCATAGCGGCGGTGCTCAAATCGATGGGTTACGCCACCGGTCAATTCGGCAAGAACCATCTCGGCGACCTCAACGAGTTCCTGCCCACCGTTCACGGCTTCGATGAATTTTTCGGCTACCTCTATCACCTCGACGCCATGGAGGATCCCGCGCACCCCGGCTATCCGCAGGACCTGCTGAATAGAGTCGGCCCGCGCAACATGGTGCACAGCTGGGCGACCGAAACCGACGACCCGACGGTGATGCCGCGCTGGGGCAAGGTCGGCAAACAGAAGATCGAAGACGCCGGCACCCTCTATCCGAAGCGCATGGAGACGGTGGACGACGAGATTCGCGACCTGTCGTTCAAGTTCATGGACAAGGCCAAGGCCGACGGCAAGCCGTTCTTCGTGTGGCTCAATCCGACGCGCATGCACATCGTCACGCATCTGTCGCCAAAGTACGAAGCGATGCGGAACTCGACGAACGGCTGGACCATTCATGAAGCCGGCATGGCGCAGCTCGACGACGACGTTGGCCTGGTGATGCAGAAACTCAAGGACATGGGCGTCGACGACAACACCATCGTCGTGTTCACCACCGACAACGGCACCGAAGTTTTCACCTGGCCGGACGGCGGGCAGACGCCGTTCGCGCAAAGCAAAGGGACCGTGCTCGAAGGCGGCTTCCGCGTGCCGGCGATGATCCGCTGGCCCGGCA
>CAYWNY010000162.1:0-8322 GCA_964459765.1 uncultured Hyphomicrobiales bacterium | reverse complement strand
AGCGCACCTCGTCTTACGAGTACCGCACCACCGGCCGCGGCGGCAAAGGCATCGTTGCGATGGCAGTCACCGAGAAGAATGGGCCTCTTGTGGCCTCATTCCCGATCGAGGAGAGCGATCAGATCATGCTGGTGACCAACGGCGGCCAACTGATCCGCTGTCCGGTCGACGGCATCCGCGTCGCCGGTCGCTCCACTCAAGGCGTTATCGTCTTCTCCACCGCCGAGGGCGAAAAGGTCGCCTCGGTCGAGCGGCTGACTGAAGAGGGCGAGGACAACGGCGCAGAGTAATCCGCCATCGACCACGCGCGGGCGAGCCGCTAACTTAAGTCCGATCCAAAAGGCCGAAGAACCGGCCGCGTCGGGAGGATGCGCGATGGCCTATATTTGGGAAAAATCCTACGCGCCGGGCGTCGCCTGGGATGCGCCGCTGCCAGCGCCGGTGCCGCTCGAAAGCCTGCTCGAAACCGCGGCACAGAACTGGCCCGATCGGGTCGCGCTGGACTTTTACGACCGCACCTTCACCTTCCGCGAGCTGCGCGATCTTGCGGCCAAAGCCGCCAAAGGACTGCAGGCGCTCGGCGTCGGACCGGGCGTGAACGTCGGGCTGCATCTGCCGAATACGCCGCATTTCGTCGTTTGTTTCTTCGGCGTGCTGATGGCCGGCGGACGCGTGGTCAATTTCAGTCCGCTGTTGGCGCCTCGTGAACTCAAATATCAGATCACCGACGCCGAGACGTCGGTGATGGTCACGCTCGGCTTGCAGATGCTCTATCCACAAATCGCGGCGTTGAAGGGTACGGCCAAGTTCGACACGCTCGCCGTGTGCAGCATCGCCGATTTTCTTCCGGCTCCTGTCGCGGCGGTTTTCGGACCGCCCGCGGAGCGGATCGGCGGCGCCGGCCGCGAAATCGATTTTTCCGCGCTCATTGCCAACGACGGCGCATTCACGCCGCATCCGCATGGGCCGATCGAGGACGAAGTCGCCGTGCTGCAATATACCGGCGGCACCACCGGGCAGCCCAAGGGCGCCATGCTCACGCATGCCAATTTCTGCGCGGTGATGAACATCTACAATCTCTGGAACCAGGTGAAGCCGGACGATCCGCCGGAAAAGCCGCTTGCGGTGTTGCCGCTGTTCCACATCTACGGCCTGACCTACGTCATGCTGCTTGGGATGAGAAACGGCGCCCAGGTCGTGCTGCATATCAAGTTCGATCCGGATCGGGTGCTGGCCGATATCGCGCGCAAAAAGATCACGGTCTTCCCGGCGGTGCCGACGATGTACACAGCGCTCGTCAATCATCCCAAGGTGAAGGAGTTCGACCTGTCCTCGGTGAAAATGTGGGGCTCGGGCGGCGCCCCGTTGCCGATGGAAGTGCTGCAACGTTTCGAGACCATCGCCGGCGTTTCGCCCAAGGAGGGCTATGGCCTGTCCGAGACCGCGCCGCTTGGCACGTTACAGCTTCGCGATGTGCCGTCGCGGGCGGGGAGTGTCGGCCTGCCGGCACCGCACACGATCCTCGACATTGTCGACCTCGCGACCGGCGAAACGGTTCTGCCGCCCGGCGAAAGGGGCGAAGTCTGCTTCCGCGGTCCGCAAGTAATGAAGGGTTACTGGAAAAAGGCCGAAGTGACTGCGGAAGCGTTCCGCGGCGGGCGCTTTCATACCGGTGACATCGGTTACCTCGACCAGGACGGCTTCCTCACGCTGGTCGACCGCAAGAAGGACATGATCCTGTCCGGCGGATTCAATGTGTTTCCGCGCAACATCGAGGAGGCGATCTACGAACATCCGGCGGTCGCCGAAGTCACCGTCATCGGTATCCCCGACGCTTATCGCGGCCAGTCGGCCAAAGCCTTCATCGCGCTGAAATCCGGGCAGCCGGCGTTCGGCATCGACGAGCTCAAGGCCTTCCTCGCAGACAAGCTTGCGAAATACGAACTGCCGACCGAGATGGAAATTCGCCCCAGCCTGCCGAAGACGCCAGTCGGCAAATTGTCGAAGAAGGAATTGGTGGCGGAGGAGATGGCGAAACGCCAAGCCGCAGAGCCGGCGACCGCAGTGGTGCAGGGTTGATTTATTCAGCCGTCTTAGCCGCCGCCGTTTAAAAATTCCTGCTCGGCTTGTGTCGTGTCGCGACCGAGCGCCCGGTTGCGATAGGGAAAGCGGCCGTATTTGGCTATGATGTCGCGATGGCCGTCGGCGTATTTGGACAAATCCGGATCGCCCAGCGCCGCGTAAAGCGCCACGCAGCGGTCCTGGTCCGCCAAAAACTCAGAATGCATGAACGGCAGATAGAAGAACTGCCGCATGTTCGCATCCGTCGCCTGATCGAAGCCGGCGGCAATCGCGCGCCGCGCCACGGCGCGCGCTAAGGGATCAGTGGCAAAAGCATGCGGGCTGTCGCGAAACATGTTGCGCGGAAACTGGTCCAACAGAATGACCAGCGCGAGCGTACCTTCAGCGCTGTCTTCCCACGCCGCACGCTCGCCACGCGCGGCCGCTTCATGGACGACGAGAAATTTTTCCCTGATGGTCCGATCGAAGGCGTCATCTTTGTCGAACCACTTGTGCGGCCCGGCTTCGCGCCAGAACGAGACAATTTCGGCTGGTGCGCTCATGTGGCCGCTACTGCCCGTCCGGCGGTGCTAGCAAAGCGTTTCGCCTCCTCGGCGGCACGGAACACTGCCTTCGCCTTATTGATGCATTCCTGCTGCTCAAAATCCGGATCGCTGTCGGCGACAATGCCGGCGCCGGCCTGCACATACATCACGCCGTCCTTGACCAACGCGGTGCGCAGCACGATGCAGGTGTCCATGTCCGCGCCGGCGGAAAAGTAGCCGACGCAACCGGCGTAGAGGCCACGCTTCTCCTTTTCCAGCTCATCGATGATCTGCATGGCGCGTACCTTCGGCGCGCCGGACACCGTACCGGCCGGAAAGCCTGCGGCAAGGGCATCGAGCGGATCACGGTCGGCGCGCAATTTGCCCTCGACATTGGAAACGATGTGCATCACTTGGCTGAAGCGCTCGATGAAGAATTGATCGGTGACCTTGACAGTGCCGATTTCGGCCACGCGGCCGACATCATTGCGGCCGAGGTCGAGCAGCATCAAATGCTCGGCGCGCTCCTTCGGGTCGGCGAGGAGTTCCTCCTCCAGCGCCTTGTCCTCTTGGAGCGTCGCGCCGCGCCGCCTCGTGCCGGCGACCGGACGGATGGTGACTACTCCGCCAGCAGTCTTGACCAGGATTTCCGGGCTCGAGCCCGCGACGGCAAACGTCCCGTAATCGAGGAAGAACAGATAAGGCGAGGGGTTCACGCGCCGCAGCGCGCGATAGAGCGCAAACGGCGGCAACGCAAACGGCGCCTCGAAGCGTTGCGACAACACCACCTGAAAAATATCGCCGGCGGCGATGTATTCTTTCGCGTGCGCCACCATGCGCCTGAAGTCTTCCGGCGCGGTGTTGGACCGCGGCATCGCCTCAAGCGGGCCGAGGTCGGTTGACGCCGACGATTTGTCGAGCGGCTGATCGAGCGCCTCGACAATCGCGGCAAGGCGCTCGGTGGCGCGGGCGAGCGCCGCCTTGGCCGGCACGCCGGTGTGCGGCCGCACCGGTGTGACCACGGTGATCGTATCCTTCACCGCGTCAAACACGACCACGAGCGTCGGGCGCACGAGTATGGCGTCCGGAATGCCGAGCGGATCGGGACCGGGTTCGTCCAGATCCTCCATCAGCCGCACCATGTCGTAGCCGAGATAGCCGAACACACCGGCGGCCATCGGCGGCAGCGCGTCGGGCAGGGCGATGCGGCTTTCGGCAATCAACGCGCGCAGCGCTTCGAGCGGCGGTGCGCCGACCGGCGTAAAGGCTTCCGGGTTATTCCGCGGTGCGCGGTTGATCTCCGCAGCCTTGCCGTTGACCCGCCAGATCACGTCCGGGTCAAGCCCGATGATCGAATAGCGCCCTCGCACTTCGCCGCCCTCGACCGATTCAAGCAAGAAACTCATCGGTCGATTGCCGGCGATTTTCAGAAAAGCGGAAACCGGTGTTTCCAAATCGGCAACCAAAGTCGTCGACACGACCTGCGGCCGGCCGGAGGCATAGTGCCCGGCAAACAATGCCGCCGAGGGCTCGACCTGCAAGTCCGCTCCACTAGTTGGTTTCGGGCGCGTTATTGCCCAAAGCCTGTTCCAGCGCCGCCTGATTGATGGTGGTGCCAAGCTCGTCCTCGAGCGACGTGACATACTGCGCGTAAATGTCGTCGGTTTCCTGGCGCTGAACCGTGTCCTCGATTTGTTTGTTGGCGGCGGGGCTGGCCTCGAACTGAGGCAGCGTAATCTCAGTCACGCGGAATATCAGCCACGTCCCCGGCTCGTTGCCTTCGGCGCTGCCAAAGCCGTCCTTGGCGGTGTGAAACACGGCCGCAACCGCTCGGGCAGAGACGTCGCCCGCGGGCTTGCCGCGCGTGAGCTTGTCGGCGGTTTCGATCTTTAAATTGTCGTCCTTGGCTAGCGTATCGAGGGGCGTACTGCTTTTCAGTTTATCGAGGAATTCCGCCGATTTGGCTTTCAACCGTGACGCGATTTCATCGGCCCGCCAGCGCGCCTCTACATCGCTCTTGACCTCGTCGAGCGGGCGATCATGCGCCGGCGTGACCGCGGCGACGTCGTACCAGACATAGCCGCCGTCAGCGTCGAGCGGATCGTTGTCGACGCCCACGTCGGACGCAAAGGCCGCACTCACGACCTGAGCGGCCTGGGGGATATTGGCGATGAGCTTGCCGCTCGGGTCGCGGCCGGAACGGTCGACCTCGACAATCATGATCGGGAGCTTCAATTTCTCCGCCACCTGCGTGAGCGAGGCGCCGCCGGCACGCTCGTCTTCGATTTTTTCGTGTAGGCTGCGCACTTCCGCCTTGGCATGTTCGGTGGCGATGTCGGCGCGGATCCAGGGCGTCATCTCGGCGAGCGACTTGGTCTCCTCCGGCACGACCTTGGGCACGGTGACGATGACGGCCCCAAACCGCCCCTTGATCGGCGCGCTCACTTCGCCCTGTTTGAGCGCGAAGGCGGCGTCGGCAACAGCGGGATCGAGGATGTCGGACTTCGTTACGGTGCCAAGATCGATGTCCGACTCTTTGAGACCGCGCTCAGCCGCAAGCGCAGCAAAACTCAGGCCACCCTTGACCCGGGCGTCCGCGGCTTGCGCTTCTTCCAACGTCGGGAAGACGATTTGCTCGACTTGGCGCCGCTCCGGCTTGAGATAGCGGGTTTTGTTATCGTTGAAGGCGGCTTTGACCTCGGCGTCGGAAACCTCCATCGAACGCCCAAGCTCCGCCGGTGTCACCGCCACGACTTCGATTTTGCGATATTCCGACGCGCGGAACACGATTTTCCGGGCTTCGAAATATTTGTTCAGTTCCGCGGCCGTCGGCTGCGGGATATCGCCGGCTTGGGCCAGGCCGAGCGTGACATATTCGATGCCGCGCTGTTCGTTCTGAAACTGATTGATGGCCTCCAGCCAGGCTTTTGGCACCGGCAGACCGCCGGCGAGCGAGTCGATGATTTGCCGGCGCAGCATAATCCGGCGCTGCTCGGCGACGAACCTCTGTTCGCTGTAGCCGGCGTTGCGCAGCAGCGCGTCGAAACGCGCGCGGTCGAACTTACCATTCAGGCCGCGGAAGGTTGCGTCATCGGTGATCCGGCGCACGATTTCTTCGTTGGAAACGCCGAGCTGGACTTGATGCGCGCGCTGATCGAGCGCCGCGTCGGCGACAAGTTCACCCAGCACCTGCCGGTCAAGGCCGATGGCGCGCGCCTGTTCCGGCAGCAGCGGATGGCCAATCTGGCGCGCCACTTGCTGCAGGCGGTCGTTATAAGCTTGGCGGAAGCGCTCGACGGAGATTTCGGTGCCGCCCACCTTGGCCAGCGTCGAACGCCCAAAACCGTGGAAAATGTCGTTGATGCCCCAGACGGCAAAGCTCGCGGCCAGTAGCCCCATGACCACGCCCATGACGGCGCGGCCGAGCCAATTGGCAGAAGCTTTACGGATACCTCGAAGCATGCTTGCAAGCCGCTTGGGTGTTGTCGATATGCCGATATGGGATGCCCGGCGCGAGCGACGCATCATAAGGATCGACGCACGACCCCGCAACCGAAGCGGCCTCCCTGCCTAAAGCGCCTCTTTTCGTGGTGCAAGCCGTCTGGTAACGCCTCTTTGTCGCACATCCCCAGAGCACTTGCGTACCAACAATGACGTCGCACCGCCCGCTGATCGCCGGCAATTGGAAGATGAACGGGCTTTTGGCCTCGGTCGGCGAGCTAAAAACAATCGCCACTGGTGCTCCGAACCTCCCCGACGTTGAATTGATGGTGTGTCCGCCGGCGACGCTTATTGCCGACTTTGCCGCGGCCGCCGATGGATCGGGGGTGCTGATCGGCGCTCAGGATTGCCACGCGCTGCCCGCCGGCGCCTATACCGGCGACATTTCAGCCGAGATGCTCAAGGATGCCGGCGCGGTTGCGGTCATTGTCGGCCATTCCGAGCGCCGCCAATATCATTGCGAAACCGACGCCGCTGTGCGGGCGAAAGCGGAAGCAGCGCGCCGTGCCGGGATTGCCGCGATCGTGTGCGTCGGCGAAACCCGCCCCGAGCGCCAAGCAAAACGCGAGCTCGATGTGGTGGGCGCGCAACTTGAGGGCTCGCTGTCCGATGACTCGACCGGCTTTGCGATTGCCTATGAACCGGTCTGGGCCATCGGCACCGGCCGCACGCCGACACCCGCCGACGTGCATGAGATGCATCGCTTCATCCGCGAACGGCTCGGGTTGCGCTTCGGCCATATGGCGCAAGCCATCCGCATCCTCTACGGCGGTTCAGTCAATCCGGCGAATGCCAAAGAGCTTCTGGCGATCGAAAACGTCGATGGCGCGCTGGTTGGCGGCGCGAGCCTCAAAGCCGCCGACTTTCTGGCCATCGCCGGCGCTTGGCGGTGAGCGCGCGGACCCCCGAGCAGCATGGAAAATCCCTGACGGATCATGTAGACACGCGCCCGGCTTCCTATATCGGGGTCGAAGGCCGGACCCGTTGCGTCCTTAAACAAGCCCTCGTGAGCGGACTTACTCGATGCTGACTGTGATCATTGTGATCCACCTGATGCTTGTGCTCGGATTGATCGGGGTGGTGCTGCTGCAAAAGTCCGAAGGCGGCGGGCTGATCAGCTCGACGAGCGGCTTTATGAGCGGACGCGGCACGGCAAACGTGCTCACCCGTACGACCGCGTTGTTGGCGGTCGGCTTCTTCCTGACCAGCTTGGCGCTGTCGTGGCTTGCCGGCCTTGGCCGCCATCCCGCGCCGCTGATCAACACCGAGGGCGCGCCGGCCCAAGAAGCCCCCGCCAATCGGGGTTCGATGCCGCCGCTCAATCAGGGCTCGGGCGGCGTACTCAATCAACTGGGCGGCGCTCCCGCTTCGCCGGCAGCTCCAGCCGCGCCGAGCGGACCGCAGGTACCGCAGTCCAGATAGGCGAAATCGATGGCCGCAAGAACCACTCGGCAGTCCTTTCAAAGCAGCCGGGCGAAGCTTCCGTACGACCTGAGGATTCCGCCGCAGGATACTATCACTACACCACTTTTCCCGCTTTTACCTGCCGTTGCGCGGCAGCCATTCCGCAATATCGCTCGTCGAATCGAGCGACCATGCGTTAGAGCTTAATTCCCATGGCGCGGTACATTTTCATCACCGGCGGCGTGGTTTCCTCTCTCGGCAAGGGTCTCGCGTCGGCGGCGCTCGGGGCACTGTTGCAGGCGCGCGGCTACAAAGTCCGTCTGCGCAAGCTCGATCCCTATCTCAATGTCGACCCGGGCACGATGTCGCCCTACCAGCACGGCGAGGTGTTTGTCACCGACGATGGCGCTGAGACTGATCTCGACCTCGGCCATTACGAGCGTTTCACCGGCCGTCCGGCGACGCGCATGGACAACATCACCACCGGCCGCATCTACCAGGACATTCTCAACAAGGAGCGTCGCGGCGACTATCTCGGCGCCACCATCCAGGTCATTCCGCACGTCACCAACGCCATCAAGGACTTCATCCGCGACGGCAACGAGGACTTCGACTTCGTTCTTTGCGAAATCGGCGGCACGGTCGGCGATATCGAGGGCCTGCCGTATTTCGAAGCTATCCGGCAGATGGGCAACGAGCTGCCGCGAGGACACGCGGTCTACATCCATCTCACGCTGCTGCCGTTTATTCCGAGCGCCGGCGAACTGAAAACCAAGCCGACGCAGCATTCGGTGCGCGAATTGCGCGCCAT
>CAYWNY010000161.1:0-8362 GCA_964459765.1 uncultured Hyphomicrobiales bacterium | reverse complement strand
GGTTCGACACACCCCCGAAGCCGCTCATCCGTTGCGCCACATAGGTCTGGAAGCCGACCCTTCCCTGTTCGCCGTCGTTGACCTCGTCGATGCCTGCCTCCGCCTGCTTAGTGAGGACATAGCTGACTCGAGCGTCGATGGCCTTCTTCAACGCGGTGGTGTCGACCGACTTGCCGTCTTCCTGATCGATCAGCATGCTTCCGAGCGGTTCACCACGGGGCAGGCTTCCCGCGTGCGTCACGAGGATACGGTCCAGGCTCTTCTGCACGTTGCTCCTCCGTCGAATGTCAACACCGATAATTCGTTGGACTGCGCCGCTGCTAACGTTCGAGGCGGAGTTTCGCAGCAATGTTCACCAGGTCAGCGAGGGAGCTCGCGTTCATCTTCCGCATCACTTGGCCCCGGTGTGCCTTAACCGTGATCTCGCTAATGCCGAGTTCGAAACCGACCTGTTTGTTCAACAGACCGCGAACGACCAACGCCATGACCTCGCGCTCACGGCGGCTGAGTGAGGCGTAACAGTCCCGGAGCCCGCGAATCTCCGCCTCTCGATCAAGTGTAGCCTTGCTTCGCTCGAGGGCCTGTCGGATGGCGCTCAATAGCGCTTCGTCGTTAAATGGCTTGGTCAAGAACTCGACGGCGCCCGCCTTCATGGCCCGAACCGTTATCGGAACATCGCCAAAACCCGTGATGAAGATGATCGGCATGTCGGTCCGATCGGCTGCGATGCGCTTCTGCAAATCGAGGCCGTTGAGGCCCGGAAGAGTAACGTCCAGTACCAGACAGCTAGGGACGACGACGCGCTCGCGAGACAGGAATTCCTGTGCGGATTCGAATGTCTCCGGCAGCCACCCAGCATTGCTGATCAGCAATTCGAGCGATTCGCGCACAGATATATCGTCGTCAACGACGAAAACGATCGGTGTCGCATGCGACATGGGGGGTTGACCACGCGCTATGTTAGTCGTCGCCTCTGGGGAGTTCACTGTACCTGCCTGCTTCGCACGGGTGCAAGAGCGTGACGCATCGTTCAACTTACTTTGAAAGCGGCGTTGAGCGCCTTGAGCAGAGCCTCATCGCTGAACGGCTTCGAGAGGCACTCCGCGGCACCCTGCTCGAGGAGGCGCGGACGGATGGTCTCGCCTCCCTGAGCAGTGATGAAGACGATCGGGATCTCATGCCCGCGAAGCGTCAACGCCTTTTGGAGATCGGGTCCGGACATACCTGGCATGGAGACGTCGAGGATCAGGCATTCGGTCTGACGAACGTAATCGGATGCGAGAAACTCTTCCGCCGACGAGAATGCTTGAACCGTATAGCCGAACGTCCTCAACAAGTCTGGCAGCGACTCGCGCACGGACTCGTCGTCATCGACGACCGACACGAGCGAACGTTTGACCATCAAAGATTCCTCACGACGCCGTCCCGGCAAGCGTCCTAGTGGCGTCAAGACTGCGGACACTAGTCACTCCCCGCGCCAGCGAGGGATAGAAAATGAAAGTGTGCCTCCTGGGAAGTGTGTGCATCGAAGATGCGGCTGAACTCGACTTTGGTTCTGGTGCTTTACCGACAGTCCCAGGGGCATGATGCGCCGCTCCAAGCCGAGCGTCGATGATACCTTGGTGTCGGTTTGAGCAAAGGTGATCTAGGCGAGGAGCCTCCTTTTCGCAAATAGCAGCGCCTCGTGGACATTCTACGGGTCTCCAGATGTGGCGAGGCAACCCTTACCGCTGAAGTCTGACTCGTCGTCGGGGTCACACACACATTTTTACAGCTTATTGAAAAGCCGGTGGCGATTGATTTATTGCGTCACGCTGAGTGTGCGCAGTCAGAAGCGTTGCCGGAATACGACCTGTGCATGCCGCCCGTCGTTTCAATTGATCCCAAGGTATCGCCGATACCATCGTGCAATAGGTTGCGGCGTTGCCGCGCGCGACAATCGCAACTCGCAGCGGAGAAAATGAACATGACGAAAATTCCATCCTGGCTGATGGTGGTTTCAGGGATGCTCACCGTCTTGAGTGGCAAAGCCATTTCAGCGCAAGACAAGTACATGCTGCAAGTTCCAGGCGGGCTCGCGTTCTCAGAGTTCAGAGGATACGAAAGCTGGCCAGTCATCGCGATCAGTGAGAACGGAGGCCAGATCGCTGTGATCTTGGGGAATTCCGTCATGATCGACGCCTATAAGGAAGGCGCGCCGGGCAACGGCAAGCCTTTCCCAGACGGCGCCAAGATGGCGAAAATCCACTGGATCCCCAAAAAACAAGAGGCGTATCCCGGCGAGCCAATGGTGCCGGGGACCCAGCATGACGTTGATTTCATGGTGAAGGATAGTAAGAGGTTCGCGGACAGCGGCGGGTGGGGATATGGCGAGTTCGAGTATGACAACGCGTCCGATACATTTAGGACCGGCAATCTAAATGATCAGCCGCCGCAGGCGAACGATGCCAAGTGTGGGTTCGCATGCCACACCGTGGTGAGGACGAGAGATTACGTTTTCACGGAATACGGGCACCGGTGACGCGGTCTGAACAGCACACGGATGGGCGGAAAACACGCAACTCGAATCTCGATATACGGAGAGGCGGCATGAACGGTTCGCGGAGCATTTCGCGGCGCGTCGCGCTAGGGCACACGGCGCTCACACTTGGGATCGCGGCTGTCGGCATGACAGTCAGGCGCGCGCATGCTCAGCAAAAGCTTTCCCAGGACACTGCCAAGTATCAGGATAGGCCTAAAGAGCAGCAAAGCTGTTCCGGTTGCGCGAACTTCCAACCGCCGAATGCATGCAAATTCGTGCAGGGCACGATCAGCCCAAACGGCTGGTGCTTGTTGTTCGCCGCTAAAGCTTAATCGGCCTGCGAACAGATCGATACAAAGGTGTCGGCGACACCATTGGGTAATAGATTTCAGATCTGAGGTGCGGACAATTGTCGCGGAAGAGGTTTTAGCTCCTTAGATACGGAGGCTAACTTGTTGAACGCCGCGACAGTCCACGAATACGATTTTTCCGCAGCCTTGCCGGATTGCACGTCACCGCCCGACGCGGAAAGGTTCTTCTTGCTTCGCGAGATGCACCATCGCCTCGCGAACTCCTTCACGGCTCTCACCGCGATGATGCGCCGGGAATTAAGATGGTCCACGTCATCGAACCTTGATGAGTCGCTCGATCGGTGTGAGGCAAGGTTTGTCGCGTTCGCCGACTTGCACAGATTTCTCACTGTCGGCGCCGGAACAGGTTGGATTTCCGCCCAGTCGTATGTCGAGCAACTCGGCAAAGCTTTGGCGGAGGCGCTGCTAAAGCCACAAGGACTGCGCTGCGAGGTGTCGGCGGACGCCACATTCCTCCCGAGCGAATACTGCGAGCTTTTGGGACTCGTCATCACCGAGCTTGTGACAAATTCGGCAAAACATGCGTTTCGAGGCCGCGGTGACGGTGCCGTCCGCATCGAATTCGTCACCGCCCAGGACACATGGGACTGCATCGTATCTGACAACGGCGTCGGCGCGCAGGCGAATTCGTCTGGAGTTGGGTCCAAGATTCTGGCGACGCTGCTGCGTGCGTTGGGTGCTGCGCTTGTCAGCGAATCGGGTCCGCGAGGCACTACGAGTGTGGTTCATTGCCATTCCAACCCGAATTCTCTGGGTGGCGTGGCGTTTGGAGGGGCCAGGGCGCCGGCAGGAGGACATCATGTTGAATAGATCATTGAGGCTGGGAATTCTGCGTAGAGAGTTCGTGATCAATTTTTGGGAGAGACTTACGCCACTGGCGTTCGGCTTACTGATGGGTGGGCTAATAATGTTACTTATCGTGAGTTATGCGGGCGTTCCGATAGTCTGAACCTTGCCGCGGGACCGCTGCATCATCGCACGTCACGCCGATAGGAGAGCGATGTGTTGATCACACAGCAGACTAAAGCGCCGCCTGCCTACCTCATCGCCGAAGGTACAGTATTGGATCGCGCCACCTTCAACACATATCGGGCCGGGCTCTGCTGCTAGCGTGCTTTAGTTGACGCTTTAAAAAAACCTTCTTGTCCGCGGACGTTCGCCCTTGGCCGCCCAAATCCGGCGATTCATCGTGGGTAAATTTGCGGGTGCGAAACAAGGCCGATTATTAGTCGATTGATATTCCAACGTAATTTCCGCTTTTTTGCAGACACTCCCTCCGCCAAGCGCCTTATTCGCAGTAATGCGCCCCATTCAGCGGCGCGCTCTTGCTGGATGCTCGCGGATTGACATCGCGCCTTGACGAAGCGTGAACCGCTCGTGCGGCCAATTCGCAACCGCGGCGCCGAACGCAGCATGCCCGACAGTGAGGTTCGCGGTCGCGGCAATGCCCATCGGATGTGAGCGACACGGTTCCGGTCGTAGCCCCCTCATTGTTTCTCGCTGCTGAGTCGGCGCATAGGATGACGGGTATCGCCTCGCTTATTTTGCTGGCGGACATAGGCGATCAGCGCTTCCGGACGCTGCATCTTAACTTTGAGGGCGGCGATCAGCGCATCTTCCGCGTCAACGACGACATGTTCCGTCTTCCCCTGAATCTTTAAGCCGACCGCAAACTGCACCTGTGCTCTCCCGCTTTCAACAAAAGGTAGCACAATTCGATTTGGGTGTGAGGCACAATAAGCTCGTCAAGCGTCATGGCCGATGGCAGCCCGGTGTTAAACGGTGCCGGTGCCAATCGGTGTCAAAGCATGCTTAGATCGTGTGGTTGAGTCCGGAGATTACGCTGGGCTCTCTCCCTGCGCTGTCATGACGACCACTGAGCGCCGCTTTGTCCCACGATCGCCGGCAGGGATTGATGCTGCGTCGCCCCCAGCCTTCGCGCCAAAGCGGTGGGCTTGCGCGATCCGCGATAGTAGATTGCATGGTGGAGCGGCGCAATGTCGCAACCGGCATGCCGGACCGGCAATTGGCGCGCTGTTTGCTGTTGTAAGTGCCGCTAGGGCCCAATTCGCAGGTTTGCGCGATTCACCAAACCTCACGAGCGGCTTGATTAGCGGGCGGCAGCGCGGTCATATCGGTGGCGGGAAGACTTAAAGTGATGCATCAAACGATCAGCGGGATGTCGCACCGGCGTGTGCGGTAGTGAGAGGGTATAGCCCATGAAGAGCATTGCAGTTGTAGCGGCGGCCGCACTCGCGCTGCTGGCAGGGCCGGCCACCGCTCAGGATAAGACCATCAAAATCGGTTTTATCAGTACGTTCAGCGGGCCCGCCGGCGCAATCGGCACCGACATGAAAAACGCGTTTGAGCTCGGGCTCGATCATCTCGGTCGCAAGCTCGGCGGCCTGCCGGTTGACGTCATTTACGAGGACGACCAGCAAAAGCCCGAAGTCGGCGTGCAAAAGACGCAAAAGCTGCTCGAATCCGATCACGTCGACTTCGTTGCCGGTTACATCTGGTCGAACGTCATGCTGGGCTCGCTGAAGCCGTTGGTTGAGACAAAGACGATCACGGTGATCACCAATGCCGGCGCGTCGCAACTCGCCGGCGAGATGTGTTCGCCCTACGTGTTCTCGACCTCGTTCAACAACGATCAAGCGCCGCAGTCTCTCGGCCTCTACCTCAATCAAAAGGGGATCAAGAAGGTCTTTATGATGGGGCCGAATTATGCGGCCGGCCGCGACATGCTGCAAGGCTTGCGCGACACCTATAAGGGCGAATTCGTCGGCCAGGAGATGACCCGCTGGCCGGATCAGCTCGATTTCTCGGCCGAACTGTCAAAAGCCCGGGCGGCGCAGCCCGACGCACTGTACGCTTTCTACCCCGGCGGCGCGGGCATTCAGTTCATCACCCAATACGTCCAATCGGGCCTGAAGGGACAGATACCGCTCTACCAGAACTACATAATTGACGAACTGTCGCTGCCCCGTCTCAAGGATCTGGCGGTCGGCATTCTCGGTTCGTCGAATTGGGCCGGCGATCTGCCCAACGAGGCCAATAAGAAATTCGTCGCCGACTATCACGAGAAATACAAGAAATGGCCTTCGAACTACGCCGCCCAGACCTATGATGCCGTTTCCCTCCTCAATAGTGCGGTGATGGCGGTCAAAGGCGACCTGTCGAAAAAGGATGAGATGCGCAAGGAAATGGAAAAGGCCGAATTCAAATCCGTGCGCGGCAACTTCAAATTCGGCAACAATCACATCCCGATCCAGAACTACTATCTCACCAATACGGTGCAGGAAGGTGACGAGTTCCTGCTCAAGACGGTGTCGACCATCGTCGAGAACGATCAGGACCGCTTCCACGACAAATGTCCGATGAAATAGCGGTCGTCAGCAGGCACTAATTTGGTCATGGCGCGCCTCGCCGGCATCGCCGAATTTTGGCTCGACAAGCCTGTGGTGGCGATAAACACGGCTACTTATTGGCACGCCCTGCGCGGGAACGGCCTCGACGACCAGTGCGACGGCTTCCGGTCGTTGCTGTTGCGCCGCTAGGATCGCAAGCCGATGCGCAAAGGCCCACCCCTTATTGTCGGCGTCAGCGGCGCGTCCGGCGCAATTTATGGCGTGCGGCTCCTGGAAATTCTGCGCGCCGCAAAAATTCCGACGCATCTCATCGTATCAAAATCGGCGGCGCTGACGCTGAAGGAGGAGATGGGAATTCCGCTGGAGAAGGTTCGCGCACTCGCCGAAACCAACTATCAGAATGCGGATCTCGGTGCGGCGGTCTCGTCGGGCTCGTTCCGCACCCGTGGCATGATCATTGCGCCGTGCTCGATCCGCACCTTGTCCGATATCGCCTACGGCACCACCGACAGCCTGCTGAGCCGAGCCGCCGACGTTACCCTCAAGGAGCGCCGCCGTCTGGTGCTGGTGGTGCGCGAGGCGCCGCTTCACGCCGGCCATTTGCGCAGCATGCTGGCCGCGACCGAAAGCGGCGCGATCATCGTGCCGCCGGTACCGGCGTTCTACCAGCATCCGAAGAGTGTTGACGACATTGTCAATCAGGCCGTCGGTCGCTGCCTCGATCTGTTCGATATCGATGTCGGCTTGGTCAAACGGTGGCGGGCCGAAGACGAGGCATAGGCTCCTCATGATGACCAGGCAGACGTCGCGTTTCTGGAAGTTTTCGCTGGTGGTTTATGCCGATGCCGCCGTGCAGGCCGAGTGCCTCGATCTGCAGGACCGCTACGGGATCGACCTCAATCTGCTGCTTTTTTGCGCCTATATTGGCGCGGTACACGCCGTCGTGCTGCCGCCATCCGCATTGGAGGAAGCCGCGGGCCTGGTCGCCGATTGGCACGGAAATATCGTGCGAAGCTTGCGAACAGCCCGGCGTGCGCTGAAGCCGTTCGCCGCGAGTGAAACACCCCTCGCCGATCCGGCGGCGGAATTACGGTGCAGCGTCAACACGGCCGAGCTGGACGCCGAAAGGCTCGAACAGATGATGCTCGAAGCTTGGAGCGCGCCGCTCGTCGGCGGCTGGCCGCGCGCCGAACCGGAAGCTGCGGTCGCCGCTAACATCCGCGCGCTGTTCCGGGCCGGCAACGGGCCGACCCGGCTGGCCGGCCTGCCGCCGCGGCTCATCGCCGCGGCACGCTGGCATCTGCTGCGTCGTTTCCTCGGCCTCCAGCATTGACTTAGTTAACCGACATAATAAACTTACTTTGCTATCTGGAGTGCGCAGACCATATGCAGGCTCAGTCCGCATCAGCGCCGGTCAAGCTCGCGCCGCGCGGCGGCGAGCATCCGCTCGACATAAGCTTGCGCGGTTATCTGGAAACCAACGCCGACATAATTACCCGCATCACCAAGCCGGTGCGTCTGGACGACATCGGCGCGCTGTCGGCGCAGAGCGATCAGCCGATCGTGTTCGAGAACATCGTTGAAAAGCCGAACTTCCGGCTTTGCGACATGCTGGTCAAGAACCGCCGCTCGCAGGCGCGCGCGCTTGGCGTGACGCCGGCTGAATACCTGAAGACGCTCGCCTTCCGGCTGCGGCAGCCGCCGCGCGGGCTGACCAGCGTTAGGAGCGGCCCGGTAAAGGAGAACGTGCGGACCGGTAGTGACGTCGATTGGACGATCCTGCCTATCCCGCGCCACAAGGATAAAGACGCCGCGCCCTATGTTACGGCAATGAACATCATCCGCGACCCGGAAACCGGCTTCTACAACTCGTGCCATGCCGGCACATATGCGGTCGGTCCGCGCCGCGGTCTGATCAGTTTCATTACCCCGCACTCGCACATCATCATGAACAAGTACCGGGCGATGGGTAAAGACAAGATGCCGATCGCCTTCGTGTTCGGCATTCCTCCGGCTTACGAGATCATGGGCAATTTTTCCGGCTTGCACATGGATATGTGGGGCGAGATGGAAATGGTCGGCACCATCATGGACCGCGA
>CAYWNY010000160.1:0-8434 GCA_964459765.1 uncultured Hyphomicrobiales bacterium | reverse complement strand
GCCGGCCGAACCCCACGGACCCAGGAGATGCGGCGGACCTGAGCACTCCGTAGGGCTATTGCCCAAAAGGCCACTCGAAGGCTTTCACGCACCGCGCCTCCCGCGCCGCTTGCCGGCACGCTTTACGAAGGCGTTCATCGACCAATTTCAGATTTACAACCCAAAGGCTAACGGAACCGCCGGATAAATCAACGGCGAAAATGCCGATAGCAACAAGGGATTGGACGCTTTAGGCCGCGTCCGGGACAACGCGATTGCGGCCGTCTCTTTTGGCCTGATAAAGCGCCCGGTCGGCGCGTTTGATCAGCTGTGGCGCCGTGTCGTCACGGCCGCGCAACGCCGCGATCCCGATCGATAGCGTGACGGGGACACTGCCGGCTCCCTGATCGATGATAAATGGCTCCGCCGCGATCCGGCGCCGCAGCCGCTCCGCCACCATGGCGGCCACAGCCATGTCGGTCTCCGGCATCACGATCACGAACTCTTCGCCGCCGGCACGACAGGCGAGATCGATGCCGCGGATCGAGCGTTTCACCCGCAGCGCAAATTCCCTTAAGACCTCATCGCCGGCATCATGGCCGTGGGTGTCGTTGATCGACTTGAAGTAATCGATATCGAGCACCAATACCGAGAGCGGCTTGCCGCGCGCTTTGGCCTGCTCGACCAAAGTCGCCAGATGGTTTTCCATATAGCGGCGATTGAACAGGCCGGTGAGCGCGTCGGTGATCGCCATCTCGATCGAAAGCTGGACGTTGTCGCGCAAGCGCTCGCTGTAGCGGCGCTTGCGCACCTGGCTGCGCGCGCGCGCCAGAAGCTCGTGCTTGTCGATCGGGCGCAGGAGGAAATCGTTCACGCCGATTTCCAGGCCGCGCAGCATGCGCGCGTCGTTGTCCGGTTCGGTAACGCCGAGGATCGGCACGTTGCGCGTGCGGTCGAGCGAGCGGATCTGACTGCAGAGCCGCAAGGCGTCGAAGTTTTCGAGGCCGAGCGACACGATGATCAGATCGTAATTGCCGTCGGCGGCGCGAAACAGCGCTTCCGCCGGATTGGGCTCGACATCGACGGTGTGCTCGGCGGCGAGCGCCGCCGCCAGGCGCTCATAGGACGCTTGCCGGTCGTCGACGATCAGCAGGCGGCCGCCACGGCCGCTATCGGCCACCGCTTCGAGCTCGGGCGATTCGATGCCGATGTCGCGCGACGTCACTGCTCGCATGCGCAGTTCGTCGGTGACCGTTTTCAGCCGCGCCAGCGAGCGCACCCGGGCGATCAGCGGCAGTTCGGCGATCGGCTTGGTCAGGAAGTCGTCGGCACCGGCTTCGAGCCCGCGCACCTTGTCGGATTGCTGGTCGAGGGCGGTTACGATGATCACTGGAATGTGATGCGTGAGCGGGTTGGTCTTCAGCCGCCGGCAGACTTCGAACCCGTCGATGTCGGGCATCATGACGTCGAGCAGCACCAGGTCGCATTCGTTGCGCTCGCAGATGACAAGCGCCTCCGCGCCGCTCATCGCCGTGATCACGTCGAAATACTCCGCCGAAAGCCGCGCTTCCAGCAGCTTAACGTTGGCGGGGACGTCGTCGACGACCAGGACCCGGGCGGTCATTCGCTTTTTCCCTACGCGCTGCCCAAGAAGTGGCGGATGGTCTCGATGAATTTGCCGACCGAAATCGGTTTCGACAGATACGCTTCGCAGCCGCCTTCGCGGATGCGCTCCTCGTCGCCTTTCATCGCGAAGGCGGTCACGGCGACCACCGGAATGGCGCGCAACTCTTCATCGTCCTTGAGCCATTTGGTCACTTCGAGGCCGGAGACTTCGGGCAGCTGAATGTCCATCAGGATCAGGTCGGGACGATGCTTGCGCGCCAGATCAAGCGCCTCGATGCCGTTGCGGGTCGTCACGGTGTTGTAACCATGGGCTTCCAACAAGTCGTGGAAGAGCTTCATATTGAGCTCGTTGTCCTCCACGATTAGGACGGTTTTGGCCATCCCCAACCCCCACAGCCCCCGATTGCGGCTCCGGGCCGACAATCGTCCGAAGCGGCAGTCAAGCTAGTGCCGATATATTACGGAAAGGCAAATGAACGCGCATGAAAGCGCCCTCGCCCGCGGCACGGAAAGCTGCCGAAATGCTTTCCATTCAGGCGCTTAGCTTTATCGCTGAGCAACCGGAGCACCTTTCGCGCTTCCTTGAGCTTAGCGGTATCGACGCAGCGCGAATCCGCACGGCCGCGCACGAGCCCGGCTTCCTCGCCGGCGTGCTCGAGCATATGCTTTCGGACGAGAGTCTCCTCATCGCGTTTGCCGACAGCGCCGGGATCAATCCGGCTGAGATCGCCCGTGCCCGCGCGGCGCTTGGTGGAAGAGGAAGGCATAGAGCGCCGTGAGCGCATTCTGCCGCGATTGCCTTGCCGATGCGCTGGCGCTTTCGACGCGGTGCGGTGACTGCGGCTCGCCGCGCGTCATCCGTCACGACGAACTTTATAAACTCTCGGTCGCGCATATCGACTGCGACGCCTTCTACGCGACCGTCGAAAAGCGCGACGATCCGACTTTAGCCGCCGAGCCGGTAATCGTCGGCGGCGGCAAGCGCGGCGTCGTCGCCGCCGCCTGTTACGTGGCGCGCACCTACGGCGTGCGATCGGCGATGCCGATGTTCGAGGCGCTTCGGCTTTGCCCGCAGGCGCGGGTGGTGCGGCCCAACATGACGAAATATGCGCGCGTCGGTCGCGAGGTGCGCCAGATGATGTTCGCGCTCACGCCGTTGGTCGAGCCGCTGTCCATCGATGAGGCGTTTCTCGACCTTTCCGGAACCGAACGTCTGCATGGGCTGCCGCCGGCCAAAGCTCTGGCGCGGTTTGCGCTCGAAGTCGAGAAGAGGCTTTCGATCACCGTTTCGATCGGCCTCTCCGGCAACAAGTTCCTCGCCAAGATCGCTTCCGATCTCGATAAGCCGCGCGGCTTTGCGGTACTCGGGCAAAACGAGGCGGCGGCGTTTCTGGCGCAAAAGCCGGTCAGCTTTATCTTCGGTGTCGGCAAGGTCAGCGCAGCGAGGCTCACGCGCGACGGCTTCGCCACGATCGCCGACCTGCAGCGGACCAGCGAAGTCGAGATGATGCGCCGCTACGGCGAAGAAGGACGCCGCCTCGCCCGGCTCGCCCGCGGCATCGACCAGCGCAAGGTCTCGGCCGACCGCGAGACCAAGAGCGTGTCGTCGGAAACGACCTTCGAGCGCGATATTTCCACGTTCAAGACGCTCGAGCGTATTCTCTGGGCGCAGACCGAAGAGGTCTCGACGCGGTTGAAGGAAAAGGCGCTCGCTGGCGCGACCGTGACGCTGAAGCTGAAAACCGCCGACTTTAAGATCCGCACCCGCGCCCATTCGTTCGATGCGCCCACGCAACTAGCCGCCAAGATTTTTGCCGCCGCGCGCCCGCTCCTGCAGCGCGAAGCCGACGGGACGAAATACCGCCTGCTCGGGGTGGGCATCAGTGCATTGGCGTCAGCCGACCGCGCCGATCCGGCCGACTTTATCGACAGCCGCGCCGCCGAAGCCGAACACGCGGTCGACCGCGTGCGCGCCCGTTTCGGCGAAGACGCCGTAGTGCGCGGGCTGGCTTTCGAGCCGCCGGAAAAACGCTAAGCCGCCGGCCGCCAGTTGCCGTGGAAGCCGAACGGCACGCGGTGCGAGAGTTCCGCAAGTGCGATCGGACCGCGATCAAGCGCCGTCGCGTCGAACACGGCGAGATCGCTGCGGTTCTCGGCGCCGCGAAAGATCGTAGCCAGCAGATAACCGTCGCCCTCGGCTGAGGCGCCGTTGCGCGGAACGAAGATCGGTTCGGAAATAGCGTCGCCGTGCGGCAGTTGATACGAGGAGCGCTTGCTGGTCTTCAGATCAAGATGCGCCAATGTGTCGAAGTGATCGAACAGCTTGCGATCGCTGCTGGCGGCAAAATAGCCCGACCGATAATCGCGACCCGAGAAACGCTCGTCGAAGCGGGGAAATTCGCCGGCGAGGTCATCGATGCTTTCGCGCTTGAAGCCATTCGAATTGGCCGAAAGATCGAACGTCCAGCGCGTGAGATTGGCTGTCGCCTTGGCCGGATCACCGGGCCGCCCATTCGGGTCGGGGAATAACGGCGCCGCGTCGTATTGCATCACGTCGCCGACGATCTTGTCGCCGTCTTCGTAGGCGTTCATGGGATGAAAGACGTAGCAGGGGTCGCATTCGAACCAGCGCACCGACGAAACGGCGGCGTTGCGCTTCATGACGCCGACATAGGAGCGTTTGTCGGCTTCCCACGCATAGGCCGGCTTGCCCGACATGGCGCGCTGCATGCTTCCGGTGAGCGGCAGTACCGGAAACAGCACGTAGTTCCGGGTCACCATGAAATCATGCACCATGCTGGCATACGGCGCCTCGAACACATCGTAGCGGGTTAGCCTGCCGCTCTTGTCGATGACGCCGTACGCGAGCGTCGTCGAGAAATGGCCTGAGGCGGAATACGCGAAAAACACCATTTCGCCGGTCTCAGGGTCGATTTTCGGATGCGCGGTGAAGCGCGTGCCGGCGAGAGCGCCGTCGAAATCGCAATAGCCCTTGGCCGCCAGCGTTTGCGGGTCGAGCGCAAATGGGCGATGCGCCTCCTCCAAGGCAAACAATTTGCCGGCGTGCCAAACGATGTTGGTATTGGCGACGCCGCTGTCCTTGCCGACGACGGAGCGATCGGTGGTGGCGGGATTGCCCCAGGCGCCGAACAGCGACTTGTGCGCTGCATATTCCAGCTCCCATTTTGGTGTGCGCACCCAGCGATTGCGGTAAGCCACCCGGCCGTCTTCGACATGAAAGGCGTGGATCATGCCGTCGCCGATAAACCAGTGATGGTTCTGATCGCGCGGCGCAAATTGTGGATTGGGACCGTTGCGATAGAGCGTGCCGGCGAGGTCCTTCGGCAATTCACCGTGTACCGGCAAATCAGGTGCGTCGGCCTCGAACGAAACGGGGGCAAAATTTCCGGAGAAAAACGGCGCTGCGGGAAACGGCTCACTCATGACGCTCTCCTCTTGGCCTGTGGCAGAGAACCCGCGGCTGCGCCACGCTGCAAAAGCCGCATGGCGGTGCGGTGAAGGCTTGAAAAATCGGGCTTCGGATCGAGCCGGCCGGTCAGGTGCAGCATCACCAGACCGTGCACCATGGCCCAAAAGATCTTGCCGAGCGTTTCGGGGTCGCCTGCGAGATAGCCCTCGGCGACCAGCTCTTTCATGTAACCCGACATCGTCCGCCGCGCGCGGCGGCCGGCGCGATCGAGATCGGGAAACCGGCCGGCCGCCGGCTGATTGATGTCGAACATCAGTTTGTAGGCATTGGGCTCGGTGAAAGCGAAGTCGAGGTAGGCGCGGCCGACCGCGTCGGCGCGCGTCACCGCGCTGCCTGTCGTCGCGGCACCCTCGAGCGCGCCGGCAAACCGATCAAAAGCCGCCGCCCGGACGGCCGCCAGCATTTCGTCCTTGTCGGCAAAATACCGGTACGGGGTCATGGCGCTGACGCCGAGTTCGCGCGCCAGTTCGCGCACGGTAACCGCGTGCGCCCCGCGCTCGGCAAACAGCCTTTCGGCGACCACGCACAGGCGATCGCGGAAAGCTTTGACCTCGCGGTCGGAGAGATTACGTGCCACCATTTACACCGTAAATTTACAGTGTAAATTTGTCAAGGGCGGCGGCACGCTGACGCCTTCTTCTTTACCTCAGGGACAAGGTTTGGGATCTTTGATTTCGAGCGAGGTCAGTTTGCCGGCAACGACGAAGTCGTTGTAGTCGAGAGACAAAGCCCGCGAGATGCCGTTCTCGTAAAGCTCGAAGCCGATCGCATAAACCGGTGTCTGCTCCGAGCTTTTCTGTGCCTTGCCTTTTTCGAAATAGCTGATCGTGACCGGCCAGCGCGGCACGCCGGCAAGCTTGGGGGCACCGGCGGCGGCGTCGTCGTGTTTGCGGTCATCGGAGGACAGTTTGCCGCCGATCACCGTGAGCGTGTCGTAGACCTTGTCGCCGGTGTCGGAGCCGTCGTAGACCGGAAAATCCAGAATGGTCTTGCCGGCGCGGGCGGCTGCGATCGCCCGCACCATGTGCTGGGTCGGAAAGACCACCGCGGCGTCGATATCGAGCACTCTGTGCTTTGGTTTGACCAGATCGACGGCGGTCGTCGTTGAGCCGTGTTCGGCATTGCCGTCGACGGAATCGACCAGATTTTGATCGACAAAATTCTCCGAGCTGAATTTGAACCGCTTGGCGTCGCCGCCTTCCCAGGTGGTCGAGCGCAAGTCGCTGGTCGAGACCTTGCCCTCGCCGGTGTCGAGTTCGGAGAGCTGGCGGAATTTAAGCGTATAGCCTTCGCAGGCATTGCCGTCGAAATCGTAGAGGATGCGGCCGCGCACGCTTGCCACTTGTGCATTTTCGCGCGCCTGCCCGAGGCTTAGGTCGTAGACAGCCCGGTGCGGCACCAATGCGATCGGTTTGTCTTCAGCTCCGGCGGCGGTCGAGAATCCGACCGCCATGAATGTGTAGATGAATGTGCAGGCGAGCACGGCGCTGCGCGAGAAAGAAGCGAAAGCGGCAGCCATGAAACTTCCTTGCATTATCCTATAGTATGTGGCCGCCCCCCGGTCGCTACAGCGCAAAAATCACAGCCCACTTTGTCGTTCGGATGGCGGTCAAGATAAGAGGCCGGGACGCTCCCCGCAACAGCGGCTCGCGGCAATGCTTCACTTGCAGGATGAGCCTGGATCGGCCAAGAACTACGCGTATTTAAAGCGGCTTGGAGGACGATATGGCGAGCGCGGTTGAGAACAAATTGAGCGAACTTGGCATTGTGCTGACGAAGCCGGCGGCGCCGGTCGCCAATTACGTGCCGTTTGTGCGGACGGGTAATCTCTTGAGTGTTTCGGGCCAGATTTGCCTCGATGCCGGCAAACTCGTCGCCAAGGGCCAGCTCGGCGGCGGCGTCTCGGTTGAGGACGGCCAAAAGGCGGCGCGCGCTTGCGCGGTCAATATCTTGGCGCAGGTCAAGGTCGCGCTCGGCGATCTCGACAAGGTGGTGCGGGTGGTGAAGCTCACCGGCTTCGTGAATTCCGTGCCTGGCTTCACCGACGGCCCTAAGGTGATGAATGGCGCTTCCGATTTGATGGTCGCCGTTTTCGGCGACAAGGGCAGGCATTCGCGCTCGACCATCGGCGTTGCCGCGTTGCCGCAGGACGCGGCGATGGAAGTCGACGGGCTTTTTGAGGTGTCGTGATCAGTGAGGTCTACGCTCGACTGGCTGACCGCACGGCCGATCGCCCATCGCGGGCTGCATGACGCAACGCGTGGCCTCATCGAGAATACCGCGGGCGCGCTGCGCGCCGCGATCGACGGCGGTTACGGCATCGAGGTCGATCTGCAAATCAGCGCCGACGGCGAAGCTTTTGTGCATCACGATGATGCGCTCGGCCGTTTGACCGAGGGCGAAGGCCGCCTCGACCAATTAAGCGCCGTTGCGCTCAGGCGCGCAAACTTTCGCGGCAGCGACGAACGGATGCTGACGCTCGGCGAATTGTGCGACCTCGTCGGCGGCCGCGCCACACTGTTGCTCGAGCTCAAAAGCCGTTTCGACGGCGACGAGCGTCTTCCCGCGCGCGTCGCCAGCGTGCTCGCGGGGTACCGGGGCCCGGCGGCGCCGATGTCGTTCGACCCGATTCAGCTTGCGGCTCTCCGGCGGAAGGCCCCGTCGCTACTGCGCGGCATTGTCGCGGCTAAATACCGCCCCCATCCCTACTGGGATCAGATGCCGTCGTGGTTGCGCCACGGCATGGGCACGCTTCTACCCGCCTTGACCGCGCGCCCGCATTTCGTCGCTTATGCGTTCGATAATCTGCCGGCAGCGGCGCCGGCTTTCGCCCGGCATGTTTTGTGCCTGCCGCTGTTGACGTGGGTGGTCCGCGACGAAGCCGAGCATGAGCGCGCTCGCCACTTTGCCGACCAGATCATCTTTGAAGGCTTTCGGCCATGACCAGAGCTGGCAACGAGAACCCAACCGATGGCGCCGCGCACGCGGCGGGGCCCTTTCGCGTCGTCGCCGTCAACGCCATCGCCGAGGCCGGCGCGACGGCTTGGGACGCTTGCGCCAACCCACGGCAGAGGTGCGATCACGGCGGTCAGCTAGCACCGCAAGCGGCTCAACAAACAGATCCGGAAAGACCGTATAACCCTTTCTTATCTTACGATTTTCTTTCGGCGCTCGAAGCCTCGAAGTCGGTCGGCGGCCATTCCGGGTGGCGGGTCCAGCACGTGCTGGTGCAGTCGCCCGAGGGGACGCTTGTCGCCGCAGCGCCCTGCTACCTCAAGAGCCACTCCCGCGGCGAATACGTCTTCGATTACGGCTGGGCCGAAGCCTATGCGCAGGCCG
>CAYWNY010000159.1:0-8516 GCA_964459765.1 uncultured Hyphomicrobiales bacterium | reverse complement strand
CCGGCGTCGATCTCGACAAACCGATCATCACCTCGTGCGGCTCCGGCGTCACCGCGGCAATCCTCACCCTTGCGCTAGACGCCATCGGCAAGGAAGCCAAAGGTCTCTACGACGGCTCATGGGCCGAATGGGGTTCGCGGCCTGACCTACCGGTCGAGCGGGATTAAAGCAAACGAAGCATTTCGACGCCCGGTGACTTCTGCGCCGGGCGCGATAATACTGGTCCCGCGCCACATCGTGATCCGATTTTCGAATTCGGGGTGCTTCATGGCATCGACGACAGCGGACCGGTCTTCGAGCCGGTTGCGCGGCAAGGCCGCGATCATTACCGGCGCGGCGCCAGGAATTGGCCGCGCTACGGCCATCGCGTTCGCCCGTGAAGGCGCCGACATTATGGGCATCGACATTGCCGGTCCGGTGAGTTCGACGCTCGATGTCGTGCCAGCGACACCGGACGAACTGGCGGAGACCGGCCGATTGGTCAAAGCGGCCGGCGGTCGCTGGAGCGACGCCCATCTCGATCAGCGCAATCTGACGGCTTTGCGCGCCGCGGCGGACCAGGCGGTCGCGACCTTTGGCAAGCTCGACATCTTGTTCGCCAACGCCGGCATTCAGGCTTTCAAGGCGATACTCGACTGGGAAGATGCCGACTGGCACGACACTATCGACGTCAACTTGACCGGCACATGCAATGCCATTCGCGCCGCGGCGCCGCATTTAGTCAAGAACGGCGGCGGGCGCATCATCGTCACATCGTCGACCCAAGGCCGGCACGGTACCAAATACGGCGCAGCGTATTCCGCCTCCAAATGGGACATCATCGGCCTGATGAAATCTGCAGCGCTGGAGCTCGGTCAATACGGCATCACGGTCAACGCCATCGTTCCCGGCCTCATCGACACGCCCTTGACCCGACATCACGACCGTTACGCGCAAGCCGCCGACGAATTCGCATCCCAAAAACCGACGGCCGCTCTTGAAGCGGATGCCAAAGCCAGACTGATCGCCAAATCGCCGTTCGGCATCCCCTGGATCGAACCCGAGGCGATTGCGCCGGCCGTCGTATTTCTAGCATCCGACGATGCCGCTATGGTGAGTGGCGCGACTTACGACGTCACCGACGGCGACAGCGCCAATTACAGTTAAGCCGTCTCTTCGGGCCACGTGCTGGCCTTGGAAGTGGCGCGTTCATCGGAATATTTGTTCGGGTAGGTTTTTCTGCAAAGCTCGCACCGTTCATGGACAGCCTGGCCTTCTGGAAACGGCTTCGCGGTTTGATAGGCCCTTACCGGCCGCAATTGCGATACGGCTTGCGCGTGACGGTGGCGGGGTTACTCGCTTTCGCGATTGCACGCGGTGTATCGTTTCCATTGCATGGATTGTGGGTGGTGATCACGGCCGTGGTCGTCACCCAGGTGAGTATCGGCGGGTCGGTTCGCGCGACCGTCGAATATGTGATTGGCACCTTGGTCGGCGGCCTCTACGCCGCCGTGATCGGTGTCCTTATTCCGCACGCGACGGCCGTTGCCCAGGCCGGTGTGCTGGCGCTGACGATAGGCCCATTGGCGTTCGCCGCGGCAATCAGTCCGACCATGCGCGTTGCGCCGTTCTCCGCCGTACTTGTCCTGCTCGTTGCCGGTCAGCTTGGCGAAGGTCCCATCGAGTCGGCCGTCGTACGTTTAGCGGAAGTCGCCGTCGGCGGCGGGGTAGCGATCGTCGTTTCAGTGCTGGTCTTCCCCGAACGCGCTTACACCCTCGGAGCCCTAGAGGCCGCCGGCATTCTCGATCGGATGGCATTGGTGCTCAGCGAGCTTTTGGAGGGTTTCACCCAGCAGCTCGGCACAGACAAAATCAGGCACATCCAGGCCGGGCTGGGCGAAGCGTTGGCTTCCTTTCAGGACATCGCAGCCGAGGCCGCGCGCGAGCGTCTGGTCGTCTTCACCCACCGGCCGGATCCGGCCCCACTGGCGCGAACGCTGGTGAGACTGCGGCATGATCTGGTCATTCTCGGGCGAGCGGCTGTTGCGCCATTTCCGCTAACCGTGGCGCCGCGCCTTGGTCCAAGACTGCAGCCGGTGAGCGCCGACGCCGGCGAATTTCTGCGCGACTGTGCAACCGCGCTGCGCAAGCGCCACCAGCCGCCCTCGTTGCAAGCCGCGGAGGCCTCGCTTAACGCCTTTGAATCGGAGCTGGAATCGCTTCGCAGCGCAGGCATCACGCTTGCGCTTTCAAGCAGCGAGGTCGAGCGGCTGTTTGCGCTTGGCTTCGCGCTCGAAGCGCTGCGCACCAACTTTCGTGATCTGGCGCGTTGCGTCGCCGAAAACGCACGAGCCTTGCGCGCAGCAATTCAAGCCTGAGGGTTGCGGGCGATTTTAGTGCGGCGTAATTCGCTGGGCGGTCGGCCGAACAACGTGTGAAACGTTTCGTTGAAACGGCGGATGCTGCCGAACCCGGACGCAAACGCGACCTCAGCCATCGGCATTTGGGTGTCGTGAATAAGCTTCTTGGCGTGCAGGATGCGCCGGGTCTGCGCGACGGCGAGCGGCGAAGCGCCCAGATGCTTGAGGAACAGACGCCGAAGATGCCGCTCGCCGACACCGAGCCGATCAGCCAAGGCATCGACGTCGCCGTCGTCCAACGCGCCGTTTTCGATCAGGCGAAGTGCCCGCGAAACCGTATTCGAGGTGCCGCGCCAAGCGCCCAAATGCGGCACGGTCTCCGGCCGACAGCGCAAACAAGGCCGGAATCCGGCTTCCTGCGCCGCCGCGGCCGTCGGAAAGAAGATTACGTTCTTCGATAACGGCGTTCGCGCCGGGCAGACCGGACGGCAATAAATTCCGGTTGTCTTCACCGCGGTGAAGAAACGGCCGTCATAGCGGGCGTCCCGGCGGCAGAGCGCGCGATAGCATGTTTCGTGGTCAGGATCGAAATCCATGGCGGCAGACTCGTCCACTTGCCGGCCCTCGTCTAGCGGTTTTCGGACTTGGTCGTCCGCCGCAATGAACGGGTCCGAAAAGCGCCAGTTTTCCGCGATCGTCGAAGCCATAGTCGACTCAAGCTTTGACGCCATCAGATGAGAGCGACATGGAGCCGTTGCCCACCCCTGTCTGCAAGACCTACGGGACCGTCAGCGCGGACCAGCAAGCCAAGATGACCGGCTTGGCGTTTGTCCAGGGGCTTGTCGACGGAACGCTTCCGCTCAACACCATGGCCCAAAACTTGGGCTATGACGTGGTTGAAGTTGCAAGTGGCCGCGTCGTGGTTACGGCCGAACCGGGGGCCACCCACCTCAATCCGGCCGGCACGGTGCATGGCGGTCTGGCGGCGACTTTGCTCGACAGCGCTATGGGCCTGGCCATTCACTCAACTCTGGAAAAAGGCGTCGGCTCGACGACCCTTGAGTTCAAGATTTCGCTGGTCCGGCCCGTAAGGCCGGAAACCGGCCCGATTCGGGCGGAGGGCGTTGTATTGAATTGCGGCCGCCGTGTCGGCACCGCGGAAGGACGGATCACTGATCGGGCGGGCCGATTGCTCGCTCACGGCACGACGACGTGTCTGATCTTTGCGCGCTGACGTCGGCCGCGCGGGAGCGCTTTACTGATTGAGGAACGGCGGCGCCGCTGCTCGACAGCTGTATGAGTCTCGCCATCCAATCAACTCCCACAAATGTCGGATTCGTATATTGTTGAGTTGATCGAGGCGTAAAATGGCGCGCGTACTTATTGCTATCGCTGCAGTTGCAGGCGTGGCCCTGCTCTACAAGCTGGCAACCGCCGGACCGAATCCGGCATTTGACCGGGACCCTTACCCCGACCCTGACCCTGACCAACTAAAGCTCGTTGAGCTGATTATTGCTGACGCGACTGGAACGGATGCGCACGGCCTCGAGAATTTCATCCGCAAACAAGGTTGGGGCGGCACGGAGCTACGAAACCGCCTGATCCATGCTCGGAATAGAATACGGCTGACTGCCGAGCCGGCCGTGTTCCAACGAGCAAAACAAACGGTTCGTCGCATAATCTGGAAATCATTTATATGGGGTGTGGCGTATTATGATGATCGCTGACAGCGAAAGGCGCCGTGGAACGTGATCGCGTCACGCCTAACTCCGGCACGGAGCTTTCACTTTCAACCGCAGCGGATGACGGAGCGGATACTCGAAGCCCGTCCGAGCGCCGCCACTTTGAGAATTTGGCCGCAAGTGCCTTTAAGCCATCGTCGGGGATACCGCCAAAGGCGACCGGATGGTGTTCGGCGTCGATTGACGCGGACGTTTTGGCCGCGCAGAATCTCTCCAATTACGGAGACGATCATGCTTCTGCTCAAGCCGAGTTGCGAGGGCTGCGATCGCGATTTGCCGCCGGATTCGGCGGATGCGCTGATTTGCTCCTTCGAGTGCACGTTTTGCCGAAGCTGCGCCGAGACCATCCTGAACGGCCGTTGCCCGAATTGCGGCGGCGAATTCACCCGCCGGCCGATCCGACCGGCGGCCAAGCTCGCAATCTGGCCGGCATCGCGGGAGCGGTGTGTTTAAGCCTGAGGGCTGCGCCGCCGCGCGTTGAGCGCTTGTGTTAGCAAAAACGCGAAAGCCGCAAAGGCCTTGCCCTTGCGGCTTTCACTGTCGGCGCTCGCTGCGGGAGGGGTGAGGTTTCAGCAAGCGCGCATCGGTCGTTGATAGTTTAGAGGCGCGAGCCGTCTTCCTGCGTTTCCATCAGCTGCTGCATGCGGCCGTCCTGTGAGCCTTCGTTCTCGCCGAAGCGGCGATGTCCCCAGCCCTGGCCGCCACCACCCGGTCCGTTGCGCCAGCCGCCACCGCCCTGCCCGCCCTCGTTGCGGGCAAAGTGATGATGATGATGCGGTCGCAGCAGACGCGCGAGTTTCTTGAACCGCTCCTTCTGCCCGTCAGTAAGGCTTTGATAGAGCGGCGACCCGGCGTCGGCGATCTTCTTTAACGCCGCGCTGGTCTTGGCCAAGTTGTCGGCCCGGTGCGCGAGCCGGTCGAACGGTGCGGGCGGCGTGGCGCTCGGATTCTGCTCGCGCGCTTCGCGGGCGGCGATGCGCTGGGCGCGCAACGTCGCCATGTCGCGCAGCGCTTGCTCGAACGGCGGCCAATTCTTCGCCTGGTCGGGCGTCAGCTCGAGACCTGCTTTTAGCGCCGCGATGCGCGCGTCGGTAAAGGCCGCGCGGTCTTCGGGGCTCATTTTTTTATGATGCCGATGCTCGAAACGGGGCCCGCCGTCACCGCCGCCGTCGTGCCCGCCGAAACGCTGTTGCGCGTACACCAAAGAAGAGCCGGCGATGGCAAGCGCTGCCGTCGCAACGACCACTGGCTTCCACATGTTCTCCTCCAAAAGAGAGTTGTGCGATTCAATGTGGCGCTAAGTAAAAGCCCGGCTCGCATGTAACTCAAGTTAAAGTTTGGTCAGAAGGTCCTTGCCGCATTACAGCTTGGTAATCTTGTTAGTCTTCGCATCTCGGCAATACGAAAAAGCAAAACGTTAACCAGCGATTGCGCCGATCGTTTCATCGGCGCACACTTTTCAGGACCCTGCCGTCAGTGCAATATTTGTTGCAGAAACAGCCGCGTGCGCTCGTGCTGCGGATCGCCGAAAAATTTCTTCGGTTCGTTGATTTCAACGATTTGCCCGTCATCCATGAGGATGACCCGATCGGCGACTTGCCGGGCAAAGCCCATCTCATGCGAGACCACCAGCATGGTAATGCCGTCGCCCGCCAGCGCCACCATGGTATCGAGCACCTCCTTGACCATCTCCGGGTCGAGCGCCGACGTCGGCTCGTCGAACAGCATGATGTTCGGGCTCATGCATAGCGCCCGCGCAATCGCGACACGCTGCTGCTGGCCGCCGGATAAACGCGACGGATACTTGCCGGCCTGATCCGCGATTTTCACACGTTCCAGATAATGCATCGCCAATGCCTCGGCATCTTTCTTCGGCATGTGCCGCGCCCAGATCGGCGCCAGAGTGCAATTCTCAAGGACGGTGAGATGCGGGAACAGATTGAATTGCTGGAACACCATGCCGACGTCGCGTCGTACGGTGACGATCCGCTTCGGATCGTCCGTCAATTCGATGCCATCGACGATGACGCGGCCGCGCTGCCAATCCTCGAGCCGGTTGACGCAACGGAGCAAGGTCGACTTCCCGCCGCCGGACGGTCCGCAAATGACGATGCGCTCGCCGCGCAAAACTTTCAGGTTGATGTCGCGCAGCACATGGAAGTCGCCGTACCACTTGTGCAGCGAGATGATCTCGACCGCCACCGCGTGTGGCGGCGAGTTTAGCGGCGACTGGTCGGCGCGCTCGTCCATCGCAGTCCCTCTAGCGCCGCCCGCCGCGCGCGAGCCGCGTTTCCACGGTTCGAGCGTAGAGCGACATGGCATAGCAGCAGGCGAAGTAAAAGAGCGCGGCGAAGGCATAGCCGGTCACCGTAGTGTTCGGCGCCGCCCAGTTCGGATCCTCGCGGGCGGCGTCCACCGTGCGCAGGAAATCGAAAATCGCCACAACGAACACCAACGTCGTATCTTTGAACAGGCCGATGCAGGTATTGACGATGTTCGGCAGGGTGATGCGCAACGCCTGCGGCAGCACGACGAGCCCCATCATCCGCCAATAGCTCAAGCCCAGCGCCCGCGCCGCTTCGTATTGGCCGCGCGGCACGCCGGCGAGACCGCCGCGCACCACTTCCGCCATATAAGCGGCGGCGAACAGCGCCACGCCGATCAGTGCGCGTACAAGCTGGTCGGGCGCCAGGCGCTCGGGCACAAACAACGGCAGCATCACGCTGGCCATGAACAGGACGGTGATCAGCGGTACGCCGCGCACGACTTCGATGAAGGTCACAGCGGCAAGCCGCAGCACCGGCAAGTCGGATCGGCGCGCCAGCGCCAATAGCACACCGAGCGGCAGGGAGAACACGATGCCGATCGTGGCAACCACGACCGTCACGAAAATACCGCCCCACAGCGTGGTCGGAACAACCATCAGCCCGATCAACGGCGCGCCGTGCAGCAACAGATACGACAGCAGCGGCAACACCACGAAGAAATAAACGGCGCCGATGTCCCGGCGTGGCGCCGACAGCCACAACAGCCACAGCAAGCCGATCGCCAGCGCAAGAAAGAAACAGTCGACCCGCCAGCGCTCGCTAAGCGGATAAAAGCCATAGACGAAATACGAGAGCCAGACGCGTACGAACGCCCAGCAGGCGCCGGGATTGGGCTCGGCGGGCGAAGCCAGGCACGCCGTGCGATCGCTGCCCGACCACACGGCGTCGATGAAAAAAAAGCGAACGACCGGCGGCAGCGCCCAGGCCATGAGCAAAACGCACAGCAGCGTCAACGCGATATTGAGCGGGCTCGAAAACAGATCGTCATTCAGCCAGCGCAGAATCCCGCTGCGGCTGACGGGCGGCGGCAGCGGTTTGACGGCGCCACCGCGCACAAAAGATCCATCGGCGATCGCGCTCACACCACACGCTCCGCCACCGCCTCTGCCCGCGCGTAAAGGTTCATCAGCAGCGAGGTCGATAAGCTGATCGCGAGATAGACCGCCATGGTGATGGAGATCACCTCGACCGCCTGTCCGGTGATGTTGAGCACGCTGCCGGCAAAAACCTGCACCAGGTCCGGGTAACCGATGGCAACGGCAAGTGAAGAGTTTTTGATCAGATTGAGATACTGGCTTGTCAGCGGCGGGATGATCACGCGCGTCGCCTGGGGAAGCACGACGAGCCGCAGCGTCAGGCTGCGACGCAGGCCTAGCGCATGCGCGGCCTCGATTTGACCTCCCGCGACCGAAACTATGCCGGCGCGCACGACCTCGGCGATGAAGGCGGCGGTATAGACGCTCAGCGCCAACAGCAGCGCTGCAAATTCGGGGAGGATTTCGACGCCGCCCGCGACATTGAAACGGCCGAGTTGCGGAACGCTGAAGGTCAACGGAAAGCCCGCGAGGACGAAGGCGCCGAGCGGCGGCGCGACGACGAGAACCAACGTCGGCCACATGATCGGCAGCTCGTCGCCGGTGCGGTCACGGCGGCGGCGGGCGTAGAAGCGCCAGGCGATGGCGGCGAGCACGCCGACGGCAAAGGCTGCGATGACGAAGCTGAAATTCGCGCCGAATTGCGGCCGCGCCAGGAACAGGCCGCGATTGTTGAGAATGCCACCACCCGGAAGCGGCACGCTGTCGCGCAACTGCGGCAGCGATTTGAGTACGGCGTTGTACCAAAAATAAAGCTGCAACAAGAGCGGTATGTTGCGGATTGCCTCGACATAGCCGCCGGCCAGCCGCGCTACGAGCCAATTGCGCGAGAGTCGCGCGATGCCGACGAGAAAGCCGAGCACGGTCGCAAGCACGATAGCAAGCGCCGCCACCAAGAGCGTATTGAGAAGTCCGACCCAGAAAGCGCGGCCGAAGGTCGAGGTGCTAGCCGAGTACGGGATCAGCGTCTGGCTGATATCGAAGCCGGCGGTGTTGTTCCAGAAGCCGAAGCCG
>CAYWNY010000158.1:0-8626 GCA_964459765.1 uncultured Hyphomicrobiales bacterium | reverse complement strand
CGCGCCCGCGGCACGCCGCGCATCGCCGGCCGGCTGCTGCGCCGCGTGCGCGACTTTGCCGCCGTCGACGGCGCCAAGGCCATCGACCGCGCCGTGGCGGACAAGGCGCTCGCCGCGCTTGAGGTCGACGCCGCCGGACTTGACGCCATGGACCGCCGCTATCTCAACACCATCGCCCTGAACTATGGCGGCGGTCCGGTCGGGGTGGAAACGCTTGCCGCCGCTTTGTCGGAGCCGCGCGACGCCATCGAGGACATCATCGAGCCCTATCTGATCCAATGCGGGATGCTGCAACGGACCCCGCGCGGCCGGCTGATCACCGCGCATGCCTTCCGCCATCTCGGCCTCGCCGAGCCGGCCCGCGATCCTGCGCAGTTCAGGCTGTTCGGTTCTGATGAGGAGACTTGAGCCGGCGTAGCTCGATCCGGTTAGCGCAAATCGCGCCGCGTGATTGGCTTGGCGAAAAACGTCACCGAGGTGGTGCTGCCGGCGGCCACCGAAGCGACGGCCTCGACCTTGACCACTACCGTCTTGTTCTTGGCATACCCGCCGTACCAGCCTTCGGTGCCCTTAAAATCCTCCAGATCGGCCAGCGCTCGGACGGTCGGGTCGTCGAGCCACTCGATATTCGGCTCGGCTGATTTGATCGTTGTCTTCGCGGCGTCGGCGATGACCTTAGCTTGCTCCGGCGAAGCCGACGTTTCGGAATTGCAGCGATATTCGTAACGCGATCCTTCGCCGCGCCGGTAGACGTAGCAGTGGGCGAAAAGCCCGCCGATCAACTGCGTGCCCTCCCACACCGGATCGCCGCGCGGATCAACGGTCGGCTTGCCCTTGATTTTGGCGAAGTTGCCGGAGCGCGAGTCGAGAATCTTTTGGACCGCACTGCAAGCCTCGTCGCTGCAATCGGCAAGCGTCGGAACAGGAAGCATCAGCGCAATCAGCGCCGCAACGAGCCGAAGCTTCATGGCAGTTCCCCTGCGCAAACCGGCGCGGCCACTATAACGTCGCCGTCGCCCGCGACAACAATATGCGAAGGAAAGCCGCGGGCGCTGACGTGCCGCGGGGTCTATGTTACCGCTGCGGCGCAGGAACGAATGCCGTGCGGAGCGAGGATGCTATGGCCGAGACGATGAGCGGCGGCGGGGTGCCGTGGAGGTGAACAATGGCCGCACATGACCTCGACGGCGAAGTCCGCGACGGCCGCCACTTCTTCGCCGTGCGCGTCTATTACGAGGACACCGACTTCACCGGCATCGTCTATCACGCCAGTTATCTGCGCTACATGGAGCGCGGGCGGACCAACTATCTGCGCCTGATCGGCGCCGATCATCGCGCGCTTTTCGAGGCGACGGAACAGGAAGCGCCGGGATTTGCCTTTGTCGTGCGCTCGATGACGCTCGATTTTCTCAAACCCGCGCGCATGGACGATATCCTTGACGTCCTCACCGAGCCGGAAGAGGTCAGAGGCGCCTCGATCACTTTGCGGCAGAAGGTCATGCGCGGCGAGGAGGTTTTGGTCGACGCAAGCGTGCGCGTCGCCTTTATCTCAGGCGGCCGTGCGCGCCCGATCCCGAAACCCCTGCGCATCGCCATGAAGGCCGATCTCGACGTTATCCAGTAAGCGGGTGGCGCGGCCGTGCTGGTGCTATATCTAGATTGAAATGAACGCCCCCGGCTTTGCACTTTTTGAAACGGCGATCGGCGCCTGCGGCATCGTATTTAGCGAGCGCGGCATCGCCGGTGTGCTGCTGCCGGAAGGCGACGAGCGCAAAACGCGCAACCGCTTGCTCCGCCGTTTTCCGGCGGCGAGCGAGACAACTCCGCCTGCGCCCGTTCAACGCGCGATCGGCGCCATTGTCGCATTGCTCGACGGTCGGCCCGCCGAACTGGATGAAGCGGTCCTCGACGAGGACGCGGTGCCGGAATTCAATCGCCGGGTTTACGCCGTCGCCCGCACCATTCCGCCGGGCGCGACCTTGTCGTACGGCGAGATTGCGGAGCGGCTCGGCGAACGCGCGCTCGCGCGCGAGGTTGCGCAAGCCCTCGGGCAGAATCCGTTCCCGATCATTGTGCCCTGTCATCGCGTGCTGGCGGCGGGCGGCAGGACCGGCGGCTTTTCGGCGCCCGGCGGGGTGCGCACCAAACTGCGGCTGCTGTCGATCGAAGGCGCCGATCTGGCACGCGAAGGGCCGGGCTTGTTCGAGCGCCTGCCGCTGACGGCAGCGCCGCGCCGGCGCAGCTGAGTTCGTTCAAAAGCGACGCGCTCTAAATCCGCTCCTCCTGCTCGTCATAGTGCGTCGGGAACATGTTGATGTACTGCACCATGCGCGGGCGCGTGCCGCGATTAGGGCTGGCGCCATGCGGCAGCGCCTGGTGCCAGATGATGAGGTCGCCGGCGTTGCCGCCGATGGCGCGGGGGCCGAGCGCATAAAGGTCCTGTCGGCGCGGATCGGCGCCGGGCGGCAGCGCTTTCAGCCATGCCTCGCCCCAGCGCTGGAAACCGGGCACGACGGTGAAGGCGCCCTGCTCGGGCGGCGTCTCAGTCAAATAAAGAATGCCGCCGGTGCCGAACGGGATCGGCGTCCTGACGCTGACGTCCCAATGCAGGCGCGGGCCGGGAAACTTAAAACCTTCGCGCTGCGGCGGATTGAAACCGACCCGGTCGGTGGTCGCCCACAGGTCGGCTTTGCCCCAGAGCTGGGCGAAGGCTTTGTGAATGCGCGGCGCGCGGCGAATGGCGGTAAAGGCCGGGTGCTGAAAATATTGCACCATGATGCCGTGATCGCGCTGCCGGTACCATGTCTCCGGGTCGTTCGGATCGGCGCCAAGGTGCTGCCACAGCGCCTGCGCCGCTTCGTCGCGCATCGCGGCGGGTACGGCGTCGCGCAGCACGACGTAACCGTGCTCGTCGAAGTGCGCACTCCGCCGGCACGGCGCGACCGGCGACGGCCGCATTGATGCGCGCGACGCGCTCGGGCGGGACGCCGCCGGTAGTCGCGACGATCCAGCGCTCGAACTCCGCGAAGCTCGGCGCCGCGGTGCCGAGGTAGGAGGTCGTCTGCTCCAGCCCCAGTCGGCTGGCGTGGATCACCAGATGATCGAGCTGGCGATCGTGCAGGGTGGTCGGAAAGAACCAGCCTTGCCGCGCGGCCGTCGCTCGCGACCACAGCCGCTTGAGCTGATAGATGCCGAGCGCGCCGGTCTCGGTCGCCGGCGCGAGATAGATGGGTTCCGGCGCCGTCTTCGGCGCAACTGCGGCGTCGATCGCGGTCATGGAAGCTCCCGCAATTATTGCGTGTTTACGGTAAGATTAAATCCACAGCGGGTGTATGGCGTCAACCGCACCTCAAGTCACTACGCGGGCACGCCACTGCGTAGGTATTGGCGTCCTCGCCGCACCTGCGCCGGCTAAGGTGACGTACCTACCGGACTCATGTAAAGACTATTTACATGAGCTGGACTAAGAACGACAAAGACCGGGACGAAAAAGACGGCCCGCGCGGCTATCACCACGGCAATCTGAAAGAGGCTTTGCTTCGCGCCGCGCTCGAATTGATCGCGCAGAAGGGGCCGGGCGGTTTCACTTTTGCTGAGGCAGCGCGCTGGGCTGGCGTCAGTCCGGCCGCGCCGTACCGGCATTTCCGCGACCGCGACGAGCTTCTCGCCAGCGTGGCGTTGCGCGGCTTTGCTCAGTTCGAAGCAGTGCTGAGCAAGTCCTGGGACGACGGTCGCCCCGATGTCTTTGCCGCGCTTGAGCGGCTCGGCAAGGCTTACCTGGGTTTTGCTCGCACCGAGCCGGCTTATTACTCGGCGATGTTCGAAGCCGGCGTGCCGCTGTCGTCCAATCCGGAATTGCGCGAGGCCGGCGATCGGGCGTTTGCCGTCCTGCGCGGCGCCGCCGAAAAGCTCTGCGTCCAAATGCCGGCGCGCGGCCGCCCGCCGGCGCTGATGGTGGCGCTGCATATCTGGGCGATGGCGCACGGTATCGCCTCGCTATTCGGACGCGGCGACGCGGGGCGTCGAAGTTTGCCGATGTCGCCGGAAGAGCTTCTGGAAGCGCAAACGCTGATCTATTTGAGGGGCTTGGGCGTCTCGGAAGCCAAATCCGGCCGCTAATATTTTGATCCACAAGGGCGACGCTTCACAAAGCTGAGAGGCCCTTGACAGTTTCCAGCGTCGATGTAAATGTTATTTACATTCACAAGCGGAGTCGTGTCATGGCACTCGTCCTCATGATTTTGGGCTTCATTTGGTGGTGGCCGGTAGGGCTCATCATTCTGGGCATCCTGATCGCTCGCGGACGGTTCGGGTGTTGGTGGCATCACCCGATCTACGCAGGGAGTGGATCGATGGGCGGCTACGATCACCACATGGACCGTTGGGAAAACAAGATGGCGCGCATGCAGGAGAAAATGGACCGCGTGCGCACCAAGATGGATCGCTTCAAGGGCCGCGGCGATTGGTGGGTTCCGTCCTCGAGCGGCAACCGCGCCTTTGACGACTACCGCTCGGAGACGCTCAAGCGGCTTGAAGAGGAGCAGAAGGAGTTCAAAAAGTTCTTGGAACGCCTGCGCTTCGCCAAGGACCGCTCCGAGTTCGATCAGTTCATGGCCGAGCGGCGCAACCGTCCGCATGACGACGGCCCGCAGCAACCGCAGCCGCAAGGCTAACGCTGCTCTGTTTTACTACGCGCGCGTAAAGGGCCGTCCACCTCCCCCGCGGTGGACGGCCCTGACTTTTCAGCGGCAAGAAAGCGCTTGCGCCATTAACCGGCCATTAGGCACAACCGGGCTTCGTTAGCCTTGGTTACCGGTGTCGCGCCCTAGTTTGGACACGTTTCGCGATGATTTCGGTCCTGCCGGTGACGGGTCCGGCTTGGGTCATCGCGATATTTTGAGGTCGCAGTCGGCGCTCGGAAGGCGCCGCCTCAAGCCTTTAGTCCGGGCGCCGGCGCGCCACGCGGTTAAGAGCGCATCCCGCTTCGGCTGAATCGGAATGCGCTCTAAATTGAGCGTTGGGAAGACCGGCAGCCACTTTTCCGGGACATGCGTTGGGGACCGAGCGATTGGATCGCCGAAAGGACACGCTATGAATCCTGCCGACATTTCAGCGTCGGCCCTGCCGTTGACTTCCTCCGACCTGTCGCTGTGGCACCTGTTTTGGCAGGGCCATTGGCTGGTCAAAACGGTGATGACAGGGCTGATTGTCTGTTCGGTGTGGGTCTGGGCGATCGCCATCGACAAGACCGTGCTGTTTGCACGCATGCGCCGCGCCACCGACGGCTTTGAGCAGGCTTTTTGGTCGGGGCAGTCGCTCGAAGAGCTCTATACCTCGCTATCGGCCAAGCCCACCCATTCCTCCGGCGCGCTGTTTGTCGCCGCCATGCGCGAATGGAAGAAGAGCTTCGAGGGCCATGCCCGCTCGCTCGGCGGCTTGCAGATGCGCATCGAAAAGGTCATGGACGTCGCTATCGCCCGCGAAGTCGAGCACATGGAACGCTGGCTTCTGGTGTTGGCGACGGTCGGCTCGGCGGGCCCCTTCATCGGCCTGTTCGGCACGATTTGGGGCATCATGACGAGCTTCCAGTCGATCGCGGCTTCGAAGAACACCTCGCTGGCGGTGGTGGCGCCGGGCATCGCCGAAGCATTGTTCGCGACCGCGATTGGCCTCATAGCCGCCATTCCGGCGACGATTTTCTACAATAAGTTCATCACCGATGTGAACCGGCAGACGCAGCGGCTTGAAGGCTTTGCTGACGAGTTTTCGACTATTCTGTCGCGGCAGATCGACGAGCGCGAATGAGTTTGGGACGGGTGAGGTAAGCGAATGGCGGCCAACGTCGTCAGCGCGGCGTCAAGCGGCGGCCGGCACCGGCGGCGCCGCCGCACGGTCATGAGCGACATCAACGTCACGCCGTTCGTCGACGTCATGCTGGTGCTTTTGATCGTGTTCATGGTGTCGGCGCCGCTTTTGACCGTCGGTGTGCCGCTCGATCTGCCCCAAAGCCAGGCCAAATCGCTGGACCAGGATCGCGAGCCGCTCACCATTTCGGTGAACGTGAAGGGCGAAGTTTATCTGCAGAACAGCGAGGTCAAGCTCGACGATCTGGTGGCCAAGCTCAAAGCCATCACCGATGCCCGCGGCGGCGGATTGGACGAGCGCGTCTATGTGCGCGGCGACAAAAAAGTTGATTACGGCACGATGATGCGGGTGATGGGCCGATTGTCGGCGGCCGGCTATCATCGGGTGGCGATGGTTACCGAGGTCGAGCAGGGCGGACGATGAGGCGCAGTCTCATCTTTTCGGGCGCAGCGCACTGCGTGTTGCTGTTGTGGGGGCTCGTGGCGTTTGCCGCCCGCCCCAACGAAGCGCCGCAGGCCGAGGCACTTCCGGTCGAGTTCGTGTCCGCGACCGAATTTTCGCAAATGACCGCCGGCGCGAAGAACGCGCCCAAGCCGCTCGAAACGCCCAAGCCGCTCGCCGACAAAGTCGGCGACGCGAAGCCGGTCAAGGAGCTGGCGCCCAAGGCCGCCGAAAAACCCGAGGTCAAGACCGAAGCCGCGGCCGAAGCGAAAGCTGAGTCCAGGCCCGATCAGAAAGCCGCCGACAAAAGCGAGAAGCCCAAGGAAAAGCCGAAGCCCGACCTCATCGCCGAAGCGATCAAGAAGGAAGAGGCCAAGAAGCCGCCGAAGCCGGAAAAAAAACAACCTGAGTTCAAGCCCGATCAGATCGCCGAAGCCCTAAAGCACGACGAAGCGAAGAAGCCGCCGTCAAAATTCGACGCCGACCAGGTGGCGGCGCTCCTCGATCACCGCGAGCCGCAGCGGCAGCTGGCGACCGCCGAGACCCTCAACGGCACGGTGGCGCTTGGCACGACGACCGGTCGCGCCCCGCAGCTGTCGCAGAGCGAATTGGATGGGCTGCGCGCTCGCTTGATCCAGTGCTGGAGCCCGCCGCCGGGACTGAACCCGGACTCCAAGCTCTATGTTGTGCTCGGCGTGCAATTTAAGCAGGATGCTTTTTTGGCCCAGGAACCGTCGATTATCGAGGACGCGGCTTCGTCGCTGGGTCCGGCGCTTGCCGAGAGCGCCAAACGCGCTTTGTTGTCATGTCAGCCGTTTAACATGCTCCGGCCCGAGCATTACGAGTTATGGAAAAGCATTGAGATCAAATTCAACAACGAGCTTCTCGGTGGTTGACGAAACGCCAAGCCCAATTGACACAGACATCGCGCAAGTTCGTACCGGGGGCCTTTATCTGAGCCGCCGGCGCGTGCTCGCGCTTGGGGCGCTCGCCGGCGGCTTGGCGCTTGGCTCGCGGCGCGCCGCCGCGGTGCTGCAGCTTGACGTCACGCCTGGCAATTTTCAGCCGATGCCGATCGCGGTCGCCGATTTTCTCGGCGGCGCGCCGAGCGACAACGAAGCCGCGCTTGGCGTTTCGCAGATCATCACCAACAATTTGCGCCGCAGCGGCCTGTTTGCACCGATCGATCCGGCGGCGTTTCTGGAAAAAATCGCAAGCGTTGACGCCGTGCCGCGCTTTCCCGACTGGCGCACGATCAACGCACAGGCGCTGGCGACTGGCCGCGTTACCCGCCAGAGCGACGGCCGGCTGAAAGCGGAATTCCGGCTGTGGGACGTGCTCGCTGGTCAGCAACTCGCCGGCCAGCAATATTTCACCACGCCGGACAATTGGCGGCGCATCGCCCAAATCATTTCCGACGCGATCTACGAACGCTTGACCGGCGAGAAAGGATATTTCGACAGCCGCGTCGTCTTTGTCGACGAGACCGGGCCGGCGGAACGCCGCATCAAACGGCTCGCGATCATGGACCAGGATGGCGCCAATGTGCGCTACCTCACCCGCGGCGACGATTTAGTGCTGACGCCGCGCTTCTCGCCGTCGACACAGGAGATCACCTATATGGCCTACGGCCAGGGCGATCCGCGCGTCTTTTTGCTCAACATCGAGACCGGTCAACGCGAAATCGTCGGCAATTTTCCCGGCATGAGCTTTTCGCCGCGCTTCTCGCCGGACGGGCAGCGCGTGGTCATGAGCCTGCAGGAGGGCAGCAACTCCAACATCTTTGTCATGGATCTGCGTTCCAAGGCGATGACGCGGCTGACCGACACGCAGGCGATCGACACCGCACCGTCCTATTCGCCGGACGGCGCGCGGCTTTGTTTTGAATCCGACCGCGGCGGGCACCCGCAAATCTACGTCATGGCGGCAGGCGGCGGCGCGGCGCAGCGCATCAGCTTCGGCGACGGCACTTATTCGACGCCAGTCTGGTCGCCGCGCGGCGACTACATTGCCTTCACGCGCCAGGCGCAGGGCAAATTCGCCATCGGGGTGATGAAGCCCGACGGCAGTGGGGAACGGGTGCTCACCGAAGGGTTCCACAACGAAGGGCCGACGTTTGCCCCCAATGGTCGGGTGATCATGTTTTTCCGCGACCCGGGCGGCAATGCCGGACCGTCGCTCTACACCGTTGATATTAGTGGGCGAAACGAGCTCAAAGAGCCGACCCCGAGCTTTGCCTCGGACCCGGCCTGGTCGCCGCTGTTGTCTTAGAGCCCATCCGGGAAGTTTGGATTCATGATGAGGCGTTTGCAGCAAGGCG
>CAYWNY010000157.1:0-8668 GCA_964459765.1 uncultured Hyphomicrobiales bacterium | reverse complement strand
TCGCGCTGTCGCTGATGTTCCTTGGCGGCTACGGCGGCATGGTTAGCCTCGCGCAAATGACGGTCGCCGGCGTGTCCGGCTACATGATCACCGTCTTCGGCGCGAGTTCACTGCCGGCCATCAGCCTGTTCTGGCCGTGGTGGGCCGCAGCGCCAATGGCGATCGTCATCGCGGTGGCGTTTGGAGCGCTCACCGGCGCGCTGTCGGCGCGCACCGAAGGCATCTACACCATCATGATCACGCTCGCGATCGCCGCGGCGTTCTTTTATCTGACCTTGCAGAATTGGCCGATCTTCAACGGCTTTGCCGGCTTCACCACCATCCCGGCGCCGATCGCTTTCGGCATAAACTGGAAGCATCCGGTGCCGCTTTACTATCTGATCTTGTTTTTCGCCGCGCTCAGTTACGCCGTCGTGGTCTACATTTCGCGAGCGCCGTTCGGGCTGGCGCTGCAAGGCGTGCGCGACAACCCGCGCCGCATGGAAGCCATCGGCTACAACGTCACCGCCCACCGCATCGCGGCCTACGCCTTCGCCGCGCTGATCGCCTCGATCGGCGGCATCCTGATGGTGTGGCTCAACAACCAGATTTCGCCTGGTTCCACGGGGATTGAAGCCAGCATCGATCTTTTGATCATCGCCGTGGTCGGCGGGCTCGGCCATCCCATCGGCGCGTTCGTCGGTGCGTTCATTTACGTGGTCATGCGCACCTTCGCGCTCGATGCGCTGGTCGAGGTCGGCCTCGACGGCCGCCGCTTTCAGACCCTGATCGGCCTGACTTTCCTGGTCATCGTGTTGTTTTCGCCCGACGGCGTCATCGGGTTGTGGCGGCGCTGGTCGGCGCGGGCGCTGTCGCAGGACAGGGGCACCCGACGATGAGCTCGATCGCCGAACGCATGGCCGCGGCCGGCACCGGCAACGCCATCGAGTTGCGCGGCGTGAGCCGCATGTTCGGCGCGCTCGCCGCGCTGTCCGACATTACGCTGAGCGTCCGCCCGGGCGAGCGGCGGGCCGTGCTCGGCTCGAACGGCGCCGGCAAGACGACGTTGCTCAATTGCGTGACCGGCGATTTTCCGCCGACGTCAGGAACGGTGCGGTTTTTCGGCGAGGACGTCACAACCTTGCCGCCGCATGAGCGCATCCGCCGCGGCCTGCGCCGGACCTATCAGATTTCGCTATTGTTCTCGCGGCTGACGGTGCGGGAAAACGTCTATCTCGCCTGCCGCGGAGTGTCGCGCAGCCGTTTCTCCTTCATCCGCACCCGCGCCAGCGATGCGATCATGCAGTCCGTCAGCGACCTGATCTCGCTGGCGCATCTGGAAAGCGTCGCCGATCGCCTGGTCGGCGAATTAGCGCACGGCCAGCAGCGCCAGCTTGAAATCGCACTCGCGCTCGCCGGCGCGCCGCGATTTATCCTGTTCGACGAGCCCGCCGCCGGCCTCTCGCCGAGCGAACGCGGCGACCTAGTCGCGATCCTGACCGCGCTGCCCACCCATATCGGCTACATCATCATCGAGCACGACATGGACGTCGCGCTGCGCGTCGTCGAGAGCGTGACGATGATGCACAACGGCCGCATCTTCAAGGAAGGCGCGCCGGCCGAGATCGAAGCCGATCCGGAAGTGCAGGAATTATATCTCGGGGGCGGCCATGGCTGAGCGTCGTCCCGACCGCCGCCCTGAGCGCCGTCCCGCCGATCTTTTGGAGATCAGAGGGCTGAACGTCTTCTACGGCCGCAGCCATGCGCTCCAAGGCGTCGATTTGCGGCTTGAGCACGGCGTGCTGTCGCTCGTCGGCCGCAATGGCATGGGCAAGACCACCTTGTGCAAGGCGATTGTCGGGCTGACCCCGGTCGCGAGCGGCTCGATCCGCTTCATGGGCGAAGAGCTTGTCGGCCGCACTCCTGCGGAAATTGCGCGGCTCGGGCTCGGCTATGTGCCGCAGGGCCGCCGGCTGTGGCCCTCGGTCACCGTCGAAGAGCATTTGCGGCTGGCCGGCGGCAATCGCGGACAATGGACGATCCCGCGCATCTATGAAGCCTTCCCGCGGCTTGCCGAGCGACGCAACAATCGCGGCAATCAGCTCTCCGGCGGCGAGCAGCAGATGCTGGCGATTTCGCGCGCGCTGCTGCTCAACCCGCATCTGCTCGTCATGGACGAGCCGACCGAAGGCCTGGCCCCCGTCATTGTCGAGCAGGTCGAGCAAATCCTGCTCAATCTCTGCGAAGAGAGCGACATCGGCGTGCTGGTCGTCGAGCAGAATATTGGAGTGGCGACCACCGTCGCCGAAAAAGTCGCGATCATGATCAATGGCCGCATCAACCGCGTCATGGAAGCGGCGCGGCTCGAAGCCGATCGCGAATTGCAGCAAAGGCTGCTCGGCGTCGGTCAGCACGGTGAAGCGGTCCTGCCGGAAGATACCGCAACGGCGACGCCCGCGGCCGAAGGCGAGCCCAGCGGCGCGCGCGCGCGGGGACCGATCCGTGTTTATGTCTCCAACCCGACGATGCCGACGCGCTGGTCGCAGCCGGTCGCGTCAGCGCAGATCGAAGGCGCAGCCCGCACCCGCACCTCCGCGCCGGAACCTGCCGCATCCGAAGTGGCCCCGGCGGTCGAGATTCGCCCGATTCACCGCGGCGGCGTCGCGCCAGTGATCGTCGCCGGCACGCTCGACACCAAAGGCGCCGAGCTTCGCTTCATTCGCGATCAGATCGCCGGCGCCGGCGTGCGCGTGCTGCTGGTCGATCTGTCCACCACCGGCGGGCCGTCGCCCGCCGATGTGCCGCCGCATCATGTCGCCACCTATTACCGCGGCGGACCGAACGCGGTTTTCTCCGGCGATCGCGGCGCCGCGATCACCGCCATGGCGGAAGCCTTCGCCGCCTGGGTGAGCCGCCATGAACCGGTCGGCGGATTGATTTCCGCCGGCGGATCGGGCGGCAGCTCACTGGTCGCGCCGGCCATGCGCGCCCTGCCGATCGGCGTCCCCAAAGTTCTTATTTCTTCGGTCGCTTCCGGCAATGTCGCGCCTTATGTCGGCCCCTCCGACATTATGATGCTCTATTCGGTCACCGACGTTGCCGGGCTGAACGCCGTATCGCGGCAAGTGCTCGCCAACGGTGCAGCGGCCATGGTCGGCATGGTCAAGGCACGCGCGGCAAACGTCGAGCGCGAGCGGCGGCCGGCGACGCGCGGCGGCGCTAACAAGCCCGCGATTGGGCTCACCATGTTTGGCGTGACGACGCCATGCGTCGACGCCGTCGTTAAGGCGCTGGAAGACGACTTCGAATGCCTCGTCTTTCATGCGACCGGCGTCGGCGGCCAATCGATGGAGAAGCTCGTCGATTCCGGCACGCTCGTCGGCGTCATCGACATCACCACCACCGAGGTCTGCGATCTGTTGCTGGGCGGCGTCCTGCCGGCCACCGAAGATCGCTTCGGCGCGATCATTCGCACGCGCGTGCCCTATATCGGTTCGTGCGGCGCACTCGACATGGTCAATTTCGGTCCAATGGACAGCGTGCCCGAGCGTTATCGCGGCCGCACGCTGGAAGTGCACAATCCGACCGTGACGCTGATGCGCACCACGCCGGAAGAGAATGTGCGCATCGGGCGCTGGATCGGCGAGCGGCTCAATCGCATGGACGGTGCGGTCCGCTTCTTCCTGCCGGAAGGCGGCGTCTCGGCGCTGGACACACCGGGCCGGCCATTCTCGGATCCGAATGCCGACGAGCAGTTGTTCCGCACGCTGGAGGCGACCGTGCGCCAAACCGGCACCCGCCATCTCATCCGCATGTCTGAAAACATCAACGATCCGCGCTTCGCCGCCGAAGTCGCCGCCGAATTCCGCCGACTGTTCGGCAACCGGTTGGCGCGCCGGCGGGCGAGAGGTTAACCGCCATGCCGCGCATCCCGCGTTCCGAAATCCTCGCCCGTTTCCGCGGCATGAAAGAGACCGGCCAGCCGATCATCGGCGCCGGCGCCGGCACCGGCATTTCGGCGAAGAACGAAGAGGCCGGCGGCGCCGATCTCATCGTTATCTACAATTCCGGACGCTATCGCATGGCCGGCCGCGGCTCGCTCGCCGGCATGATGCCTTACGGCGACGCCAACAGCGTGGTCGTCGAAATGGCGCGCGAAGTTTTGCCGATCGTCAAACATACGCCGGTGCTGGCCGGCGTCTGCGGCACCGATCCGTTCCGGCAGATGGACGTGTTTTTGGACGAGATCGTGCGGCTGGGCTTTTCCGGCGTGCAGAATTTCCCGACGGTCGGGCTGATCGACGGCCGCTTCCGCGCCGGACTGGAAGAAACCGGCATGGGCTATGGCTGCGAAGTCGAGATGATCGCGCTGGCGCATGCCCGCGATCTCTTGACCACGCCCTATGTGTTCGAACCGGCGGAGGCAGCGGCGATGGCGCGCGCCGGCGCCGACATTATTGTCTGCCACTTTGGGCTGACCGTCGGCGGTAGCATCGGCGCGGCAACCGCGACTCGGCTTGAGGATTGTCCGGCGCTCACGGATGCGATGGCGCAGGCCGCGCTCGATATCAATCCGGATGTGCTGATCCTGGTTCACGGCGGCCCGATCGCCGAGCCGGCCGACGCCGAATATGTGCTCGCCCGCGCCCGCCACTGCCACGGTTTCTACGGCGCCTCGTCGATGGAGCGCCTGCCGGTCGAACGTGCGCTGTCCGCACAAGTCGCAAAGTTCAAAGCCATCAAGAAAACTTCTCGCAGCGAAGAACAGGCCCGCGTCGGATCTGACGATCGGCGGGCGGGGAGGAAGTAACATGTCCGTCGCCATCCTCGGCAGTCTGATCATTTGGCTCATCGTCGCGGTCATCGTCATCGCGATCGTGGTCTATTTCGTCAACTGGCTCTACCGCCGCTCCTCCAAGGAGGTGTCGTTCGTCCGCACCGGTCTGTTCGGCGAAAAGGTGGTGATCAACAGCGGCGCCTTCGTGTTCCCGTTCATCCACGAAGTCACGCCGGTCAACATGAACGTGCTGCGCATGCAGGTGGTGCGCAACCGCGAGGATGCGCTGATCACCAAAGACCGCATGCGCGTCGACATCGAGTCGGAGTTTTACGTGCGCGTGCCGCCGACCCGCGAAGCGGTGACCATCGCCGCCGCCACGCTCGGCCGCCGCACCATGAACGTTGCCGAGCTCGATGCGCTGCTCTCCGGCAAGCTCGTCTCGGCGCTGCGCTCGGTCGCCTCCGAAATGACCATGGAGGAAATGCACGAGCGGCGCGGCGAATACGTCGCGCGGGTGAAAGATTCCGCGCTCGAGGGCTTGAAGCAAAACGGGCTCGAACTCGAGTCGGTCGCGATCACCGATCTCGACCAGACCGATCTTGAGTTCTTCAACCCGTCGAATCGGTTCGACGCTGAAGGCTTGACCAAGCTGATCGAGGACATCGAAGCGCGGCGCAAATTGCGCAACGACATCGAGCAGGACTCGATGATCCTGATCCGCAGCCGCAACCTCGAAGCCGAGAAGCAGGCGCTCGACATCGATCGCGAAAGTGAGACCGCCCGCCTCAACCAGGAACGCGACATCGAAGTGCGCCGCGCCGTGCAGCGCACCGAACTGGCGCGCGAGCGTGCGCTGCGCGATACCGAGGCCGAGCAGGCCCAGATCGCCAGTCGCGAAGAAACCGAAAAGACCCGCATCGCCCACGAACGGGCGCTGGCCGAAGCGCGCATCGCCTCCGAGCGCGATATCCGCGAGCGCGAAATCGAGCGCGCCCGTCAGATCGACGAGGCCGAGATCGCCGCCCGCGAGCGCGTCGAGCGCGCCCGCATCGCGCAGGAGCGCGTGCTCACCGAGGCGCGCATTGCCCGCGAGGAAGACGACCAGCGCCGCGAAATCGAGCGGCAACGCAACGTCGAGCACGCGGAAATCACCGCGCGAGAGGAAACCGAGAAGGCGCGCATCGCCCAGGAGCTCGCCATCGCTAATGCGCGCATTGCCAAGGAAGAAGAAAACCGCCGTCTGGAAATCGACCGCCAGCGCAACCTCGAACAGGCCGAGATCGCCGCGCGCGAAACCACCGAGCGCGCCCGTATTGCGCAAGAGCGCGTCGTCACCGACGAACGCATCGCGCTGGAGGAGGACATCCGCCGGCACGAGATTGCCCGCAACCGGGCGATCGACGAGGAGGAGATCGCCGCCGCCAAGGCTACCGAAGCCGCACGCATCGCCCGCGAGAAAGCGCTCGCCGCCGACCGCATCGCCTCCGAGCTTGCGACCCGTACGCTCGAGATCGAACGGACCCGCGCGCTCGAGGAAAGCGACATCGCCGCCCGCGAAGCGGTCGAAGCCGCCAGCATCGCCCGGGAAAAGAAGATTGCCGCCGACCGCATCGCCGCCGACCAGGATACGCGCGGCCGCGAAATCGCCCGCAACGAAGCGATCGAGTCTGCCGAGATCACCTCGTGGCAGCTCGTCGAGACGACCCGCATCCAGGAGGATCGTAAAATCTCCGCCGAGCGCATCGCGCGCGATGAGGAAGTGCGATCGCTGGAGATCGCGCGCAATCGCGTCGTCGACACGGCGGAAATCGCCGCCCGCGAAGCAGTCGAAGCAAGCCGCATCGCCCAGGATAAGCGGCTTGCCGCCGAGCGGATCGCCGCCGATCAGGACACCAAAGCCCGCGATATCGCCCGCGAAGAAGCGATCGAGGATGCTGAAATCCGCCGCCGCGAAGCGGTCGAGACGGCGCGCATCGCCACCGAGCTCAACCTCGAGCGCGAGCGCATCGAATCGTCGAAGACCCGCGACGTGCTCGACGTCGAGCGCCGCCGCGTGCTCGAAGTCGCAGAGCAGGACCGCGCCATCGTTGTGGCGGCCAAGCTCACCGAACGCGCCGATGCCGATCGCAGGGTCAAGGAGGCCGATATCGTCGCCGCGCAACACGTCGGCCGTACCGACGTGGTCCGCGAACAGACGCTCGATCTCGCCCGCCTCGAACGCCGCCGCGCGGTGGAGCAATTCGAGGTGTCGCGCGCGCAATCCTTGCAGGAGGCCGAGATCGCCGCCCGGGAGGAAGTGGAACGCGCCCGCATCGCCTCCGAACGCGGCATCGACGAAGCGCGCATCCTGCGCGACCGCGAATTGCGGCAATTGGAGATCGCCCGCGAAACCGCGGTCGAGAACTCGCGCATGGAGAGCGCGATCGAAATCCACCGCAAGTCACGCGAACAATCGGCGGCGCATGCCGAGGCCGAATCCGCACGCGCACAGGCGGTCGAAGCCGAAGAGCGCGTCAAGACGGTGCGTGAATCCGAAGCAGCGCGCCGGCGCCGTCAGGTCGAGCTCGTTATCGCCGAGAAGGAAGCCGAAGAAGTCCGCATCGCTGCCGCCGCCGCGCAAGTGCGCGCCGTCGTCGATGCCGAAGCCCAGCGGCTCCTCAACGAGGCCGAGAACGTGCTCTCCGACGCGGCGCGCAATTCGATCTTCCGCCGCCGGCTCTTGGAACGCATCGAAGGCATCGTGCGCGAGAGCGTCAAGCCGATGGAAAAGATCGAAGGCATCCGCATCCTGCAGGTCGATGGCCTCAACGGAGGCGGTGGCGGCGGTTCGCGCAGCGCTACCGACGAGGTGATCGACTCGGCGCTGCGCTATCGCGTGCAAGCGCCGTTGATCGATCAGATCCTCGCCGAGATCGGCGTCGAAGGCGGCAGCCTCTCGCGCCTGCCGGGCCTCATCCGCGAGGCGCGCGACATGCAGGGCATCCGCAAGGAAACGGCGCCGAAGAAGCCGCCAGAAGGCGGCGGCGGTGGCGGATCGGCAGCCTAGGACGAAAGACCATTCGCGCTAAAGGGAGGGAGGATTAGGTCACATGGCCCGTGTTTTTGTTTCGAGCGTCATCAACGGCCGCTCCGATCGCGTGTGGGCACGCGTGCGCGATTTCAACGGCTTGCCGTCGTGGCATCCGGGGATCGCCGAAAGCCGCATCGAGAACGGCGAGCCGTCGGACAAGATCGGCTGCGTCCGCGATTTCCGCCTGCGCAACGGCGATCGCATTCGCGAAAAACTGCTCGGCCTCTCCGACTTCGATTTGTTCTGCACCTATTCGATCCTCGAATCGCCGATGGGGGTCGAGAACTACGTCGCAACCTTGCGGCTGACGCCGGTCACCGACGGCGAACGGACCTTCGCCGAGTGGACGGCGGAATTCGACTGCGCGCCGGAGCGCGAGGCGGAACTGGTGTCGAACATCGGCGGCGGCGTCTTTCAGGGCGGCTTTGATGCGCTGAAGCGGCAGTTCGGAGGCTGAGGGGTGATTCGCATCGTCCGCTCGACCATCATCGACGCCCCGACCGATCGGGTGTGGGCGTTCTTGCGCGATTTCAACGGCCACGACCGCTGGCATCCCGCCGTTGGCAAGAGCGAGATCGAGCGCAACCAGACGTCCGACAAGGTCGGCTGCGTGCGCCACTTCTTCCTGCGCGACGGTTCGGGATTGCGCGAGCGGCTTTTGACCATGTCCGACCTCGAGCAGACTTTCAGCTATTGCCTCCTGGACACGCCGGTGCCGCTGTTCAACTACGTAGCGCATGTGCGGCTCGTGCCGGTCACCGACGGCGACCGGACATTTTGGGACTGGCGCTGCACGTTCACCACCCGCAAGGGCGAAGAGGCGGAAATGACGCGGATGG
>CAYWNY010000156.1:0-8722 GCA_964459765.1 uncultured Hyphomicrobiales bacterium | reverse complement strand
TCGCCGTGCCGGCGCTGGCGTTCGGCGCCGGCGCCGTCGCCTTCTTCGCCGTGCCGTACACCATTGTCATCTATCCGATCCTGTTTCTGGTCTTCCCGCGGATGTGGAACGTCTGCCGCAAGCACAATTACATCACGCCCGCGGACTTCGTGCGCGGGCGCTTTGGCAACCGCTGGCTGGCGCTGGCGGTGGCGATCACCGGCCTCGTCGCTACCATGCCCTACATCGCGCTGCAGCTAGTCGGCCTGCAGGTCGTCATCGGCGCGCTCGGCGTCCCGAGCTCGGGCTATGTCGGCGACCTGCCGCTGATCATCGCCTTTATCATTCTCGCGGCCTTCACGTATTCAAGCGGCCTGCGTGCGCCGGCTTCGATCGCCGTCGTCAAGGACACCCTGATCTACATTACCGCCTTCGCCGCGGTCATCGTCGTGCCGCTCCAGCTCGGGGGCTTCGACAAGATTTTCGCCGCGGTGCCGCCGGCGAAGCTGCTGCTCGCGGTGCCGGGCGCGCACACCACGGGCTCCTACAGTTATTACGCCACGCTGGCGCTCGGTTCGGCGCTCGCGCTCTTCCTCTATCCGCATTCGATGACCGGCATCCTCAGCGCCAGCAGCGGGCATGCGATCCGCCGCAATGCGGCGCTGTTGCCCGGCTATTCGTTCATGCTCGGGCTATTGGCGCTGGTCGGCTTTTTCGCCATCGGCGCCGGCGTCGCCAATCGTCCGGAGTTCGCGGCCGGCTTCAAACAATTCGGCACCAATTTCGCGGTACCCGCGCTTTACCTGCACACCTTCCCGTCGTGGTTCGTCGGCTTCGCATTCGCGGCCATCGGCATCGGCGCCCTGGTGCCGGCGGCGATCATGTCGATTGCCGCCGCCAATCTCTACACCCGCAACATCCACCGCGAATTCATCAATCCCAACCCGACCGACCGGCAGGAAGCGCAGATCGCGAAATTGGTTTCGCTTGTCGTCAAGTTCGGCGCGCTCATTTTCATCGTCTTCGTGCCGACCCAGTTTGCGATTTACCTGCAGCTGCTGGGCGGCATCCTGATCATTCAGACGCTGCCTTCGGTGATGCTTGGCGTCTATACCCGCTGGTTCGACGATTGGGCGTTATTGATCGGCTGGGCAGTGGGAACTGCCGCCGGCACCGCCATGTTCGTCGTGGTGAATTCGCCGAACTATCCGCTGACCATCGGCGGCTATACCTTCCCCGGCTACGCCGCGCTCTACACCGTCGTGCTCAACCTCGTGATCGCGGTGGTGTTGACGCCGGTGTTCAACGCCCTGCGCGGCGGGCTTAATCCGGCCGATGCCACGGTCGCGGCCGACTACCACGCGTAGACTTTCTTCGTTGGTGCATGATCTTTTCGGAAAACCGGCTTCCACTTTTACGGATCATGCACAGCTAGATCCGCGTGACGCGGACGTGCAACAGCGCCGTGCGACCGCCGCGCACCTCCTTGGCGCAACGGGCGATCGCGGCCGGCACATCGGCGGGGTCGCTGACCCTCTCGGCATAAGCGCCGAACGCCTCGGCGATTTTGCCGAATTCCACTTTGGGGGCGAGTTCCGCCTCGAATTCGTTGACGGTGGCGGCCTCGCCGTCCGGATAGACGCGCAGCGTCGATTGCTTGACCGCCCCCCAGCCGGAGTTGTCGAGCACGACCGACAAGATCGGCAGTCGATATTGCTGCGACACGGCGAAGACCGCAGACGGGTTGCAAAAATAGAAGCTGCCGTCGCCGGCGATTTGCACCATCTGGCGCTGCGGTGCGGCAAGCTTGGCGCCGAGTGCCATCGCGCCCGACCAGCCAAGTCCGGCGCCATTGGTGTTGAACGCCGTATTGGGCAAACGTCGCGGGATCTGCATCAGCACGGCGTGTGTATTCGTCACCGCCTCGTTGAAGATGACGTCCTCATCGTCGAGCAACTTGCCGAGTTCCGCCATCAGATAATGCGGATTGATTGCATCGAGCTTGCCCTTGTCGGCGGCGAGCCGCGCGGCATGCTCCAGCCGCGCCTCCCGCATCGTCGCGAGCCGCTCAATCCGGGCCGCCGCGGCGGCCTTGAATCGCGGCGTCGCTTTGGCTTTCAGTTCGGTCAGCAACTGGTCAAGGATGCAGCCGGTCGAGCCTTGCAGGCGCAAGTGACCCGGAAAACTCCACATCGGCGTGCTCAGCTTAAGCACATCGACGTCGATATGGGCCCAGAACGCCTTGTCGTTCGGGCGCACGTCGGCGGGAAACCAGGGCGCTTCGACGTCGACCAAGAGACCAAGATCTACGTCAGGCAGAGCGCTGTCGGGCGAGAAGCCAGCAAAGCACGGACTGGCATAGGAGATGTTGCTCTTCGTGGTCACCTCGTAGATCGGAATGCCGGCGAATTGCGCGACTTCGTCGATCTTCTGCGCGCCGAGCGCATCCAAGCCGCCATAGCCGGTGATCAGAATGGGATTTTCCGCAGCGATGAGCCGGTCAGCGAGTTCGGCGATCCGTGCCGGATCGGCGCCGGCCCCCGCCAGCGGGCCGTACCGATCGCCGGGGAAACGCGCAATCTCGTCGACGTTCCAATGCTGCGTCAAAGTCTCGCGCTGCATCATCAAATAGACGGGCCCCTGCGGGGCGCTTTGCATCACTGAGTACGCGCGCTGCAGCGCCTCCTTGACGACGACTCCCGAAGGCAAAGTCCATTCCCATTTCACGTAAGGCCGCACCAGGCTCCCCTGGTCGAACGGCTCCTGCACGAAATGCACGTGGGTGTCGCGCGTCCCAACGAGTTCCTTATGCGACGTATAGGGCGCCTTGCCCGCCATCAGCAGTACCGGCAGGCGGCTGCGGTAAAGGTTGTGCATGCCATTGGCGGCGTTCGCAGTCCCGACGTCGACATGGACGAGTACGCCCTGGCCGCGACCGGTGACGAGCGCATAGCCACCGGCCATATGCGCCGCCGTGTTTTCGTGCGGGCAGCGGATGACGGTCGGCTGCGGCTCGCCGCGTTTGCGCCGATGCGCCATCTCTTCGATGATCGGCGCGTGATCGGTGCCGAGATTGCAAAACAGATAATCGATGCCGATCTCCTTGAGCCCTTCGAGCAGGTAATAAGCACTGGAGAAATCGGTGAGGTTGGTTTTCCGCCCGAGGGATGTGTCCATGAATACTGCAGACCGTTTTTGGGATTTATCGTTAAGCACTATAGCACCGGCCGTAAAATAGCCGCATCTGGCTCCGATTGCATGGACGCGGTGGCCAAAGCGCGCGACAATCGGGGGCGCGGGGTTGGCTTGGGTGAGGGGAACTGTGCATGAACTGGCGGGCTGTGTTGGCCGGCATCTTTATGCCGGTCGTGGTCGCGACAGCGGCCGTGGCGGACGTGCGCGTGACCAACGACCCCGGCGGGGAAGTGACTTCCTATCTGCGCCGGTTCGAAGAGCTGCGCGCTTCCGGTGAGCGGCTGGTGATCGACGGCCCATGCCTGTCGGCATGCACCTTGTTCACCGCCTTTATCCCGCGCAGCCGGGTCTGCGTCACACCGCGCGCGGTGCTCGGGTTCCACGCAGCGTCCTATTATGACGACGCCAGTCGATCGCTCGTGCCGACGCGACGCGGCACTTCGCTGGTGATGCGTATCTACCCGCCTGAAATCCGCAGTTGGATCGCGCGGCATGGCGGTCTGACGCCGCGCATTATCGCCATGCGCGGGCGCGAACTCGCGGCACTCTATCGCACCTGCGAATAGTCGAGCGGTCGCGCCGGACCGGTTGTCCGGTGTTGCCGTCGAACCTATTTACGGTGCGGCATTTTTGCCGTGGCCGCTGGAGACCCGTTTGAGCGCTGGCAGACCCGAAGCCCGCATCCTGCCGGTCGCCGTCGCTTTCGTCGCCGGGTTGCTGCTGGTCCTTGCCGCCATTGTGTATTTCGGCGGCCGTGCAACGCCGATCGGACCCGCTATCGCCGGGGTCGGCGGTCCCTTCAAGCTCGAAGACCAGAACGGCACGCCGGTCACCGACCAAGACATGAAGGGGCGGCCGTTCTTGGCGTTCTTCGGATACACCCACTGCCCGGACGTCTGCCCGACGACCTTGTTCGAAATTTCCGAGGTCATAAAGTCGCTCGGACCCGACGCCGACCGCACCAGCGCCTTGTTCATCACCGTTGATCCCGAGCGCGACACGCCCGTGGTCCTCAAAGACTATCTGGCGAGCTTCGACCCGCATCTTCGCGGGCTTACCGGCGACCCCGCCGCCGTTGCGGCGGCGCTGAAGGCTTATCGCGTGTACGCCAAGAAGATTCCGCTCAAAGACGGCGATTACACTATGGACCACACCGCCGTCGTCTATCTCATGGACAAGGACGGCCGCTTTGTCGCGCCGTTCAATCTCAAGCAGACACCGACGGCGGCCGCCGACCAATTGCGCGGATATCTTTAGAAGGCACAGCGGCAGGCCAGCCGCTTGCGGACATCCACCGAGGCCGCGCCCGATCCCCGTAACACCGCACCGGTGGACCGTTGGCCGGGCTGGCGCCGACCGGAAGCGTTGACGCCGGCCGCCGACGCCCCTATAAGCGCCGCTTCACAAAGCCTCAAGAAGACCATGGCCAATACCAAGTCAGCCAAGAAAGCCGCGCGCCAGAGCGTCCGCCGCACCGTCATCAATAAAGCGCGGCGTTCGCGCCTGCGAAGTGCAGTGCGCAAAGTTGAAGAGGCGATCAGCGCCGGCGATCGGACCGCCGCCCTCGCCGCGATGGCGGAGGCCGAGCCGGTGATCATTCGCGCGGCGCAAAAAAATGTCGTGCACCGCAACGCCGCCCGCCGTAAGGTGTCGCGGCTCGCTCACCGGGTCGCCGCACTCGGCAAAGCTTAAAGCAACTCCGTTCGGGCCGGCCGACGCGAACTGCATTTTATGCAGCGCAATAATGACGGGCTTATGCGCCTGCGGTAATCGGCAACCGCGTTGCATTATTTTCCTTCGCGACTGCGGAATGATACGTCAGGTTTGGCATTAATCTGTTGCAGAATTGTCACGGCAAACACAAACTTGCCGCGCGCCACTAGTCATATGTCGATCGTATGAACTTTTTATTTGCTCGGCGCTCGTCGATGCGGGGCTACCCACGCCGGGCGGTCAAAATAATTTCTGCGCAAATAACGGGTTATCGCACATAGCGCGCGGCGGGCTTGGAGTCGGCCGCAAATTACACGTGTGTGACTTTGTTTGCTCCGCTCATTCAACTGCGACGATTTGAGCCGCGCGTTTGATTGTCACAGAATTGAAATCATACATGGAAACAAGGCTTTGCAGCGCCGACCCGGAACGGGGCGCCGAGTGAGTTTCTGAAAGTCCAATGTTTGCTGGGTTTTTTTGCGGTTGCGGGCCGGAAACGGCGTGCTAATTTTTAAATCCCTTCGGCCTTCCGAAGCTCTTCAAAAATCGGGCCGACCAAACTCATCTTCGATGAGTGCGGGGAAGTTTTGTCCAGTGTGGTATCGTTAGAAGTCTATTCGTCTTCGAAATCATGTCTCTCGCAAGAGGATCCGCTTGGGAAGCTAGCGGGTGTCAAAAAGCAGATGGGCGGCAGCGCGCGTATGCGTCGCATGGCGCGGGAAATCACCCATCGAACTGGGAGCGATTGAGGTGGGGGAATGAAAACGATCAATAACCAAGCCAGCACGTCACGCACCGTCCGCCCATTCCAGGCAATCGTCTTGTCATTGGTCTCGTGTCGTCATGGCCGATCGACGATCACATCGAGCGGCTGAACGGCCAACGGTCCGGTCGGCGTCGGCATTTCGTTTTCGTCGCGCGGCGCCAGCTTCATCAGTTCAACACGTAGGTTGCGTTTCCCCGAAGCGGGGCACGATGGGTGATCGTTTGCCCGATCTGCTCGCTTCAAGTCCTTTTCCGGCAAAAAAGCAGGGCGATACGATGAATACGGATCAGGAGCGCTGGCAGCGGGTCAAGAACCGCTTGCGCACTGAACTCGGCGACGACGTTTTCTCCAGCTGGTTCGCACGCATGGAACTCGATGCGGTCGACCGGGGTGCGGTGCGGCTATCGGTGCCGACCCGGTTCCTGCGGAACTGGATACAATCCCACTACAGCGAGAAAGTGCTTGGCAATTGGCAGGCCGAGGAGCCGGCGATCACGCGGCTGGAATTGAGCGTGCGCTCCGCCGCCATCCGGCCGCTCGCTCCGAAGCCGAAGCTGCCCGACCTTTCGGCACCGCAGCGCGAATTCAACGGCGTCCATGTCAACGGCGCCGATGCACGCACCAGCGTGCCGTTCATGTCGGTCCATGAGGCGCTCGGCGGCTCGCCGCTTGATCCGCGGCTGTCGTTCGAGACCTTCATTATCGGACGCTCGAACACGCTGGCGCACGCGGCAGCGCGGCAGGTTGCGACCAGCCGGCGCGGCGACGCGCTGATGTTCAACCCGCTCTACATTCATGCCGGAGTGGGGCTCGGCAAGACGCACCTGCTGCAGGCGATTACCTGGGCCGGCAACGGTACCGAGCGCAAAGTTCTTTATCTGACCGCCGAACGCTTCATGTACGGGTTCGTCTCGGCGTTGCGGACGCAGACGACGTTGGCGTTCAAGGAAGCCGTGCGCGCGATCGACGTCTTGGTGATCGACGACCTGCAATTCCTGCAGGGGCGCTCGACCCAAGCCGAGTTCTGCCACACGCTCAACACCCTGATCGATGCCGGCCGCCAGGTCATCATTGCCAGCGACCGCCCGCCCGCGGACCTCGAAAGCCTCGACGACCGCGTCCGTTCGCGGCTTGCCGGCGGGCTGGTGGTCGAAATCGGTTCGCTCGGCGAGGAACTGCGGCTTGAGATCCTCAAAAGCCGGATCGCCGCCGCTTGCGTCCATCATCCCGGCTTTGAAGTGCCCGCCCCGGTGCTGACCTTCATTGCCAAATCGGTGACGCATAACGGCCGCGATTTGGAGGGCGCCGTCAACCGCCTGCTCGCCCACAGCAAGCTCAGCGGCCAGCCGGTGACGCTGGAGATGGCGGAGCGGGAGATGCGCGACCTGATCCGTCCGGCGGAACCGAAAAGGGTGAGGATCGAGGATATCCAGCGCGTGGTCGCGCGCGTGTACAATGTCAGCCGTGCCGACCTTTTGTCTTCGCGGCGGACGGCGAACGTGGTGCGGCCGCGGCAGGTGGCGATGTATCTGGCGAAAATCCTCACCTTGCGGTCGCTGCCGGAGATCGGGCGCCGCTTCGGCGGTCGCGATCACACCACGGTCCTGCACGCGGTCCGCAAGATCGAAACATTGGCCGGCAATGACAGCGCCTTTGCCGAAGAGATTGAGGCGCTCAAGCGTCAACTACAGGATTAGCCTTCGTTTTCCGGCCCCGTATGGACGATGTGCCCAGCCGGCCCACTAGGCCGGCTGGCGGCTTTCGGGGAGAAATTTAGGGAAAACACGGTTGTGCCCCGGCTCGACCCTTGCCGAACGCCCCGCGCCACGCCACTTTTGCTACCCCTTTGAACGGAATGTGGCGATGAAGGTTACCGTTGAGCGTTCGCAATTGTTGAAGTCGCTCGGTCACGTGCACCGCGCGGTCGAGCGTCGCAACACGATTCCCATTCTGGCTAATGTGCTGGTTCGCGCCGACCGCTCGAAGCTGAGCCTCAAGGCGACCGACCTCGATCTCGAAGTGACCGACACGATCGCCGCCGAAACCGGCCCCGCCGGGTCGACGACCGTGCCCGCGCACATGTTCTATGACATCGTACGCAAATTGCCTGAGGGCACACAGATCGTGCTGGAATCGTCGGGCGACCGCGCCGCGCTGACCATCCGCGCCGGCCGGTCGCGCTTTACGCTGCAGACTTTGCCGGAGAGCGACTTTCCGGATCTCGCTCCAGGCGAGATGAGCCACAAATTCACGCTCGAGGCCTCTGACCTCAAGCGTCTGATCGACAAGACCCAGTTCGCCATCTCGACCGAAGAAACGCGCTATTACCTCAACGGTATTTATCTGCACGTCGCGGGCTCAGGAGCGGCGCAGACCTTGCGCGCGGTCGCGACCGACGGCCACCGGCTCGCGCAGATGGAGCTCGATCTTCCGAAAGGCGCCGCCGGCATGCCGGGCGTCATCGTCCCGCGCAAGACGGTCAACGAAGTGCAGCGCCTGCTCGAAGACGGCGACGCTGAAATCACCGTGGAAATGTCGCCGGGGAAAATCCGCTTTACCCTCGGCGAGGTGATCCTGACCTCGAAGCTGATCGACGGCACGTTTCCCGATTATGCGCGGGTCATTCCGGTCGGCAACGACAAGGAACTGGTGGTCGACAAAAAGGAATTCGAGGCCGCCGTCGACCGTGTCTCCACCGTGTCGAGCGAGCGCGGCCGCGCGGTCAAGCTGTCGTTGAGCGGCGGTCGGCTGATCTTGTCCGTCACCAATCCGGACTCCGGCAGCGCGACCGAAGAGCTCGAGGTCGAATACGAAGCCGACTCGCTCGATATCGGCTTCAACTCCCGTTACCTCCTCGACATCGCCGCGCAGATCGAAAGCGAAGCCGCCGTGCTCAAGCTTGCCGATCCGGGCTCGCCGACGCTGATTCAGGACAAAGACCCCAAGGGCGCGCTCTACGTGCTGATGCCGATGCGGGTTTGACGCACGTCGGATGACGGCGGTCGGACATCGGAACTAGGGTCTGTACCCAGATAGCTTCTTGAAAAATCGCAACGATCGTGATTCACC
>CAYWNY010000155.1:0-8775 GCA_964459765.1 uncultured Hyphomicrobiales bacterium | reverse complement strand
GCGCATTAGTCTCCATCCTGGCACAAAGCTGACGTGTGCGAAGTACGTGGCAATATCCGCCATCAGGGGCCAAAGCGGACTCGCCGTTGATACCGCTTCTCCGATTGCTGCAGTTGCTGCGATGACGCAGACGAACTATACCCGGCTCCGGAAGGATCGACCGCGCACGCGGCGGCGGGGTCTTCTCCTACGTCAGCACTTGCTGCCAGGAGCTCAAGATCAAAAATCCTTTGGCGCCCGCGGTTAAGCGGGAGACACAGGAGGATTGGAGCTGACATTTCGCAGGACAGGCGCGCCGCCCGCCTTCGCCTGCTAAGCCAATGAATATCCTTTTCGCTCAGGTTCGGGTTGTCGAACCGGTGTCGGTATAAGTGATACTTCGGTATAAGTAATACCGATGCCCCAGTATTCATATAAGCAGGTTTAAGCCCGTGTCTGACCCGCCGTTCCGCGTCCGCTTTCGCCAAGCGCGACAAAAAAGAAAGCTCACACAGAGCGCGGTCGCGAAGGCATTGAAAGTCAGCCAGAGTGCGGTCGCGCAGTGGGAATTGGGCCGAAGCTTCCCGTCGGCAGGCCTCGCCGCCGAGATCGCAAAGCTCCTGGGTATCGACGTAGGCGCCGCGCCTGATGGTGAGCCGGCTTTAGCGCGCGGGCCGTCGCGTCGAGGTCCGCGCTTGCCGATCGTCGGATTGCCAGCGCCCGGCGATCAAGAGCGCATCATCCTTGACGGCGGCGATCGCGGCGAAATCCCCGCGCCGCCGCAGCTCGAAAACGTTCCCGGCGCGTTTGCCGTCTATGTGCGCGGTCGCTCAATGGAGCCGCGCTATTACGAGGGCGAGGTGGTCTACCTTCATCCCGGACGGCCGCCTAACATCGGCGACTTCGTTTTGGTCACGGTCAAGGAACCGGGCTCGTCGGCGCAACTTGGCTACATCCGGCAATATTTGGGCGAGGATCTGGTCCATATCCATCTGACCACGTTTAACCCGAAGAAGAAGCACCTTATTGCGCGCGAGAATCTCGTCGGCATCGCGACGATTGTCGGATCGGGCCTCTTGTAGCTCTTGCATCCCCTCTTATAATGCTTATTATTCTTATATAAGCAATGACAGAGGAGGTGGGAATGGTGGTCGACGGCAACCTTCGAAAGGATTTTCTCGCGCTGCGCCGAACTTTCGTCGGCGGCTCGGACGCCCGGATCATCATGGGCGACGACGAGGCGGCGCTGCTGCGGCTGTGGCGGGAAAAGCGCGGCGACGCAGAGCCGGAGAATTTGTCCAGCAATCTGATCGTCCAGCTGGGCGCCGTCACCGAGGACCTCAATCGGCGCTGGTACGAGCTCAATACCGGGCAGGTGATCACGGACATCCAACGGCGCATTCGCCATCCGGCGCTGCGCTGGATGGCGGCGACCCTTGATGGTCGGGTCGAGAGCAGCGGCGCGGTCTTCGAGGCCAAGTTCATGCTGCCGTGGTCGTTCTCGGAGGAGGCGGCCGCCGGAAAGTATATGCCGCAACTGCAGCACAATATGTGGGTCGTCCACGCACGCAACGCAGTGCTCTCGGTGATCACCGGCGGCGGCAAGTGGGTGGAGATCAAGGTCCACGCCGACCCGCTCTACCAGCATTTGGTCGTCACGGCGGAGCGGAAGTTCTGGCGCTGTGTCGAAAATGGCGAACCTCCACGCCTGTTTGGGGTCGAGCCGCCTCGACCGCGTATCGAAGCGATCCGCATCGTCGACATGGCCGCCTCGAACGCCTGGGCGGAGCTTGCTTCAATCTTCTCGCGGACCCGATCGGCTCACCTTGAGCATGAGCAGGCCAAGGCCGAGCTCAAGAGCCTGGTGCCGGACGACGCTGCGCAGGCGATCGGCCACGGTGTCCGCGCCAGGCGCTCCAAATCCGGCGCTATCAGTTTCGACGTCGTCAGTGCCGAGGCAAGCCATGCACCGGTCCAGTGAATCAATCGCCAGTCTAGCGAGCGCGCTCGCCAAGGCCCAAGTCGAACTTACCAACCCGGAGAAGTCGCTGGTCGCGACCATCCGCCCGCAATCGCGCGGCGAAGCCGAACGCTCGTTTCGTTATGCGCCGCTCGCCAGCGGGCTCGACGTGGTGCGCAAGACGCTAGGCCAGCATGAGATCGCGACGGTGCAGACCACCGCCATCGATCAGACGGCGGGAACGGTCAACTTGACCACCGTGCTCGCGCATTCCTCGGGCGAATGGATCGCATCGGACTGGCCGGTCTGTGCGATCGCCGACACCGCCACCCCGCATCGGATGGGGGCGGCGCTGACCTATGCTCGACGCTACGCGCTCTTCACCCTGGTCGGGATTGCCGGCGAAGACGACCTCGATGCGCCTGATCTCAACGCGCCTACCGGACCGGCGCCTTCGCCCGCGGGGCCGGATCAGTCAAACCGCAATGGAGGATATGGAGGATCCAATGGGGCGGGGTCGATCCCCCAAAGGCCGGTCCGTCGTCACGGCACAAACATCAGCGCGCCGAGCACGGTAACCCTCGAACCCGACAAATCGGCAGCGCTGCGCGATCAGCTTTTAGCCGAACTGGGAGCGCTCACCTCAACCGAGGTTGCTGCAAGCTGGGCGCATCAGGTGCTGGCCGCCAAGAACAGCTTGACGGCCGCCGACGCCGCTCGCGTCGAGGAGGCGTTCCAAGCGAAGCTCGCGACCTTGGGAGCAGGCGAGGCGAGTGCTCTTGAGGCCCTGTTGCCATCACTGGCCGCCGAAGTTGACACCCACCAAGTTGAGACGCACCAGACAGCTTCGGCGTCGGGCGCACGCACGACCAAGCCAAGTGAGCCGAAGTCTTCAAGCGGCAGCGCGAAGGCTTCGAGCGGCATCGACAAGAGCGCGCTCACGTTGTCGGAGCCACGGCGCATTCGCGACAAGGACCATGTTCGGTTCGTTGCCAAACAGCCGTGTCTGATCTGCGGACGAGTGCCCTGTGATGCCCACCACGTTCGGTTCGCGCAGCTTTCGGCCCTTGGGCGCAAGGTGAGCGACGAATTTACCGTGCCGTTGTGCCGGGGACATCATCGCGAAGTGCACCGCTGCGGCGACGAAGCTGCGTGGTGGAGCAAAGCCGGGCTTGATCCGGCCGTCACCGCCCGAGCGCTGTGGCTGCGAACGCATCCGCTTCCGGCGGCCGCGGACGGCAAAAGTGGCGATGCGGTCGAACGCTTACCCGCCGGAACGCCGGACCGCGGCGATGCCAAGCCTACGCGCACGATCGGCAAACGAAGCCCGACGACAAAACGAAGCCAATTGTCCCGGCTTCGCAACGACCCGGACAGCCAAATTGACCGCGTACCGGTATCCGGTATAGTCAATCGATGATCCGCTCGTTCGGAGACGAACGCACCGAGGCGCTGTTCCGAGACGAGCGGGTTCGCGAGTTCGAAGGCATCGCCCGCGCCGCCAAACGAAAGCTTGAATCTGTCAATGCGGCCAACCAGCTTGGTGATTTGACGATACCGCCTTCAAACAGACTGGAAAAACTCAAAGGCAAACTGAAGGATTTTCACTCGATCCGGATCAATGATCAATGGCGGCTCATCTTTAAATGGATTAATGGTGAGCCTCATGATGTCCGGATTGTTGATTATCATTGAGAGGGACAATCAATGGCAAATAACAAATTTGCACCGGTAACGCCGGGTGAGATGCTGAGGGAAGAATTCCTGACCGAGTATGGCTTATCACAGAGCAAGCTCGCTAAGGCCATCGGGATTTCGCCAAATCGCATCGCCGAGATCGTGAATAATCGTCGGCGCATAACCGCCGATACGGCGCTTCGGCTAAGCTTGTATTTTGGCAATAGTCCGCAGTTCTGGATGAATCTTCAGACGCATTACGACCTGAAAATGGCGCAGCGGAATCTCAAACCCGAAGATGCCAAACGCATCAGGTCGCTTCGTGCCGCCTGAAAAGTGCGGCGATGGTGATGCCGCGCGCGAACCGCGCTAACCGCCGATGACCTTTCGATCCCGCGCCTGCCGGCGTGAGATTCATCATTGAGAGCAGCGGTGGCTCAGGGGCGTTTTGGAAAACGCGCAACGAGCGGCGCCCTTAATGCAGAGACGTGTCGCTGCAGGCAACCGCGGCGAATGCGCGTTGACATATGCCAAGGCATATGCCAAGAAAGGGCATGGTTGAGCGGCACGTGAAGCTTTTCAAAAACGGGCGCAATCAAGCCGTGCGCATTCCGCGCGAGTTCGAGTTGCCAGGCGAGGACGCGATTATCCGCAAAGAAGGGCAGCGGCTTATCATTGAGCCGGCACCGCCCCAGTCGCTCATGGCGGTACTGGCGGCGCTGCAAACGCTCGATGAAGAATTTCCGCCAATCGCCGATTTTCCAGCGGAGCCAGCCGACTTTTAAGGATGCGATTTCTACTCGATACCAACATTCTCTCGGACCTCGTGCGGCACCCGCGCGGCCTAGTCTCTGACCGAATAAAGGAAGTTGGCGAAGACAATATCTGCACCAGCGTCGTGGTTGCGGCCGAATTGCGCTACGGCGCCGCCAAGAAGGCGTCTTCGCGGCTGACGATGCAGCTCGAGGCGATATTGCGTGCCATCGATGTGCTTGCGCTCGAACAGCCCGCCGATGCCGTTTACGGAGCGCTTAGAGCAAGGCTTGAGCAGGCTGGTCGGTCGATCGGCGCCAACGACTTACTCATCGCCGCACACGCGCTTGCTGTGGGCCACACCCTTGTGACCGATAACGCGCGCGAATTTTCCAGGATCCACGGTCTTCGCGTCGAAAACTGGATGCGTTAGCTTAATCGTCTTGGTCCTTTGGGCGGTGGCGCCGCCCACAAATATGTAAACAACGGGTTAACAAAAGCGGCCAACAGGCCGTTAGCGTCGGTTTAACCGTTCGCATTTTATCAATTGAGCGCGCGGCCGAGAATGATCCTCGACCTGGAAGCGGGTTTTCCAGCGAGACAAGGCGGCCGAGACGTGAAGCGCCGGAAGCGCGATCCGTCAAACCAACTAAACGTCGAAAACACAATTGTCGGCCGGGGAGGGGGAAGGACCCCGACAACGCGCATTTTCTTGCGGCGCTCGAACTTGCCGCCCAACGCCCAGCCCTCCGCGTCACGCAAGCGCGGGGAGCCGGCAAACCTGAAAGGAAGACAAGGATGACAGACAGACTACCGATGCAGCTGACGCCGACCCAAGTGCAGGAATTCGCCGCTGTTCTGGGCTCGGCCCCGGTTCTGACCACCGAGAACGAGGAGCACTACAACGAAATTTGGCAGCACCTCATCGCGTGCTATGGGCCCGCCGATTTCCTGCAGCTATTCCTGATCAAGCAGGTGCAGAACGAAACCTGGAAGATGATCCGTTACACCCGACATCAAAGCTTAGGGATCGATCGTCGTTTCCGCCAAAGCCTCCAATATCAAGCCAAACGCCTGCAGGAGCAAAAGGCGCGGCAGGGGGAGGCCGCCGAGCGAGCGGGACGTCCGACAACCGACCTCAACCGCTTGACCGAACTTCAAGACGCGGTTTTCAACGTGGCTGAAGATGTCGATGGGATTTTTGATCATGCCACCAAGGAGAATGAACATAACAAAGCGCTGGAAGCCGGCATCGACTTTGAAGAGCGGCTCGACAAACTGATCAGCTCGGCCTTGAAGCGGCGCAATGATGCGATTGAGCAATTGGCGCTCTACCGCATCGGCCTGGGCCGTCAGTGGCGCCGGGTCTCCGACGAGATCATCGAGGCGGAGGCGACCGAGATCGAGCCAAGCAAGCGGATCGAAGCTCCGGGTGAGAACGCATGACCTCGGAGCGCAAAGCTGCGGCCAACCGCCGCAATGGTCGAAAGGGCCGCGGACCGCGCAGCGCGGCTGGCAAGTCGCTCGCCAGCCGCAACGCGCTCCGTCACGGGCTCGCCGCGCTGAACCACCACCAACCCGCAGCAAAGGAGGATATCGAACGGCTCGCAAAAGCGCTGTGTGGTGACGACCCAAACCCATCACTGTTGGAGCAGGCGCGGATCATCGCCAAAAACGAACTCGTGCTTCGCGCCATCGGCGCGCAACAGCTTGCGGTGGTTGAGCGGGTGCGCGAGCCGACCGCCATCGCCTTCGCCAAAGGGCGCAACGATCTGCGGCTGGCGGATCAGCGGTTTCGCAAGGCGAAGCTCGCTGATGAAGCGCTCATCGCGCTTCGCGACAGACTCCTCGAGCAATATAAGGACGAACTGCCTGCCGCGATCGTTCGGGACGACGAGGAGCAGGCCTTTGGCCCAGTCGTCGTCGTGTCTTACCTTCTGTCATTTCTGCAGGACAAGAAGGATGCGGAAGGTCTGCCGCAGAGTGATAACGGCGAACTTGCCGCGAAGCCGATCGTCGAGCGCGATGAAGGCGCCGCACTCGAGGAGGCGGCCGCCGATCTCGTCCGGCTCGATCGTTATGAGCGTCGCGCCTGGTCTCGGCAAAAACGCGCGATCCGCGCGTTCTTAAATATAAAAACGCTGCAGCGGCTGGGCACGCCCGCGGTGGCCTCAGAACGGGACGCAACGTCGGACCGGGACCTTGCCACTAAGGACTTCGTCAACAAGAACGGCTCCTTCCGTTCCGCTCGATTGGAATATTAGCCCTGCGCGTTTGCCCGACGGTTTGGATTGTCAGTGACGTAGCACGGGGGTCTTGGTCAAGTCGGTAAACGCTACGAAGCCCTCAGGGTTGCTCGGGTCCTTGGCCGGCAGGCCTGGCGCGCGACGGCGAGGAGCGCGAGCGCGCGTAACTTTTGGCTGCGGCTCAAGCCTCGACGGCTTAGCGAGCAGCGGGACCGGCCGCGGCATTGTCGGTCCGTGGCTGAGGCGGCATCGCCTGTTCGGCCGGAAGATTCCCGGTTGGGGTTTGTGGTGGCACCGATTGCAAGCTTCTGGCGGCTAAGTCAGCGTACATCGTCAATCGTCGGGATCGCAGAAAAAGCCCCTCGGCGGGTCCGCGCAATTGTTGCGCCGTGATGTCCGGATGCGTTACCCGCCATAACATGCGCGCGGCCTCGAGCGGATCAACCCCGATCCTTTTCCACCACGCCGCTTCGTCGCTGACGCCTTTAAGGTCGTCATGGTGATCGCGGCACAGCGGCACCGTGAACTCGTCGCTCACCTTGCGCGCGAGCTCTTCGGTCAGGCCAAGACGATGGGCGTGCACAGGTCCGCCGCCACAGACGAGGCATGGCTGCTGCGCGACATAGCTGACGTGATACGGGTCGACGGCGGTGTAGGGCCAATAACGAGGATCGTCATAGACGACCTTCGGTTGGTCAGCGATCTCGACGCCGTCTTCATCAATCCACAGGGGTGGTGGCCGTAGTTTTGAGTTGCGCGGATAGAGGTTGCCATCATTGGCGGGCCTCTCATCGCGGAGCGCATGATAATCGGCCACCTCCGGATCCTCCACGAGGGTGCGAGGCTTTCCGTAAAGCACCCGCAAGAGCCGCAAGTCTTTCTTGGCCCAGGGTTTGAGGCCCCGTCGCATCTCGCGGGCGCGCGTCGCTAGCTTTTCGAGTTTGGCCAACCGCCGTTTTGCCTCGCCCTCCGCTCCGTAGTCGAGTGTGTCGACCCTGGCTATACGGTGGGCCTCCTCGGCGACTTCTTCCCGCGTGAGGCCAATTTTGGATCGCCGTTTACGCTCGAGCGCAGACAGGCGCCGATAGTCTTGTTGATACTGGTCCCGGCCAACCGGCTGGTCGTCCCGGCGACCTTGATGGATTCCGTACATTCCGTAGCGCGCGTGCGGAGGCGGGTCGAGACTTCGGCGTATCGCCGCAAGACGTCCCTCAAGCTTGTCGGCTTGGTGAGCGTTCCCAGGCTTGATCAATCCATCGCTGTCCTTGAGTTTCTCCATCTGTAGTTTGGCATCGCGATATTCGTGGGCGATTTTCGGGCTGATGACAAATCCGTATTCATCGGCAACCGCCCGCGACAACAAGCGATCGCCGGTCGGCGTCGCCGGCAAGAGCAACCACGCGATCCGGTTCGCGGCTTGGCGGCGCTCTTGCTCAGCGAGGCTTGCGTCGCGTGTGAGCCGCAACAGCGAATCGAGTTCCGCCTGTTGTTGGCGCGACGTGGTGGCCTTTGCCGATTTCGCATTTGTCGTTTTGCCACGAAACTGGTGAGACCGCGCGGCCAAGCGGGATTTTTGCGCAATCGCCACCCGGGTATCAGCCGGCAGGGCCTGATCGTCGACCAGTATTGCATGCAGCTCTTGCCACCCCATCTCCGGATGGGCCGCAGCGGCGACGAAGATTCTATCGGCTAAAATCGTTCTGCGGTTCGGCGTGCCGCGTTTTCGCCCGCCGCATTTGGTGCCGGGTTTTGACCCTCTTGGCATCTCGTCGCTCTTTAGGTCTTTGTAGAGGGGTGTGGCGCCGCCATCGCTTGTCGGGCGTCGGGCCAGGTATCGAGCCGCGCAACCTCGTTAGCCGCCGAACTCGCTTAAGGAAGCTCGTCCACGGCCCGTGCCCACCCCGTCACAAAAACCTTACCGCGCTGGTCCCTAATTTTTCCCTACCTGACCGCTACTCGACCGCTACTTTATTGCCACGATACCCTGCACCCGCCCTTGTCGCAAAAAGTGAAGGGCGCATTTATCACAAGCAAAGATTGTGGTTTGGCAGAACGAACCCAACTAGCGCCAAAACACACCGCGCCCGACAAGATCATGCTCCGCATCATCGCGCAGGTGGCGCGAGCGCTCACATTTGATCCATCAGGCAAGGCGATAAC
>CAYWNY010000154.1:0-8800 GCA_964459765.1 uncultured Hyphomicrobiales bacterium | reverse complement strand
ATCATGATCAACAATGTCAGAATGTAGGGCGCGGCATTGAACAGATGATAGCCGTAGCTGAAGCCAACCGACTGCAGCGCCGGTCCGAGCGCGGCGGCGCCGCCGAACAGGAGCGACGCCCCCAGACACAGCATCGGATTCCAGCGCGCGAAGATCACCAGCGCCACCGCGGTGATGCCCTGCCCGCTCGACAATCCTTCGTTCCAGCTGCCGGGATAGTACAGCGACAAGAACGACCCGCCGATGCCGGCGAGGAAGCCACCGAACATGGTGGCGCGCAAACGGATGAAGTTGACGGAATAACCCATCGCCAGCGCGGCGTCGGCGCTCTCGCCGGCGGTGCGGATGATCAGGCCCCACCGCGTGGTACGCAGCGCCCACACCAGGATCGGCGCCAAAACGACGCCGATGATAAAGAGGGCGTTGATGCGCAAGGCCGCCTGCACTTGCGGGATATCACTCCAGGCGCCGAAGTCGATCGACGGCAGCCGTGGCGCCGTCGGTTCGATTAAGGGCTTGCCGAGATAAAATGCCAGGCCCACGCCGAACAGCATCAGCGCAATGCCGACCGCGATGTCGTTGACGCGCGGCAAGCCGCAGATCCCGGCATGCAGCGCGCCCATGCCGGCGCCGGTGATGCCGGCGGCCAGCACGCCGAGCCAGGGCGAACCGGTCAAGTACGAGACCCCGTAGCCGCTCATCGCCCCCATGACGAGGGTGCCTTCGAGCCCGAGATTGATGCGCCCGGACCGCTCGGTAATGCATTCGCCGAGGCTGACGAAGAGAAACGGCGTGGAGACGCGAATGGCGCCGCCGAGCACGGCGAGCGGCACGGTCCATAATCCGATGTCGCCGGGGCCCGCCATGTCAGCTTGCCTTGCCCTTGAAGATACTGAAGCGGCCGTAGAGCGTGTCGCTCGCCAGCACCATCACGAAGATCATGCCTTCGAGCACCAAGACCGACGCGTCCGGCAAACCAAGCCGACGCTGCAGCAGCCCGCCGCTGGCGCCGATGCCGCCAAGAAGGACAGCGACCGGAATGATGGCGATCGGATTCTGTCGCGCCAGGAACGCCACCAGGATGCCCGCGAAACCGTAACCCGCCGCGAGATTGGCGTTGGTGCGCCCCTGCACGGCGGCGACTTCGAACATGCCGGCGAGGCCGGCAGCGGCGCCGGCTAGAAAACAGGTGATGAGGATGAGCTTGCCGACACTCAAACCGACCACCCGCGCGGCGCGGATATTGCCACCGGCAACGCGCGCGGCGAAACCAAATACCGTGTGATAGATCAGAATGTAGGACAGGATCGCGGCGATGATGCCGAACGCCAGACCCCAATGCACGTCGGTTCCGGGAATGCTGCCGATCATGTTGACGGCGCCGATCTCCGGTGTCGACGGCTTGTTGAGGCTGGTCGGATCGCGCATCGGGCCTTCGACCAGGAAGTTGAGGATGGCAAGCGCGATATAGACGAGCAGCAGGCTCGAAATCGTTTCGTTGACGCCGCGATATTGGCGCAGCGCTCCCGCCAGCATGATCCACAAACCGCCGCCGGCCATGCCGGCCGCGGCCATGGCGACATCGACGACCAGCGGGGGCGCCCATGGCATCGCCAGCGCCGCGCCGGTTGCGGACAGCGCGCCGATCAACAGCGCGCCTTCGCCGCCGATGATGACCATGCCGAGCTGCGCCGGCAGCGCCGTGCACAGCGCCGTCAAGATCAACGGCGCGGCGCGCGTGAGCGTGTTCTGCCAGGAAAACCAGGTGCCAAACGCGCCCTGATACATATAAAAGTAGAGGTCAAGGGGATTTTTGCCGAACAGCGCCACGAAGACGCCGAACAGCGCCAGCGACGCCAGCAGCGCGAGCGCGGGGATAACGATGTATTCCGCCGTGCCGCCGAACCTGCGGCCGAACGAAGGCAGGCGCAACTGTGCGCCTGCCTCGGATTTCGCAACAGGCGTGCCTACCGGCGCGCCGATATCTGCTTTCACGAAGTCGCTCCGATGACGCCTTCGACCAGATAGTTCATCTTTTCCAGTTCCGGATCGGTTTGGCCGCGCGCCGTGTCCTTGGCGATGACCACGGTGCCTTTGTTGTCGGCGATCGGTCCCTTGAAGATGACATAGCTGCCGGCGATCAGCTTGGCTTTGACATCGTCGGCCATCTTGCGCGCCGATTCCGGAACCATGTCGCCGTACGGCGACACCTTGACGATCTCTTCCTTCAGGCCACCGCGGTAAAAGTTCGGGATGGTTTGGCCCGAGGTGAACATTTTGGCGAAGCGCGGGTAGAGCACTTCCCAGTTCCACTCGGCGCCGGTGAGGTAGGCTTTCGGCGCCAGCACCGACTGATTGACGTGATAGCCGGTGACAAACGCGCCGCGGCGCGCGGCGTTCTCGACCACGGTCTTCGGACCGTCGACGTGGCAGGTGATCACGTCGACGCCCTGGTCGATCAGGCTGTTGGTTGCTTCGGCTTCCTTCACCGGCATCGACCAGTCGCCGGTAAAGATCACTTGCGTGGTGATCTTCGGATTGGCGAGTTTGGCGCCGAGCGTCCAGGCGTTGATGTTGCGCAGCACTTGCGGGATTGGCTTGGCGGCGACGAAGCCGAGTTTGCCGGATTTGGTCATCGAGCCGGCGATCACGCCGGCGACGTGCTGCGATTCGTCGATGTAGCCGAAATAGCTGCCGGCATTCTTCGGATCCTTGTCGCTCCACAGGCCGCCGCAATGCTCGAAGCGCAGCTTCGGATACTTCAACGCCATCTTGATCATGTGCGGGTTGTAGTAACCGAACGACGTCGGGAACAGCAAACTCGCGCCGTCGAGACTGATCATCGACTCCATGGTCTTTTCGACCGCGTCGGTTTCGGGGACCTTCTCTTCTTCGACAACCTTGATCCCGGGCATTTTCTTCAACGCGGCGGCACCGGCGGCGTGCGCCTGGTTGTATCCATAGTCGTCCCGCGAGCCGACATAGATGAAGCCGATCGTGGTATCGGCCGCTTGGGCCGGGCTCAGCGGCAACGCAGCGCCAAGCGTCAACGCGGCGGTTCCTTGAAGAAGGTGACGCCGCGAAAGTTTGTCGAGATTCATTCGCTACTACTCCCTGATGCGCACGCGAGCGCAGGGTGCGCTGGCTGCTGGTCGCCATCACAACGACGATGTTCTTGCGTGATGCGCCAACGCCCTTCGCAAGGCTTATGCCAGCGGCGAGCGTCCGGCCGGGGCGCTTATCAGCTTGAAATCAAACAAGAATTGTTAAGGAGTTCCGTCTCGGTGGCTGCACCGTAGCTAGTTTGATTAAAAAATAGGCAGAGAAAATTATTTCGAGAGGACAAGATTGGCTCAAAGATTAGGCCACCCGTGCCTTCGACCCTCCTTCGCCGGCGCGCCGCAACAGCATCGCCCGGATCGCGGCAAAGACCGCGTCGAAGGCCGGCCGCCGATAGTCCCACTTCGAGTCGGGCGCCAGCGGTACCATCACCATGGTGGCGTTGGCTTCGAACAATAAAATCTCGCCGTCGGCATTCACGGCGAAATCGATGCCGCAATAGTCGAGATCGAGCGCGGCGTTGATGCGCGCGAGCGCCGCCATGCCGCGCGGCCCCACGACTTTGGTCATGTCGGCGAGGAAAGCGGCATCGTGCAGACGATTTTTCGGCGAGGCCGTCATGTCGGCGCGGAAGTAATGGACCTTCCAGTGACGGGAGATCGCCAGATGCAGCGGATAGATTTTCCGGTCGATGATCATCACCCGAAGCTTGCGATGCAAACCGTCGCCGTCGCGCGCATCGAGCTTGTCGATCAGATACACGTGCTCCGCAGGAATTTGCGCGGCCGCCGCGGCCAATTCCTCCGCGCCGGCAACGCGCACAAAATGCTGGCCGGTATGAAAACCCGGCGCGCGGAGCAAAAACGGAAAAGCAAAACCGTGCGCGGCCACGAATGCGGCCGCGTCCGCGCCGCACAGCTGCTCGCGCGCGACCGGCACCGTGCGCGGGGCGATCACATCGGTGAGGCCGCGCAAACGTTCGGCATTGGCGGCGCGTCCGGTTTTCAACACGGCGCTCGGATGGTTGATCACCGGCCGGTCGGCTCGGGCAATGACCGCAAGCGCGCCTTTTAGACCTTCGCGGCAAAGGTCGGCATCGCCGATGCCGTTGAAGACGAGATCGTGCGGCGGCAGCGGCACGTTCGGGTCGGCGTATTCGGTGACCAGCACCGTGGTCGCAAATTGCCGATCGTCGAGTATGGAGGTCGTCGGAATGTTGCCGCCGGTGGCTGAGATCAACAACAACACCGCGATCGGAGCGCCATCGCCGCGATACGGCAACCGCACCTGAAAGTTGTTGGTGTAGGCCTTGTCGTGATGTTTTCGCGCGTCTGCCGCGTCGCCCTGCTCGGCCAGGAGATTACCGAGACCGCGGTGGGCGTGGACGTGATCGGGATCGAGCTGCAGCGCCACCTCGAAATGCGTGCGCGCCAACTCGTGCTCGCCGGACAGGAACAGTAAATTGGCCAGATTGACGTGCCCGTTCGGGTTTTCGGGATGGTGCCGGATAGCTTCGCCAAACAGCGACCGCGCGGCGTCCTTGTACCCCGCCGTCAGCACCATGGTGCCGAAGTCGTTGAGCACGGCGAAATCGGTCGGCGTGCGCCGAAGAAGTTCGAGATAGTCGCGCTTGGCTTCTTCAAACAGGCCTTGCTCGCGCAACAGACCGGCACGCTCGAACCGGGGCGCGATCGCGTCGGGATCGCGGGCGAGCGAACGGTCCAGCTCTTCGATGCGGCGGCCAAACGCTATTCGCGGCGAGTGCTCGTTCACGGCGGGCGATGTCCCGGATTGGCGGCGCGCGAATCAGACCTTTGTCTTGAAAGATAACGAAAATCTCGCGTTTTAGAACAAAATTTACCATGTCGTCCGAATGATGCGTCGCGGCCCGCGAAGGGCCACTTGAGCGAAAGCGCGACCATGACCACAAGCGACGCGACGACGTGCGGCATCGTGTTGGGCGATCCCGTTCCCGACTTCTCCGCGCCGCTCGTCGGCGAAGGCGCGTTCAATCTTTCGGTCGCCGCCGGCCGCTGGCTGGTGTTGAGCTTTCTCGGCTCGCCGGCCGATCCGCGGGTCGAGCGCGAGCTCGCCGAAATTTTCCAATCGTCGGCGCTGTTCGACGAGGATCGCATCGTGTTCTACGGCATCCTCACGAGCCCGCCCGACGATCCCGCCCCTTACCTCGCGCGCACCAGCGCGGTGGCCTCGTTTCTCGCCGATTATGACGGCAGCGTCTCGCGCGCTTACGGTGCCGCCGACATGCCGCGCACCATCGTGCTCGATCCGATGCTGCGCGCCATCGCCGACATTCCCTTCGACGACGCGGCCGGGCACGGAAAAACGGCGCGCGAGCTGTTGGCGAGCCTGCCCTCGGTCGATGACTCAGCCGGCGTGCCGATGACCGCGCCGGTCCTGATCGTGCCGCGGGTGTTCGATTTTTCGCTCTGCGACGGCTTGATCGAACTTTATGACAAGGTCGGCGGCAAGGAATCCGGCTTTCTCTACGACGTCGACGGCAAGACCACGCAGGTGGTCGATCGCCGGATCAAAAGCCGCCGTGACCTCATCGTTGCCCATCCGCAGCTGCGCGAGGCGATGCGCAGCCGGATCGTGCGCCGTTTGCTCCCCGCGATCGAGCGATTTTTCCAGTTTTCCGCGACCCGGATGGATCGCTCCATCGTCACCTGCTACGACAGCGCCGCTGGCGGGCATTTCTACCGGCATCGCGACAACGTCAATGTCGGCGCCCAGCACCGCCGTTTTGCCGTCTCCATCAATCTCAACAAAGATTACGACGGCGGCGATCTCGTCCTGCCGGAATTCGGTCACCGCGCCTATCGCACGCCGGTCGGCGGCGCCATCGTGATGTCCTGTGGCGCGTTGCACCAGGTTACGCCGGTAACGCGCGGCCGGCGTTATGCCTTTGTGGCGTTTCTCTACGGCGAGGCCGACGCGGCGCGGCGCGAAGCCAACAACGCCAAACTCCATCAGAGCGCGGCGCAATACGCCGTCGAATCCGATCGGCTTTTTTCCGAGCCGGCCGGCACGCCAACGCGGCGCGCCGGCTGACGCGCGGTACGGCGGCTTGAGCTTGCACGCGCGATATCGGCCGCTAGTATTGAAGCGCTCCGGGGATGGGGTCCCCCGTTAACCGCCGTCCAGGCTGATGACTCCTACCAATAGCCGAGCTTTCAACGCTTGGCGTCGGCAGGATTCTGACTGGAGGCTGGTGATGGGATATTTGATCGTTTTTCTGGGTGGCGGTCTTGGGGCCGCGGCGCGGCACGGGATCAATATGTCTGCCGCGCGTCTGATAGGGACCGGCTTTCCCTACGGCACATTGTTCATCAATGTCGTCGGCTCGCTGGCGATGGGCCTGATCGCCGAATATTTCGCGCTCAAAGGTCACTTGCCGCAGCATTGGCGGCTGTTTCTGACCACCGGCATCCTCGGCGGCTTCACCACGTTTTCCGCGTTTTCGCTGGAAGCGGCGTTGCTGTATGAGCGGGGACAGATCGCGGGGGCGGCGATTTATGTGGTCGCCTCCGTCGTGCTGGCGATCGCCGGCCTTTTTGCCGGACTCGCCATCGTCCGCGCTCTCGTTTGACGGGTGTCGCATAGGCCGGCGGTCGTCTTCTCACGTCTTGGAGCGTCAACACGTGAAATATTGGATCGACACCGAGTTTATCGAGAGGCCCGACATCATTGACCTCATCAGTGTCGGTCTCGTCGCCGAAGACGGTCGCGAGTTCTATGCCGAGAGCAACGAGGTCGACTGGTCGAAGGCAAGTCTGTGGACGCTAGAGAACGTGCGCCCGAAACTCGAGGGCAAGACAAAAAGACGCGTCGAGATCGGCTATGCCGCGCGCGAATTTACCGACGGCGACGAGCACCCGGTGTTCTGGGGATATTTCCCCGCTTTCGATTGGGTGGGGTTCACCTGGTTGTTCGGAAGAATGGACGAACTGCCGTTCCACTATCCGCAGCTTTGCCTGGACATCAAACAATGGGCGATTGAACTGGGCGATCCGGAATTGCCCCAACAACAGGGCGTCCGGCACCACGCGCTGTTCGATGCCCGATGGACCAGGGATGCCTGGGCGTTTCTGGCCAAGCTTAATCCTGTAGCCGGAGAACGGCGCGCCGCCGGTTGCAAGAACCCGGACCAGCTGGCCGCGCAGCGTCGCTAGGTTGACCGCGGCGCCAATAGAGCATGATCCGGAAAAGTGGATACCGGTTTTCCGAAAAAACCATGCGCCAACGAAGAATCTAGACGATGATCCGATTCAACCTGATCGGATCATGGTCTAGTGCCGGCGCCGTCAACGATTGTGTCGGCATCGGTCGCAATGATTCCCCACATTACGACATAATCCGACACGTTAGCGCCGGAACGCTCTCTTGTAATCCCGCGGATTTTCGCGGAGCGCGTTCATGCCTGGCCGCCGGGCGGCAACCACAAGCGTCTTTCTGTTTGTTGCACCGCTGTTGGCGCTCGCGGCGTTGCCAAGCGCGCAAGCGCAGTCAGGAGCACCAGCCGCGGCGCCTAACACAATCGCCCGACTTTATGTCGAGCGGATCGAGATCCACGGCAACAGCAAAACCCGCGACGAGGTCATCCGCCGCGAATTCGACGTGGTGGAAGGAAGCCCGTATAGCCGCGTCTTAATCGACCGCGCGGAGCGCCGCTTAAAGCAGCTCGGCTATTTCAAGTCCGTCAAAATCACCACGCGGTCGGGTTCGGCGCCGGACCGCGTCGTGCTCGACGTGGCGGTCGAAGAGGACAAGACCGGCAGTTTCTTCGTCACGGGCGGTTACTCCGCCTCGACCGGACCGACCGCGGAAATCACGCTCGCCGAGCACAATCTGTGGGGCACCGGCGACATCGCCACGGCATCGCTGACCTTCGGCCAGTATGTGCGCGGCTTCGACCTCGGCGTCACCGACCCCTACGCGTTCGGCCCGCGCGTGTCGCTCGGCGGCGATGTGTTCGCCAATGAAACGCTCGCCGGCGGCTATCAGTCTTTCAACAGCACCGTCTACGGCGCGAGAGTCAGCACCGGCATGCCGATCGACGACCAGCTTGGCATGAGCTGGGTCTATTCGATCTACAATCAGGGCATCACGCTCGATCCCGCGGTCGGGACCGCCTCGCTGCCGATCCAACAAGCCGCCGCGGCCGGCCCGATGTGGGTGTCATCGATCGGCCCGAGTTTTGTCTATTCGACGCTCGACAATACCAAGAATCCGACCGACGGCGTCCGCACGCAAACGACCGAGGAATTTGCCGGGCTGGGCGGCGCCGCCAAATTCGCCCGCACCACCGAGGACGCCCGCTACTATCACGAGATTTTCGGCGACGTGGTCGGCATGGTGCGCGCGCAAGGCGGCTACGTGGCGCCCTGGGGCGGCCAACAAGTGCCGCTGCTCAACGGCTTTTTCGGCGGCCCGCAACTCATTCGTGGTTTTGCGCCGAACGGCTTTGGGCCGCGCGACATCACGCCGGGAACGACGCAGGACAACGTCGGAGGCAATGTTTATTGGACGACATCGGCGGAGCTGCAGGCGCCGGTGCCGCTCGTCACCCCCGACGCGCAACTGAAAGTCGCGTTGTTTGCCGACGCCGGCAGCCTGTGGGCGACCTCGGGCTCAAGCGTCTCTACACTCGCGTCGCTGTCGCCTTCGCAGCAGATCGCGAATTCGCAAGCGATCCGCGCCTCGGTCGGCGGCAGCCTGA
>CAYWNY010000153.1:0-8831 GCA_964459765.1 uncultured Hyphomicrobiales bacterium | reverse complement strand
TGCCGATCTGGCGCATCAGATACATGCCCATGGCGTAGCCGCCGAGCGCGAAGAACGCGCCGTGGCCGAGCGAGAGAATGCCGCAATAGCCCCAGATCAAATCGATCGACAGCGCCAACAGCGCGTAGCAGGCGTATTTGCCGAATAATGCCACCAGATAAGTCGGCAGATGGAAGGCCGAGGATTCCGGCATCGCCAGATTGAGCACCGGTATTAGCACAGCGATGCCGGCAATGACGACCAGAAACAGTACCGCGCCGCGGTCGAGCGCCCGAATGAGGAGATGCGGGGTCATGCTTCGACCGCCCGCCCTTTGAGCGCGAACATGCCGCGCGGCCGCTTCTGGATGAACAGAATGATGAACACCAGGATGGCGATCTTGCCGAGCACCGCCCCGGCATAGGGTTCGAGGAATTTGTTGGCGATGCCGAGCACGAACGAGCCGACCAGCGTGCCCCACAGATTGCCGACGCCGCCGAACACCACGACCATGAAGCTGTCGATGATGTAGCCCTGGCCGAGATTGGGGCTGACATTGTCGATCTGCGACAGCGCCACGCCGGCCATGCCGGCGATGCCGGAGCCCAGTCCGAAGGTGAGTGCATCGACGCGTGCGGTGCGAATGCCCATCGACGCCGCCATCGGCCGATTTTGCGTCACGGCGCGCATCTCGAGTCCGAAGCGGGTGTAGCGCAGCAGCGCCAACAGCGCGACGAACACAGCGAGCGCAAAGCAGATGATCCACAGCCGGTTGTAGGTGATGGTGATGCCGCCGACATCGAAGGCGCCGCTCATCCACGACGGATTGCCGACGTCGCGGTTGTTCGGGCCGAACGCGCTGCGCACCGCCTGCTGCAGGATCAGCGACAGTCCCCAGGTCGCGAGGAGTGTTTCCAGCGGCCGGCCGTAGAGAAAGCGGATGATGGTGCGCTCGATGACGATGCCGACGCAGCCGGCGACCAGAAATGACAGCGGTATGGCGATGACCAGCGAATAGTCGAACAGCGCCGGATTATTGTTGCGGATGATCTCCTGCACGACAAAGGTGGTGTAGGCGCCGAGCATGACCATTTCGCCATGCGCCATGTTGATCACGCCCATCACGCCGAAGGTGATGGCAAGCCCGATGGCGGCAAGCAGCAGCACCGAGCCGAGCGAAATTCCGTACCAGGCGTTTTGCACGCCCTCCCACAGCGCTCGTCGGTTCTGCATGGCGCCGATGGCGGCGGCGGTGGCCTGCGCGACCGCCGGCGAGGCGTCGACGGGAAGGCTCGATAGAAGTCCAAGCGCATCCTGGTCGCCGCGCTGGCGGATGATGTCGATGGCCGCAAGCTTGTCGTCGTCGCTGCCCTTGCCGGCGGAAAGGATGATGGCGGCGCGCGCTTCGGCCAGCACGCGCTTGATGCTCGGGTCCTGCTCCTTGGCGATGGCGGTTTCCAGCGTCGGCAGTGCGCTCGCCTGGCGCGATTTGAACACCGCTTGCGCGGCGTCATAGCGCACCGAAGGATTGCTGGAGAGGAGAGTAAGGGCACCGAGCGCGGCGTCGATCGCGCCGCGCACCCGGTTGTTCAGCCGCACCACATCGGCGTCGGCCGGCGCGGCGCCGGTAATAGGTTTGCCGGTCGCCGCGTCCAGCAGCTTGCCGGAGTCTTCTTTGATGTACACCGCCTTGTTCGCCGCGCTGTACAAGAGCTGACCGTCTTGCAGTGCGCGAATAACGGCTTCCGCGCGCGGATCGCCGCTGGCGGCGACCTCCTTGAGGCCGGTCATGGTTTCGCTGAAATCGTCGGCGGTAAAATGCGCCAGCGCCTGGTCAAGGGCCGCCGCGTGCGCGGTCGAATGGCCCAGCACGAAGCTGAAAGCCAACAGACACGCAACGAGACAAGCTCGGCTTAAACGCATCGCAAAAGGCCCCGACCGAATTTTATTCGTTCTGATGGATCAGAGCTAGGCTCTATTCGCTGGGCTCTGTTTTTCTTAGTCCCGCAATTCTTCCGAAAGTGACGTCAGCTCTTCCGGATCACGCTCTTAACAAGCAGCGGGAAGGCGATGGCCGCCTTCCCGCTTAGGTCTGTTGTCGACGCCTATATTACGCGCCGCCGCACTTCTTGGTGACGGTGTTGTAGTTACCGCACTTCATCTTCACCCAGTCGCCGATCAGGTCTTTAGACGTGGCGATATAGGGCGACCAAGCGGCGCCGGGCACGAGGTCTTTGGTCTTCCACACCACGTCGAACTGGCCGTCGGGCCGGATTTCGCCGATGAACACCGGCTTGGTGATGTGATGGTTCGGCAACAGCTCGGAGATGCCGCCGGTCAGGTTCGCCTGCTTCGTGCCGGGCAGTGCTTCAATGACCTTATCGGGGTCGGCCGACTTGATCTTCTCCACCGCCTTCACCCACATGTTGAAGCCGATGTAATGGGCTTCCATCGGGTCGTTGGTGGTGCGCTTCGGGTTCTTGGTGAACTCGTGCCACGCCTTGATGAAGGCCTCGTTCTCCGGAGTCTTGATCGACTCGAAGTAGTTCCAGGCGGCGAGATGGCCGACCAGCGGCTTGGTGTCGAGACCGGCAAGTTCTTCTTCGCCGACCGAGAACGCCATGACCGGGATGTCGGTCGCCTTGATGCCCTGGTTGCCGAGTTCCTTATAGAACGGAACGTTGGCATCGCCGTTGATGGTGGAGACCACCGCCGTCTTCTTACCGGCCGAGCCGAAGGCTTTGATCTTCGAGACTTCGGTCTGCCAGTCGGAGAAGCCGAACGGCGTGTAGTTGATCAGTATGTCTTCCGGCGCCACCTTCAGCACGTCCTTGAGGTAGGCCTCGAGGATTTTGTTGGTAGTGCGCGGATAGACGTAATCGGTGCCTTCGAGCACCCAACGCTTCACGTTGCCGCCATCGGCGCTGGCGAGGTAATCGACCGCCGGGATCGCCTGCTGGTTCGGCGCGGCGCCGGTATAGATCACGTTGCGCTCGCTCTCCTCGCCCTCATACTGCACCGGGTAGAACAGGAGATTGTTCAGCTCCTTGAACACCGGCAGCACCGACTTGCGCGACACCGAGGTCCAGCAGCCGAACACGACCGACACCTTGTCCTTCGAGATCAGCTCCCGGGCCTTTTCCGCAAACAACGGCCAGTTCGACGCCGGATCGACGACGACCGCTTCGAGCTTCTTGCCGAGCACGCCGCCTTTCTTGTTCTGCTCGTCGATGAGCATGAGCACTACGTCCTTCAGCGTCGTCTCGCTGATGGCCATGGTGCCGGATAGCGAATGGAGAATGCCGACTTTAATCGTATCCTGGGCCTGCGCCGGCAAAGCCGCCGTCAGGCCAAGGGCAAGACCCGCCGCGGCAGCGAGCCAGCGGCGTCCCCGCGGTCGTTTTACGACCGCGCCAATGGTGTTGAGCATCGCGATGTCCTCTGTTAGACGCGCGCGAGCGGCTTGGACGCCGTCGCGTGACGCAAATCGCAAGGAGCGTGCCAATCGAGCACAGGCGCTAAATGCTTGTGTTTTCGGGGGAATCTTCGCAACTCATCGCCACGGGTAAGAGGGTAGCGCCCAATTTGAATCCGATTCTCATGTAGCCTTCGCCGGTTTTTCAGGCAGACAACATCGAAAATCTACGGAATCGCCGCCTAATTATTAGGCAAATATATCGAGCGAGCTATTTCCCAAGCCTTCCCACCACGAGCGATTTGATGGCCAATCTCCAAAGCCGATGGCAATTCACGATCAAATGGGGCGACTGCGACCCGGCCGGCATCGTTTTTAATGGCCGTTTCTTTGAATATTTCGATTGGGGCACGTGGACGCTGTTCGAGTGGGCGCTCGGCGTCAAACCGCAGGATCTGGCCGGGACCTATGGCATCCTCGGCATCCCGCTGGTCGATGCTAGTGCCCGCTTCATCGCGCCGGCCCGTTTTGGCGACGTTGTCGAGCTGACCTCCGAGGTCAAGGAGTTTCGCCGCTCGAGCTTCGATGTCGAACATCGGCTCATGATCGGCGACGTGCTTGCGGTCGACGGCCGCGAGACGCGGGTGTGGGCGGTGCGCGACGCCGCCAATCCTTCGCAGATCAGGGCGCTGCCGGTCCCGGCCGAGGTGATGGAGCGTTTCCAGACACCCTAAAACGCGCGTCTCTTTCCGGCCTCGACGTGTTGGCGCGTGATCAGATCATGGCGATGAATCGGCTCCAAGGCGCCTGATCCTTTTGACCCCCCCGGGGCGTTAGTCCAATTAATGGCCGTCTCGTTGGAGTAGGACCACTTGCGAGATCCTGTTGTCCCGAGTTCACCGTTGCTCAATTTTTTAAACACGCCAGGCGAGATGGCATCTCTGATCCGGTCGTTCGACTGGGCGTCAACCCCCGCTGGGTTCAATTGTACAATGGCCTGAAAGCCTCAAAACAACCACGGGTTTTCTGGTGCGCTCGCCGGTCCCGATTGTCCTCCTTTGGGGAGTGGACGGCGTCATGATCTACAACGACGCCTACTCGGTTTTCGCCGGTGGCCGCCACCCGAAACTGCCCGGTAGCAACGTCCGGGAAGGCTGGCCTGAGGTCGCGGATTTCAACGACAACGTCATGAAGGTCGGATTGGCTGGCGGAACGTTGGCCTATCAGGACCAAGAGTTGACTTTGTACCGCACGGGCAAACCCGAGCAGGTCTGGATGAACCTCGACTACTCGCCGGTGGTCGACGAAAGCGGCCAACCCGCAGGCGTTATTGCCATCGTTATCGAGACCACTCAGCGGGTATTGGCAGACCGCCGCGCCGCCGCCGAGCAAGCGCGGCAACGGCACTTGCTCAGTCAAATGCCCGGCTTTGCCGCGGTCGTGGCAGGACCGCAGCACGCATTCGAGTACGTCAACGAAGCCTATGTCAAGATCGCTGGGCGCAGCGGATTCGTCGGGCGCAGCGTTCGCGAGTCGTTTCCCGAGCTGGCGGGACAGGGTTACTGCGAGCTGTTGGACAAGGTCTATTCCACCAGCAAGACAATCGTCACGCGCGGCATGGGGTTGCGTCTGCAAGGGAGCGACGAGGCTCAATTTATCGACTTCGTCTACCAGCCGATCCGCAACGATGAGGGTAATGTCACCGGCATATTCATTGGTGGCTATGAGGTAACCGAGGCCCATCGGGCAACGGAAGCGTTGCGGACCAGCGAGGTCCGTCTTCGCGAACTGAATGCCGATTTGGAGCGCAAGGTGATTGAGCGCACGCAGGCGCGCGGCCGAACCTGGCAAGTCAGCCCGGATCTACTCGGCGCTCTCAACTCGAAGGGCTATTTCGAGACGTCGAATCCGGCCTGGACGACGATGCTGGGATGGTACGAGGCCGAGGTCGCCAGCATGTCGATCTTCGAGATGCTTCATCCCGACGACGTCGAGCGGACCCGCGTCGGTTTTGAACTAACGCAACGAGGACAGCCGGCCATCCGCTTTCCCAATCGCTACCGCTGCAAGGATGGCACCTATCGCTGGATCTCGTGGGTGGGCGTTCCGGAAGATGGGATGGTGTATTGCAGCGGCCGCGACATCACCGAGGAAAAGGAGGCTGAAGCCGAGCTCGCCAAAACCCAAGAAGCTTTGCGTCAGGCGCAAAAGATGGAGGCTATTGGTCAACTGACGGGCGGGATCGCCCACGACTTCAACAATCTGCTGGCCGGCATAAGTGGAAGCCTCGAGTTGCTCGAGCGGCGCGTCGCCGAGGGGCGCTTTGTCGGTGTTGAGCGTTATATCGTCGGCGCACAAAGTTCGGCGCGTCGCGCCGCTGCCTTAACCCAGCGATTGCTCGCGTTCTCGCGGCGGCAGACGCTTGATCCAACGCCGACTAACATCAACCGGTTGATCAGCGGCACGGAAGACCTGATCAGGCGCACCGTGGGTCCCGGTATCGCATTGGAAGTCGTCGGGGCGGGTGGTCTTTGGACGACAAGGGTCGATCGATCTCAACTCGAAAGCGCGCTGCTCAATCTTTGCATCAACGCCCGTGACGCGATGTCGGAGGGAGGTCGCATCACCATCGAAACCGCGAATAAGTGGCTGGATGAACGAGCCGCAAGGGAGCGGGAGTTGCCGGCCGGTCAGTATGTCTCTCTCTGCGTCACCGATACCGGCACGGGAATGACCCCCGATGTGATTTCGCATGCGTTCGATCCCTTCTTCACCACTAAGCCGCTCGGCCAAGGGACCGGCCTTGGGCTTTCTATGATCCACGGGTTTGTGCGTCAGTCCGGCGGGCAGGTGCGCATCTATTCCGAAGTCGGTAAGGGCACGACCATGTGCCTATACTTGCCACGCTTTATCGGTCCCGCCGACGAGGTCGACCAGAACGACGTGATTTCAATCACCGACTCAGCCGATGGCGAGACCGTTCTTGTCATCGATGACGAACCGAACCTCCGGATGCTGATGGTCGAGGTGCTGGAGGAGGCTGGCTACGTCGTCATCGAAGCGGAAAACAGCGCTGCGGGGCTGAGTGTCCTACAATCGGACGCCCGCATCGATCTGCTCATAACGGATGTGGGATTGCCTGGCGGGCTCAACGGTCGTCAGGTAGCGGAAGCGGCACGAAATACTCGACCCGACCTAAAGGTATTGTTCGTCACGGGTTTCGCGGAAAACGCCGTTATTGCCCACGACCACCTCGATCGCGGAATGCACCTGATCGCCAAGCCGTTTGTGATGGCGGCGTTCGCGAACAAGGTTGCCGAGATAATCGAGGTCTAAGCTCGCCTTGACGCGTCCGCCCAAGGTCTTGAGCGGTGCGCCGCACCAGCGCGACTCGCGACGCCCGAGAAAACTAGTTTGGGAAGCAGCCCAGCATTAAATTTTAGAAAGTAGAGTTGCCTGCAAGCGGAAGGCTTTCCGAAATTTAATGCTGCAAAGCCTTACGTCAGAACCGCATCGCGATTGACTAACGCGCCCCGATCGGCGGCAATCATGGTTCGTCTTCCAACGGTACCCTAAAGGAGGATCGATGAAGCTTAAGCTTGCAACGGCCGCATTGTTATTTGCAGCAATTCCCGTCGTTGCCCAAGCGCAACAGAATGGCCCGCCGGGTCAAGTGCCAAAGCCGACAGTCGCGGACGTGCAAAAAGTTGTGCATGCGGTCAGCGCCGACCAGGCCAAGCTGCGAGCCTACTGCGACATGGGCAAGGTGCTGATGCAGCTCGATCAAGCCGAGCAGAAAAGAGATGCCAATGCGATAAAGGCTCTCAGCGCTAAGGCTGACGGCCTGGCGCAACAACTTGGTCCTGACTACGCGAGAGTCATGGACGGGCTGAGCAACGTCGATCCAAGATCGGAGGAAGGAAAACGCTACGGCGTCTTGTTCGAGCCGCTTTACAAGCAATGCAGATAGGCTTGCGCGCTTACGCCCAGGGTGTGTGCTCAATGAGGCGCGAACTAATACAAATCCGGTTTGAGCGGGGGAATTCGCTCGCAGAGTTTGATCTCGGTCGCCACCCTCGGATCATGTTCGAGGGCAAGCTTTATGCGGATCATCCGCTACCGCCGTGTCGGGAACAGCGATGCCGGGAAATCCGCCGCCGAACGCTGCGTCTTTGCCGGTGGCGGAAAGTCCGCCCGCGGTGCGGCGTCGGCATTCACCGCCTTGCGATAAAGATGCCAGGTGGCGTGACCGAGCACCGGCATCACAACGGTAAGGCCTAGGAAAAAGGGGGTCGAGCCCAAGACCAAAAGCGCCGCGACGATGAAACCCCACAACGCCATGGTGAGCGGATTCGCGGCAACCACGCGGATCGAGGTCAACAGCGCCACCGCCGCGCCGACGTCGCGATCGAGCAGCAGCGGAAAAGAGATGGCGGTGATGGTCAGCACCACGGCCGCGAACAGAAAGCCGGTGCCGGTGCCGACGACGATCAGGCGCCACCCTGCCCGAGTGGTGAACACCTCGTCGACGAATTGCCCGACGGAGGCCGGCGCGGTGTAGCCGAAGTTGGCGACATAGATCGCTTGGGCGACGGCGAGCCAGACGAGGAAGATCGCCATCAGCAAAAGGCCGAGAAGGAGGATGGCGCCGAACGACGGCGAACGCACCACGTCGAAGGCGTGATTGAAGCTGATGTCGAGCCCGGCTTCGCGGCGGCGGCTCAGTTCGTAAAGCCCAACCGCGGCGAACGGTCCGATCAGCGCAAATCCGGCAGCAAGTGGGAATGCCAGCGGCACCGCCGAATAGCCCGATGCCAGCGAGATCAGCCGCAGACCGAGCAGCGGATAAATCACACAGAGGAAGATGGCGTGACTGGGGATTGCAGCGAAATCGCTGAAGCCTTCGGCCAAGGCCTGCCACAAATCGCTTGGCGTGATGTGCCTGACTTCCAGGCGCACCGGTCGCGCGGTCGCGCCGACCAGAAGGTGAGAATACGACATCGAACGCCTCCTCTCAGCTGACCTCCCCTGAACGCGACGGGCCCACCGCCTGAAACAATTTCTTTTTGCATTATCGCAATCCGGGCGCGGCGATGCTACCGGCAACGAGTGCCACCCGGCAGTTCCGTATTCACAATGGAGTGTCTAAGAAGCTAAGCTTCTAGCGTTGTGCAATGCAGCGCGGCAACAAATTTGCGGTCTCCGGCTATTTGTTCCAAAAAACCAGGCGCCGCGAAAGACTAAGGGCGCCGGATCGCTCCGGCGCCCTTGATCGATTGACGGCGTTTCGCTTGTGCGCCGCTTAGAAGATCGACGCGAATGCCCAGTACAGGAAGCCGGAGATCCCCATTGCCGCCGGAAGCGTCAGCACCCAGGCAAGCGCGATATTGCGCACGGTCGAGAGCTGCAGCCCCGAGCCGTTGGCCGCCATGGTGCC
>CAYWNY010000152.1:0-8902 GCA_964459765.1 uncultured Hyphomicrobiales bacterium | reverse complement strand
ACAAGTCGGCGCTGGAAGTGATCATGTGCACGCTGCACGCCGGCGGCAAATTCGACTCCGAAGTCTACGAAACCTCCGGCGGCCTCCACGGCGTCGGCGTGTCGGTCGCGAACGCGCTCTCCGAGCGCATGGAAGTCGAAGTCGCTCGCGGGCAGAAGCTTTATCGGATGGCGTTCGAGCGCGGCAAGCCGAAAGGCAAATTGCAGGAAGCCGGCAAGGCGCCGAACCGGCGCGGCACCAAGGTGCGCTTCCGTCCCGATCCGGAAATTTTCGGCGCCAAGGCCCACTTCAAGCCCGAGCGCGTCTTCAAGATGACGCGCTCCAAGGCGTATCTGTTCGGCGGCGTTGAAATCCGCTGGTCGTGCGCCAAGGAACTTCTGCGCGGCGTCGAAGACGTGCCGGAACAGGCGACCTTCCACTTCGAGGAAGGTTTAAAGGATTATCTGTCGGAAACGCTGGCCGGCGCCACGCTGGTACACCCCGACGTCTTTACCGGCAGCGCCGGCAAGACCGGCACGCACGGCGGCGCGCAATGGGCGGTGGCATGGACCGCCGACGCCGACGGCTTTCTCAATTCGTATTGCAACACCATCCCGACGCCGGACGGCGGCACACATGAATCCGGCCTGCGCACGGCGCTCACCCGCGGCTTGAAGGACCATGCCGAGCGGGTCGGCCAAGGCAAGCGCGCCGCGGCGATCACCTCGGATGACCTCATGACCGGCGCGGGCGCCATGCTCTCGGTATTCATCCGCGAGCCGGAATTCCAGGGCCAGACCAAAGACCGGCTCGCCACCGCCGAAGCGCAAAGGATCGTCGAGCAGGCCATCAAGGATCCGTTCGACCATTGGCTCGCCGGCAATCCGCTCCAAGCCAACAAGCTCCTCGACTTTGTCGTCGAGCGCGCCGAGGAGCGCCTGCGCCGCCGCGTTGAGAAAGACATCGCGCGCAAGAGCGCGGTGCGCAAATTGCGGCTGCCGGGAAAGCTCGCCGACTGCACCAACTCCGCCGCCGAAGGCTCGGAGCTGTTCGTGGTCGAAGGCGATAGCGCCGGCGGCTCCGCCAAAACTGCGCGTGACCGCGCCACGCAGGCGATCCTGCCGCTGCGCGGCAAAATCTTGAACGTCGCCTCGGCCGGCAAGGACAAGCTCGCGCAGAACCAGCAGCTTGCGGATCTCGCCCAAGCGCTCGGCTGCAGTACCGGCGCCCATTATCGCGACGAGCAATTGCGCTACGGCCGCGTCATCATCATGACCGACGCCGACGTCGACGGCGCCCACATCGCTTCGCTGCTGATCACGTTCTTCTATCGCGAGATGCGCGGGCTGATCGATAACGGCCACCTTTATCTGGCGGTGCCGCCGCTCTATCGCTTAAGCCACGGCGGCAAGGTTTTTTACGCCCGCGACGACAAACACCGCGACGAGATTTTGAAAAAAGAATTTCACGCCAACGCCAAGGTGGAAGTGAGCCGGTTCAAAGGTTTGGGCGAGATGATGGCGGCGCAGCTCAAAGAAACCACCATGGACCCGAAGAAGCGCACCCTCTTGCGCGTCACCCTCCTCCCCGATGCGGCCAAGGACACCGAGAGATCGGTCGAGCGCTTGATGGGCACCAAGCCGGAGGCGCGCTTTGCCTTCATCACGGAGCGCGCGGAGTTCGCCGACGAGACAGCGCTGGATGTTTGATCCTCACATTCGCTGACCTGTGGTTATGGATTCCGGACTTGCCACTTCGCGGCAATCTTGGAATGATGGCTACCCCTTCATCCACGCGACCAGCGCCGCGTTGACCGCGTCCGGCCGCTCCATGGTCGAGAGGTGGCCGGACTGCGGGATGACGACGAGCCGCGCGCCGGAAATTCCCGCCGCGATTTCCTGCGCTGCCGCCGGCGGCGTGAGCTGGTCCGCGTCGCCGACGACGACCAGCGTCGGACATTTGATGGTCGCCAAGGTCGGCCGCGAATCCGCCCGCCCCATGATGGCGCCTTGCTGGCGAATGAAGACGTCAGGCCCGGTTTCTTCGCCCATCAACGCCACCGCGTGCTTGAGGTCTGCGTCCTCGTGCCGGTCGTGATGGACCATCAACGGGTAGAGCTGCGCCTGTGCCTCGGCAAAACGCCCAGCCGTGGTCATCTCGATGCGCTTGAGCCGAACTTCGGTCTGCTGCGGCGTCTCCGGGCCGGCGGCAGTGTCGAGGAGCGCGAGTTTTACCACGCGCTCGGGCGCTTGGCGCACGATCTCAAAGGCGATGTAGCCGCCCATCGACAGGCCGGCGAGTGCAAAGCGCGGCGGTGCGACAGACAAAATCCGCCGAGCGATGGCGGCGATCGTGTCGTCGCGGGTGTGATCGGCGACCGTGACCGGGCCGAACCGCCACAGAACCGGGATTTGCTCGGCATATAGCCGCGCCGAGCACGACAGTCCGGGAACAAGCACGACCGGCAGGCTTTCCGAAGATAGGCTCGGCGACGAAAGACTTGGCGATGACGATTCGGACATGGCTGGGCTTTGGCTGGTCTTTGGCTGTGTTTCGTTTCCGTGACGGAGCTGCGAGGAAAATCAAGCAATCATTTTAACTTACGGCAGGACGGCAGGTTGACTTTCGCCGGTTCGCACCTATGTTCCGGGCAACGAAAGCACGGCTGGGATTCGACGATACGCGTCATCCGCGTGCAAATGGCTGGGCTCCCGCGAAATTAGGATACGAACCGTCGCCGGGCCCCTTGAGGTTTCATGCCCTTCTCACATCTCGGCTTGTCCGACAAAGTGCTCTCCGCCGTTGCGACGGCTGGTTACAAAGCTCCTACCCCGATCCAGGATCAAGCGATACCACACGTGCTGGCGCGGCGCGACGTGCTCGGCATCGCGCAGACCGGCACCGGCAAGACGGCCGCCTTCGTGCTGCCGATGCTGACCATGCTGGAGCAAGGCCGGGCCCGCGCCCGCATGCCGCGCACGCTCATCCTCGAGCCGACGCGCGAACTCGCGGCGCAGGTCGAAGAAAGCTTCATCAAATACGGCGCCAACCACAAGCTTAACGTCGCGCTCATCATCGGCGGCGTTTCGTTCGGCGATCAGGACGCCAAGCTTACCCGCGGCGTCGATGTGCTGATCGCCACGCCGGGTCGGCTGCTCGACCATAACGAGCGCGGACGGTTGTTGCTCAACGGCGTCGAGCTTCTGGTCATCGACGAAGCCGACCGTATGCTCGATATGGGCTTCATCCCCGACATCGAACGCATCTGCAAGCTTGTTCCCTTCACCCGCCAAACCCTGTTCTTCACTGCCACCATGCCGCCGGAGATCCGGCGCATCACCGAGCAGTTCCTGCACAATCCGGTGCGCGTCGAAGTGTCCAAGCCGGCGACCACCGTCGCCAACACCAGCCAATTTCTTGCCAAGTCTGGGCGTGAGCCGCACGAAAAGCGCGAGACGTTGCGCCGCCTGATCCGTGCGGCCGACGGACTGAAGAACGCGATCATCTTCTGCAACCGCAAGCGCGACGTCGCTACGCTCCATCGTTCGCTCCTGCGGCACGGCCTCTCGGTGCAGGCGTTGCACGGTGACATGGACCAGCCGGCGCGCACGGCAGCACTCGAACAGTTCCGCAGAGGCGAGGTCACCTTGCTGGTTGCGTCAGACGTCGCGGCCCGCGGCCTCGATATCCCGGACGTCGGCCACGTCTATAACTTCGACGTACCGTTGCATCCCGACGATTACGTGCACCGCATCGGACGGACCGGTCGCGCCGGCCGCACCGGCACCGCGATCACGATCGTCGCCGGCTCAAACGATGCCAAGGCCGTCGCCGCGATCGAAAAGCTGACTGGCAGCGTGATTCCCTGGATGGCGCAAGACGCCACGCCGGTGGCAGCGCCGCAAGACGGCCCGCGAGCAGCGCCGCAGCAAAACGCGCCGCGGCCGCGCCGCCGGGAGCGCGACGGCAACCGGGCGCCGCATCGGCCGGCGGCTTCGCCGTCGATCGCACGCATCCCGCAACGCTCCCCGCAAGGCAACCGGCCCCGCGCCGACGATGCGGATACTTCACATCTGCCGGCCTTTCTGCTGAGGCCGGTCCCAGTCAAGGCGTAAGTTTCCGCCGATTTTTCTGCCACGCGGCGAATTTGCCGCCACCGCCCCGGCGGCATTTACCGGTCCTTCACGGCTTTCTCCTAGCTTTTGCGCGTCCAAGGCAGCTCCTCGCTGCCGAGATTTTGGAATTCGGATTTTTCTTAAGGCGCCCCGGAGGCTCTTCATGGCCGTGCCCGACGAGCACGAACGTACACTTGCCTTCGCCGAGATTGCTCTCGGACAGATAAAGGCCCTCGGCCAGGCCGCGGTGCCGCGTAATTTCGAGATCTGGTACCAATACGCCACGGGCTATAACCAAGAACTCAACCGCACCATCAACGAAATTTTGGCGCAGCGGGGCTCGCTCTCCGACGCGGATATCGATCAAATCTACGCGACCTTCCTGTCGCCGACGCGCGCCAGCGAGCGGCTCGAGACCGTCGGCTCGCGCATGGCCGACGAGATCAAGCAAGTACTGGAAATGATCAGCGCCGCCGCCGGGTCGGCGACCAATTACTCGGCGAGCCTCGCCGAGGTCAACGAAAAGCTCAAAGGCGCCAGCGATGGCGCCGTGCTGCGCACGGTGATCGAGCGGTTGGTGGCCGGCGCCACGGAAATGGAAAGCAACAACAAGAAGCTCGAAGCGCGCCTGTCCGCATCGCGGGAGGAGATCGAGCAGCTGCAGCAAAATCTGGAAACCGTGCGGACCGAAAGCCTGACCGATCCGCTGACCACGCTCGCCAACCGCAAATTCTTCGACACCGAGCTGCGCCGGGGGATTGCCGCCGCGCAAGAAACCGGCCAGCCGCTGGCGCTGTTGATGTGCGACGTCGATCACTTCAAGGCATTCAACGACAAATACGGCCATCTGACCGGCGATCAGGTGCTCCGCCTCGTTGCCATGTCGGTGAAGCAGAACGTCAAGGGCCAGGACATCGCGGCGCGCTACGGCGGCGAAGAATTCGCCGTAGCGCTGCCGAAGACGGCGCTGGCGCAGGCGATGACGGTCGCCGATCACATCCGCCGCGCGGTGATGACCAAGGAACTGATGAAACGCTCGAGCGGCGAGCGGCTTGGCCGCATCACCATCTCGATCGGCGTGGCGATGCTGCGGCCCGACGATGCCCAGCAGCCGCTGATCGAGCGCGCCGACGAGTGCCTCTACGCCGCCAAGCGCTCAGGCCGCAATCGAGTGATCTGCGAGAGCGATCCCGAGGCCGACGGCGCGACCAAATCACCCAAGGCACGCGTCGCCTAAGAACCTTGATCCGATCAGCTAGATCGGACCAAGATCTGGGGCGCGGACTCAATTAACGCCGTGCCGTTCACGCCACATAAGCGTCGATCGCGCTGTAAAGCCGTCGGAGCGCAGGAGCCTCGATACCGCTCTCTTCCAACAGGAAGCGACAGTCGTTCGCTAGTTCGCGCATCTCCTGTGAAACGGCACGAGCATGGCGCCCAAACACGTAGGCAGCCATCTCGGAGGCAAAAAAGCGGCGCCAGTAGTAAACGGCGAACGCCGGCGGCAGCCAAGTGAAAAGCACCCTCAATGCGAAGGGTTCTACGCTGAACCCAAGCGCCCGCACCGCGGAATATCCCTCCCGCACGCCCTTCGCCATTAGCGTCGCGGTCGCTTTATCGTCGGACAGTCGATGGCAGTCGCCTCCAGACATATAGATCGCGCCGCTGATGGCAGTCACGAAGAAAGCGTGCGCCTTTAGCCACCCATCCATGTTGCGAGATGTCGTCGTCGGAAATCCGCACTGACGAAATGTTTCCGCCAAGTTACGCAGGCGCGCGGTTCGTCGTCCGTTCAATTCGCCTAACGTTGTTGGCTGTTGCGCGATCATTACATAGCGCACAAAGGTGGCCATCGCGCGTGCCGCCCGCTCCTGGAAACCGAACAGAACCCGATCGCGGCCGAGCGTTTGAGCAAGATCGCTTGAGCCTGTGGGATTGTTCAGCATAAAGATCAATGTAGGGATGTGACGATTTGCGGTAAGCTCCGGCACGACGCTTGCCACCTGGTCGCGTCTCACCGCAATGAGTGCGGCATCGAATTGATCGTTGGGGCCGAGCCGCTCGATGGTATCCACGCGAGTCGTCGAGCGACTGTGACCAACGACGTCTTCAAGCACCAAACCATAATGGCGGATATCCGTGAGCCGCTGACCACGCGCAACGACAGTAACGCGATTGCCACCATCCTGGAGTCTGGCCGCATAGAGCGTCCCAATGACGCCTGCGCCATAGACGAGTACCTTCACCGATGCCTCTGAGTACGCAAGCGCCGTACACTAGCCGGATCTATAAGTGCACGGCCTGCCCGATTTTTTGCTGGTACATGATCTTTTCGGAAAACCGGCCTCCACTTTTCCGGATCATGCACTCAGCCGCGAAACGGTGCATCGCCGCTTTGTCGCTGGCGCCGTTGATGACCGCCACCGATTTCTCGATGGCCGACCACAAGCGCGCGATTTCCGCGGCCGATCCAGCATCGGCGTCGAAGTTTTGCGCGCCTTCGCCGCGGGTGAGGTTGAGCGCAAAGCTTGCCCGATGAGTGACCTGCCCGCCCCACACCGGCACCCCAAGTCCGCCGAGGCATTGACGGGCGGCACACACCGCCGGCGACTCGACCCCATCACGCTTTGCCGCGGCGCCGTTGAGTACGACCGCATAGGGCGTGCGCGCGGCCCGCGAAAGCGCGATGGTTTCCTGAACCGCATCGATATCGAACAAGCCGGGCCGGCACGGAATAACGGCGAGCGTCGCGGCCTCGATCGCTTCGATCACGCAGGCCGAGGCGTTGGGCGGTGTGTCGATGAACACCCATTCGACGCCGCGGCGCTTGGCCTTCTTCAACACGTCGGCGATGTGACGCTTGACGATTTTTATCGGCAGCGCGGCATCCTCGCGCAATTCGTTCCAGAGCGTCAGCGAGCCTTGCGGATCGTCATCGATGAGCAGGCACGGCTGGTCGAGTTTGTACACGTGCGCAGCGAGCAGCACTGCTAACGTGCTTTTGCCTGAACCGCCTTTGCGCGACGCAAAGACAAGGACATTCATTGTCCCGCCTCGGAGAACGGATGACTCGGTTTGAACGAGGCGGAACGCGCCCCCAAATCCGGTGAGCTTGCACCCAAATGGTGAATGCGCCGTCTATCCGCGCGTCACTCAAATGTCATGTGACACAATGCAGGCGAAGCCGAGACTAGGCCGCGAATTTCCCTTCCCCCGCCACCCACGTCTCGCTGACCTTGATGTCGGCGATCGCATCCGGGCTCACCTTGTAGGGATCGCTTTCCAGGATCGTGAAATCCGCTTCCTTGCCCTTTTCGAGCGAGCCGAGGCGGTCGCCCTGCCCGAGCTGGCGGGCGGCGTCGATCGTCACCGCGCGGATCGCCTCGTCAAGCGACACGGCCTGATCGGGACCAACCACCGAATTGTCGATGACGCAGCGGCGCGTCACCGCCGTACTGATGAGCGCCAGCGGCCCAGGCGGCGAGCAGGGCCCGTCGGTGTGCAGCGTAAACGGCAAGCCCGCTTTCACGCAGGCGCCAGCGGGGTCCATGAAGGCTGCGCGTTCAGGACCGAAAATCTGGTCGCGATAGGCGGCGCCGTAGAAGCGCACGTGATTCATCAGGAAGCTCGGCTGCACGTTGAGCTTCTTCATGCGTAGAATCTGGTCGGGACGCGCCATCGTCGAATGCTCGATGCGGTTGACGCCTTGCTCGGTCGAGCCTGCGTAGGCCGCCTCAATCGCGTCGAGCGCAATGTCGACCGTGTAATCGCCATTGCAGTGGATCAGCACCGGCATGCCGAAGGCCTTAACTTCGGCGACCATCTGCTTCATTTGGCCCGCGTCGACGTTCGGCGAACCGATGGCGGTCGCGTTCAGATAGGGCTTGGTCTGCGCCCCGGTCTCCGTCTGGTTGGAGCCGTCGCCGACGATCTTCACGCCGTAAAGCGAGAACTTGGAATTGGCGACGGTCGTGCCTTTTGCTCCGAGGCCGAGGCTGCGCCAGGGCGTCAGGCCCTTCATGTCGTCGAACATCACGCTGGCGCTGGTGCGGCAGGCAAGCGTATTCGAGAGCTTTGCGAACTGCTCGATCCAGACCGCCCGGATCGTGCCGGGCTCGTGCAGCATCGTGTTGCCGACCGAACCCATGTGCGCCGAATAATCGGTGACCGCCTTGGCCGCGGCTTCGGGCGTGATCTTGCCGAGGAAATGGACCGCGAATTTGAGCATCGCGCTTTCCTCGTAAACCAGGCCATTGAGCTTGCCGTCGGCGGCCCGGCCGAAATGACCGCCGCCCGGTAGATCGCCTACGTCGTCGGGGATTCCCGCGATTTTGAGCGCTTCGCCGTTGACGCAGGCGTCATGCCCATTGGTGTACCAGACGAAAATCGGATGGTCGGTCGAGATCGCGTCCAGTTCCGCCCGCGTGAAATCTCCGCCTTGCAGAAGGTTGTCGAAATTGGAGCCGACGATCCATTGACCTTTCGGCGTGCTCGCCGCGACCTCTTTCAGATGCGCTACGACTTTTTCACGGGTCGGATATCTAGCGTAGCCGACGTCGTCGAGCAGTTCGAAGATCAGCGCGGCGAGGAGCGTGTGGCAGTGCGGATCGATGAGGCCCGGAAGGAGCGTGCGGCCGCCAAGATCAACGACCTTGGTGTGGCGCGTCTTGAGGCCCAACAACGCGCTCTCGTCGCCAACCGCAAGCACGGTGCCGCCCTTGATCGCCAGCGCCGAGCAGACCGGCGCGCCCGGCAGCGGACGGATCGTCCCGCCGCGCAGAATGATGTCGGCGCCGTCGTCCGCTGCG
>CAYWNY010000151.1:0-8986 GCA_964459765.1 uncultured Hyphomicrobiales bacterium | reverse complement strand
GACGTGACTTTCTTGACCGATCGGATGCCGAACGGAGACGAGAAGCATGTCGCGTCGGATTACGCCATCTCGTTCGGCGGCAACGCGGTCACGGCCGCATTCTGCTGCGCAAAATTGGGAAATGTGCCCGAACTGCTCGCGACGGTCGCCGACGACTGGCTCGGTCGCATGTTCCTGGATATGGCCGCGAAGTATGGAATTTTAGTCCATCCGCGGAAGGTTAGAATGTCGTCGCTATCGTTTATCATGCCGAACGATGGCAAACGGGCCATCATCCGCTGTCGCAACGACGATTATCTCGACGCCTTCCCGCGCCTAGACCTTTCCGGCTTCCGGGCGCTTCATTTGGACGGCCACCAGGCCGATGCAGCGTTGCATCATGCCACGCGCGCTCGTGAAGTCGGGATACTTACTTCGCTTGACGGCGGCGGATTGCGATCAAACACGCATGAGCTCCTTGCCTTTATCGATGTTGCGATTGTATCCGAACGGCTTTGTGAGCAGATGGGTTTTGAGCCGGCAAGAATGCTCGACTATCTCAAGACTCGAGGCTGTAGCATCGGTGGCGTGACGCTCGGAGAGCGTGGACTAATCTGGTACGACGAGACGGGCACGGTCCGATCGCTTCCGGCTCTGGCAGTACCGCCAAACCGGGTTCTCGATACGAGTGGGGCGGGTGATGTGTTCCACGGGGCGTACGTCTACTCTTACCTTGCCGACCCGGCGAAGCGCTGGGAGGAGCATTTTCAATTCGGACGTGCCGCTGCCGCATACAAAATCCAACACCTCGGCAACGAGGCCGGATTGCCGACTGTTGCCGATGTCTTCGCGGCTGAGCAGGAGTTCGCCGGCAATAATGCCTGCGCTCGATAGCACCCGCGAAGTCTGAAAATGGGTCATTTTCGGCCGCTTTGACCTCAACTTAAGCCACATCGATGCGTCACGTTGAGTGACGCGGTGGCGCCGGGGGCCGTCGGCCCTTGCCCGCCGGCAACGTCTTGGATTCGGTTCGGCGCGCCTGTATCATGCAATCTCCAACATGGAGACTGCATGCGATGGCGACCGGTATCGTGAAGTGGTTCAACCCGACCAAAGGTTATGGGTTCATTCAGCCGCAAGGCGGCGGCAAGGACGTTTTCGTCCATATCTCGGCGGTAGAGAGGGCCGGTCTGTCGACCCTCAACGAAGGCCAGCAGGTCCAGTACGAAGAGGTTGCAAACAAGGGCAAGACGTCGGCAGAAAACCTAAAGGTGAAGTAAGCAAGCCGGACGTGGGGTGCCCCGCGCTTCCCTGTTTTCGAAGCTAACGACCGCGTTCGAAAATCCGCTTCAAAGAGAGAGGCCCCTGCAAGGCGGGGACCTCGCTGGGGCCTTTTAGCACGCATACAAGCACGGGCGCCTTGGGGCGTCGGGGGGTGCTAAAGCGCCTGGCCCGACAACCTTGAGCCGACCTGCTCTGTGCATCTGTATCAGATTGCTCAGTTCTGAAAGTGTGCGCAATTTTGATTATATTCGAAGTGAGCCCTTTTATACAGATTCAGCAAAAACCGTGGCTCAGACTGTAACTCTCAAGCGCTTCCGTGATCCAATACAAGCGCTCGCGAGTGCGTATGACTTCACGAGCACGAGGCAAGCGGAAAGTACACGCGGCTCCGGCTTCGCTTGTGCTCAAGCCGCTTAACCCGTGCCCGGTATGCAGCGCCGAGACCGTTCTTTCAGAGATCGAGCCCCACCCTCTGCACGCTAATTTTGAGATCCATGGATTTCTATGCGACCGCTGCGGCCCGGTGAAATCTCTAGTCGTCCATCGGTCGTTGCCGCCGAGGCTTCTTCAGTAGACCTGGACGAGCTTACCAAGCAAAGAACAATCGACCGACGTCATACGTCAATGCACCGACGAAGCACGCCGCCAAGCCGCCGCCGATCAGGACAAGCATGAACGCCGTGCTCGAACGGACGAGCGTTTGGTTGTCGGCAAAATGAACTCTTTCGACGATCTCAATCATCTACCTTATATAGTGCGGCGCTTGGATGTTTGCAGGGTTGCGAACACGGCCTGCTCTTGCTGAAACGTGCGACCGGTCACGTCACCAGAAGGACTATGATAACGATCACCAATAGCGTGCCGATGCCGCCGCCAAAGTAGTGGTAGGGCGGTCCCAAATACAAACCGCCGCCGCCAAAAAGAAGAACAAGAATAATCAAGAGTAGGATCAACCGCATTGCGTTCTCCTGGGATCACCGCACGCTGTACGCAGAGATTCGCGACAACTCCACGGCGGTTCCGACCGCGATCGTTTCATGCTCATTGATTTGATATTCGCGCCAGCTACCAACGTCGTCCCCAATTGCCGCTCCAGCTTCTTCGCCATCCACCACCGCCATGAATGAGCCTGATGACCAGCAACAGGACCAACGCTCCGATCGTAGCGTTGATGATCGCCAAGACAATACCCGTGCCGAGATGAAGGCCGAGTTGGGGAAGGAGCCAATCGCCAATGAACGCGCCCGCGATTCCTATGAGAAGGTCGCCTATGACTCCGAAGCCAGTGCCTTGCACGATTTGTCCGGCCAGCCATCCGGCAACGAGGCCAACTAACAAGATGATCAGGATACTTTCACCCGAGATGTGCATCTTTTTCTCCTCCTAAGTCATCAAACAGCTTGTTGACGCGGTTGCGCCATCGTCACGAATCGCGGTCGCGGCTGATGAACAATGAGGATGGGGTGCGCCACCCTCATTGCTTGGCTAAGACGATTTATGCTTCAAACCTAGGCCGCGATCACCGCTACGATTGTCAAAGTGCGGGGATCGACGATAAGAATTTCATCGCCGACCAGGATGTATTCGTAGTCGCGATATTGCGGGGCGTACTCAATGATCGAAATCGGCAAAACATAGAGGCGAACGCTGCCCGGTACGACCTCGCCGACCGCGGTCGAGAACTGAACGTTGGTGAGGTGTTCGGCCGTCCCACCCCGCAGCGTGTCTCGAATTTTCACATGCTGCTCGGTCGATAGCGCGGCCGGTGCGCTCGACTTCGTGTCGGCTGCCGCCGTGGCCGGAGACGCGTGAGGGTTCGGCGCCTCTGAAGTTCGCCCGATGCTTCCCGATCCCGTGGACTCAGGCTTTGAGGCTGGCGCTTGGGCGTCCGCAGCCGGCTTCTCCTCCTTGATAGGCGCCCGCGCGGTTGGCGCCGGCGACTTCTGCCGCATACTGTCCGGGTGTTGATCCATTTTGCCGCCCGGGGCCTTCTGCTCATGCGTATTGGCGCCCGGCGCCTCGCGGTTTTCTTTGCTGTCTTGCGCGAACGCCAATCCAGCTCCTACGACGAGTGCGGCGGTGGCGACGGTGACCAGCAAAGAGTTTCGGGCAGGGCTTTTCATGTTCAGTCTCCAATTTGATACGACGGTCACTGGACGCCGATATCCGGGCGAAAGCCGATCAAGATTGCTCATTCCTGGGTTTTAAATTTTTAATTGGCACGGGGCGAGGCAGGGCGCCGAAAGTTCGACGGAACACCGTGCTCCACGAATCCGTGAGATCGCACCAAAAGACAAAGACGCCGATCACCACCAGCGCACCAAGAACAATCATCATATTTCCCACCTGCGGTGCCGACCAAATTCGGAGCGTCCGTTAGTCGAACCGCCGCCGAGTCGGCTGCAGGTCAGGCGGCCACTTCGCTCGGTCTGCGAAAAAGAATTTTGATCTTCGTAGCGCCGCAGCTCGCGCACTGGAACTTATGGACGGCAAGGTCGCGGCGACTTGGATGTGGCTCGATGCCGGCAAGCTTTATCGGTTTGCGACACTTCGGACAGGTATCATTCATGAAAAGATCAAAGGACATAAATCGGTTTCCTTGTCCGGGTCAGCTAAAGGTCCAGGGACATGACGCGCCGAACGCGGCCTTTGATTGGATTTATGGCATCGGCTCGCCATTCGACCGGCCGTGCGCGCATTGTTACGTATAACGTTCGGATCGACGCACTTCTGAGCAAGATTGCTCACATTGGTGGAACCGCTGCATCTCAGTGCAAGTGGTGGCGTCAAAGTAACTTTCGGAGGGCAGAAACGGCGATTTCTTTCTTCACGGAAAGAGCTTATGGTTGGCATAGAAAGTTACGCCATGGCGACCAAGCATCCGCACTCATTCGATACAAAATCCTTCCTCGCCCGTGTCGGCAACGGTCGCAGCATCGCAAAATACCGCAAAGGCCAGGTCGTCTTTTCGCAGGGGGATCCAGGCGACGCGGTTTTCTACATCCAGAAGGGGAAGGCCAAGCTCACCGTCGTATCCGAGCAGGGCAAGGAAGCGGTCATCGCCATCCTCGGCATGGACGATTTCTTCGGCGAGGGATGCCTGGCGGGGCAGGCGCAACGGATAGCGACGGTCACGGCCATGACCGATGCCGTCATCGCGCGATTGGAAAAAACGGCTATTATCAAGGTCATCCACGAAGAGCCGGCATTCTCCGAGTTGTTCATTGCCCATCTTCTGGGCCGGAGCATCCGCGTCGAAGCCGACCTGGTCGATCAGCTGTTCAATTCGAGCGAGAAGCGGCTTGCCCGATTGCTGCTGCTGTTGGCGAATTTCGGCAAGGACTTGGCGCCCGAGCCGGTGATCGCGAAGATCAGCCAGGAAACGCTCGCGGAGATGATCGGAACGACGCGATCGCGCGTCAGTTTCTTCATGAACAAATTCAGAAAACTCGGCTTCATCGAATACGACGGCGGCGTCGAGGGCGGTATCGAAGTCCACAGCTCGTTGTTGAACATCGTTCTTCACGATCAGCCGCAAATCAAAGCCAAGAATTAGCTTTGGTCGCCGGTATGGACGGCAATTGGCGCGCGCGAGGGTGGAGAAGTCATTCGAAGTCGAGTGCATCGCTGGGCGCGGGCGTCACTTGCCCTTTACAAGATTTACTGCAGCAGCCACGACGCCCATTCGCTCAGCCGCGATGTTTGCTGTGGTAACTTCCCTTGCCCGAACTGGCCCGTTTCATCGGACGTTTCCGCGGTCTGCGAGCCCTGTTCCCGTTCGTGAACCTCGGCCGCCCGGTGGACCTTTCGCTGCCCACAGTTCGGGCACACCACTGAAAATTCCGCTGGCAAGCGCGATGTGGTCGAAACGGCGATTTCGCGCAAACATGACGGACAGTTCACCCAAGTATCGAGATTGGGATTTTTTCGAAGAACTGCCATGGCGAATTCCTGTCTACAGTTCCTGGCCGGCTTTTCGCTCCAACAAATCTATGAGGCGTCCAAGTTTCTCGTCGATCTGCCCAAGCCGATACGCGGCGAATTCCGCGGCGTAGGCTATGCGTTCGTCGGCGCCCGGCATTTGCTCATAACGAACGTGCGGCGCGAAGGCGTTGGTAAATAGCGCATGATAGCGGTCGCGAATTGCATCGGCCGCCGACGATTGGAGGCGTTCCTGCGCCATTGCGTTTCTCCATATTTCGGAAAATCAATCCTCGCCTTTTATTGCCTTGATTAAGCGGCACCGGATCGAAACCGAAACAGGCAGCATATCGCAAGCCGTTCCCACCCGAACCGTCGATCGCCGTACGTCGCTAATTGTCTATGAGGATTTTGGTTGCGATTTAAGCAACACAAATGGCGACGCAGCCCAGTCGTTTTCGAAAAGTCCACGACTGAAGTGATCCGCGGTAGCCGAGTGATGCGGGGTGACGAAGCCATCCTCCATCACATCGCGGTAGCGCGCGGGCGGCCGCATGGGCGGCCGCCATGGTTGATGCACGCAGGGACGTCAGAAGGGGCCGTAGCCGCCCAAGACGCCATTGATTATACCGCCGACAATCGGAACGCCGTAGCCCGGGCAGCCATAGCCGGGACCATAGCCAGGGCCGTAATAGCCGCCGCAGCTGTCATAGATCGGTCCGCCGCCAACGTAGTAGCCGCCGCCACCACCGCCACGTGCGTAGCCGGCATGTCCGCCGCCACGAGCATAGCCTGCATGTCCGCCGCCAGCATGTCCGCCTGCAGCGTGTCCGCCTGCGGCATGTCCGCCGCCGCCGCCATGACCGCCGCCTCCGCCGTGGGCGGCGAGAGCAGTCGTCGCCATCGGCACGCAACCGAGCGCGACTGCGGCGACGAGAGCGATGAGTGTTTTATGATGCACGTAACCCTCCTGTGTTATTGCTCAAAACAAAAATTTGCTGTGAGGCTAAACAACAAGTGGTGAGCGAGCAAAAAGTTGCAACGCTGAGCGGGACACGTTTGCGTGTGAGTTGGAGCGCGATGCGCTTCGCCGCCTGACCGAGCTTTGTGAGCTATTTTGCACAGACCGCGTGCGGCTTAATCGCCAGTATCTGTTTTATCGAGAGTCGATTTCACAGATTTGAAGATATTAACTGAAGGAGATCACCTCTCAGAAAGGCTTAGCATGTCCACCGCCGCGCAATATCGCGCCAAAGCGATCGAATACCACAACCTGCGAATGATCGCGGACGGCCCTGACGACGTGCGTGAATATCGAAGACTCGAGCGCAGCTTCAACGAGCTTGCGGATAACGCGCAATGGCTCACCGTCAATCATGACAAGACGTTTGCCCCCGCGCTGAGCGCCGCGCAGCAATAGCGTGAATGTGGGTGAGTATTCCCTCACACCTTTTGTATGCCATCCCCCGCCCCTCGGTTCGGCGGTTCTTCGGGCTTTGCTTCTTCGCTGCGCTGATGATGTTGGTCCTTCTGCTAACGAAGTCGACGCATCACGATCCAATCGTCCACCACAGATCTGATAGCGTCGCCGATCATTCATAGTCGTGAGACTTCGGAACCTAAAGCCAGTCGAGAATTATCGGTCATTGAATACGTCTTTGTATCTCGCGACGTTCGGCATTTCATGCACGGCAGTCGATATGAGCAGTATTGAACAGTCTTCAGTCGGATTTAATTATAGAATTTCATTTCAATGTCGCCGCATGCAGCACGCATCTGAGTGAGCTGGGCGCCTCTCGTTGAAACATGGAGCTGGGTTATGAAAACGCGTTTGGTCATGGTTGCGGGAATTTTTGGCTTGCTTTCGATGTCTTTCGGCGCGCAAGCCCAAGGCGTTGTCGACGGTGCCGAGCACGGCGCCGCCGTCGGTGACCGCGCAGCCGGTCCGGTCGGCACGGTGGTTGGCGGTGCGGTCGGCGGAGTCGTGGGTGGAGTCGAAGGCGGCGTCAGGGGTGTGCTGGGACTGCCGCGGCACGCTCACTTTCACCACCATCATTATTATAGCGCTCGCTGACACGGGGTTGCGCCAGGTATTTTGAATTACTGCGGCTGCGACGATCGGCCCGCTGCTCTATCCTTCACGATCCGCCGCGCCGCAATGGCCACCGTGAAGGTGACGACGAGGAAGCGCGCGACGTGGTGCGCGCCGACAAAAACCGGATCGAGATGCAGTGCGAGCGCCAGCACCATCATGGTGTCCTGGGCGCCCGGCGCGAACGCCACCGCCACATTGGCGATCGGGAACGCAAAAAAATGCGCCACCACCAGCGCAAACGCGGTGGCGACGAACAGCGACACCGCGAACGATCCCAGTGCGGCGCCGAGATAGCCGAGCAGCGGGCGAAAGCCGGTATTGGCAAAACGCGAGCCGATCACCGCGCCGAGCACCACCACGCTGGCGCTGCCGATCCACCACGGCAGCACCGCCTGCACCAGACCGGTGCCGTGCAACACGCTCGATCCGGCCATCGCGCCGAATAGGAGACCGCCAGGAAAGCGCAGCCGCCACAGCGCGAACGCCGTCGCGGTCGATACCGCAACAACGATGGCCAGCTCGGTCAGCGAGCTTGGGTCCGTTCCCCGCGCCACCGGCAGCGCCGGCGCGGCGTAGCCAAACAGGGCGAGGCCGCCCGGTATTCCGGTCGCCAGCAAGAGAACGCGGCTCGTCTGGACGACGGCGACAGCGCGCAGATCGGCGCCTAGCTCGCTGGACAGCGCGATCACCTGCGCCATCGAACCCGGACTCGCCCCCATCAATGCGGACAGCGGGTCCCAATTATGCACGACGCGCAAATACGTCGTCGTCGCTACGATCATGCAGAGGGAGGCGACCACCAACAGCCCGACGCTCGCCGGCCAGCTGGCGAAGCCTTTGAGCGTCTGCGGCGTGACCACGGCGCCGAGCAGGATGCCGACGACGATGTAGCAAACCCGCGCCAGGGCGACCGGCACTCTGACCGGCCGCCGCAACAAAGCGGCGGCGGCCACCGCAAGGACCGAGCCCGAGACCAGACCGGCGGGAAAGCCGAGCAGCGTGAATGCCGCGCCGCCGGCCAGTGCAATGATCAGCGTCTCGGTTGTTTCGGCGAGCGTTCGGAGCGGCGAGGAGGAGGGCGGCATCGGCCTGCCATGTGCCTCCTGCCGGCAAGATCGTCAAATATCACGGCGTCTAGCTGCCATGCATGCGGTGCCGGCTAATTCGGCGGCTAAGAAGGCATTCGTCGTTCAAAAAATACCCCCTCTGCAAATTATGATGGTCTGATAACATAACAGGTGCGCGGAGGAGCGCGCCGGGGAAAGCGCAAGGGACGTTCGGAAACGCCATGCTGCAGGGCTGGGTCGTTGTCGTTATCGCACTAGCCTATATTGGCTTTTTGTTCCTGGTCGCGAGCTATGGCGACCGGCGGCACGAGCTGTTTCGCGGCAACCGCGCGCGGCTTCTGATCTACCCGCTGTCGCTGGCGATTTATTGCACATCGTGGACATTCTTCGGCTCGGTCGGCGTGGCGGCGCGCACCGGGTTCGACTTCCTCACCATCTATATCGGGCCGGTGCTGATGGTCGGGCTGGCCTATCCGCTGATCATCCGGATCGTCCGCCTGACCAAGGCGCAGAACATCACCTCGATCGCCGATTTCATCGCCGCCCGCTACGGCAAGAGCCAGGCGGTAGCGGCGACGGTCGCCGTGATCGCCATCGTCGGCATGATCCCCTACATCGCGCTGCAGCTCAAAGCGGTGTC